>JADZBO010000152.1 GCA_020851995.1 Burkholderiaceae bacterium
CAGGTCAGAATTCTTTGGTGCTCGCATGGCTGCTACCTGCTTATGTTTTAGGCTACCGTCGAGGGAACTACCGAGGGTCGGCTGCGTGACCATCGCTTTCATCATGAGGACGATTGATTGCCGGAATGGCATTAGTTTAGCGGCAATCGTTGCGAAAAATACGTGTTGAAATATAAAAATGTTATGGTTATTGATATCTGTTATGCAATTCATGCTAATAATTCTGGTCATGCCATGGGCGAGCTACCCGCGATGGCGCTCACCCAGGCGTGAATAGAGCCCGGCGTAGCCTGCCCAGGTCGACGGTTCAGTTAAACCGGGGTGGCGCAGGATGGCGATCACATAACGATTCGCGACTGCGCTGTTCGGCCAACTGTTGCACGACAACCCAATTAGACTCTGGCGATCACCATATCGGCATCGGCTCCGCGTTTCGGGCGCATCTCGCCCGGCGCTTCCCGAAGTAGCCTGCTCTGGAGGCGCAAGCCGGAATCGAACCGGCCCGGATCAAAGGCGGACGGATTTTTACTGGCGTAAGGCCGCGCCTTTGCAATATAATTCAATCCAACAACACCCCCCACGCCTCTCAACGATGCGCACCAGGGGGGTTACTTTTTTTAGAGCTACGCCGTGACACCGAAGTCCGCCAAAGTTTCCGCCGCGCTGCACACGGCCGAACCCATTGACGGTTTTTTATGCCTTCTGTTTCGACTGACAAGGTAGGCCGATGACGCGGTACTGCAAACCGGCGTTGACCACCGACCAGCAAGTCGACCTGCTGATCCGGCGTGGCATGCATATCGCTGACCGTGCTCAAGCGCGGCAGCAGCTGACCCACATTAGTTACTACCGTCTGCGCGCTTACTGGCTGCCCTTTGAGCGAACGACCAGCAGTGGCGATGACCACGCGTTCACCGATGGGGCCGATTTCGCGACCGTGCTCGCCATTTACGAATTTGACCGCGAACTGCGTTTGCTGCTCATCGACGCGATTGAGCGAGTGGAGATATCCTTGCGCAGCCACCTGGCAAGCATGCTCAGCCTGCGCTACGGCCCCTTTGCCCACGAAAATCAAACGCATTTCTCCAAAGCGCCTTCGTGGCAACAAAGCCGTGACGAGCTCGTCAAGGAGTACGCCCGAAGCCGCGAAACATTTGCCGAACATTACCGCAGAAAATACCCGCAGTTGTCCAACCCGCCTTTGTGGGTGGCCTGCGAGTTGATGACGCTTGGCCACCTCTCTCGCTGGCTGCAGAACCTGCGTATACCCCAAGACCGGTAAGCTATTGCCGATGCCTACGGGTTGGATGAAAAGGTGTTGGCGTCGTTTGCCCATCACCTCACCGTCGTGCGCAACCACTGCGCTCACCACGGTAGGGTGTGGAACCGCAAATTGTCGTTGAAAATGCAGATTCCGATGAAGAAGCCCAGCGGGCTTTCGGCGCAGTTCAATCAGGAGCAAGACCGCCGGATCTACAACACGTTGACCATGCTTGCCTGCTTGATGGGCGCGATCAGTCCCGCAACTAACTGGCGGCAGCGCCTCAAAGCGTTGATTCAGGCGACGCCGCAGATTGCGGTGGCGGATATGGGCTTTCCGGCAGGTTGGGAGCAGATGGCGATCTGGCAGGAGAAGGCGGACTGAGATTTACCGCCCATCACCGCGGGCAAGGCGCGATTTTATGGAGGCGCAAGCCGGAATCGAACCGACCTTGACGGATTTGCAATCCGCTGCATAACCACTCTGCCATTGCGCCTTTAAGAGAGTGCAACATCATACTACAAAGCGCTTCCTGACTCGCGTGTCATTGAGGCGAATGGTGTGGCGCAAAACCGCACTATGCGCGCTGTCAGGCCGGTGCGGAAGTCGGCGGCCGCAAGCGCGGCGGTGGCGGGGGGCGGCGGGCGGCCAGGAACAGGGCCGAGCCACCCGCTGCAATGAACGCGAGTACCGTGAACCCCAGCTGGTAGTTGCCGGTGGCGTCACCCAGCACGCCCGCCAGCAGGGGCCCTGAGACCTGGCCGACCGACGCGATGATGGCCGAAATGCCCAGAATGCTGCCGATGGCGGTGCGGCCGAAATAGTCCGCGCGGATTGCCTGCATGAAGGGCCCCCGGACACCCCACGCCAGACCGTGCAGTACCGCGAACGCCAGCAGCATACTCATGCCTGTCGCATAGGTCAGCATCAGCAGACCGATGGCGTGGCTCCACATGCAACCGGCCGCGACAAGGCGCTTTTCGACTTTGTCGCCGATGTAGCCGCCAATTAATACGCCGAGCACCTGAAACATCGTCATGACCGTGATGATGGTGGCGGCGTGGGCGATCGTGAAGCCAAGTGAAATCCGCATATGGTTGATTGCGTGGGCGTTCACTGCCGATACGACCACCAGCGCCAGCGCATGGCCGCCGGAAAGCAACCAGAACGCCCGCGTGCGAAAGGCCTCGCGCGCGGTGAAATCGACCTCGGTCCGCGCGGGTGTGCGGTGCCCCTTGCGTTCGTGTTCAGACGGTTTGGACGGACCGCCATCGACGACTTCGCCGAAATCCTCCGGGCGTCGCCGGAAGACGCAGGCCATCGGGTAACCGATGGCAATGGCAAGCACGCCGCAGCCGAAAGCCGTCGGACGCCAGCCGAAATACTCGATGCACCATGCCACCAGCGGCACGCACATGCCACCGATGCCCAGACCCAGACTGATCATGGACAGAGCCCGTGCGCGCTTGCGCTCGAACCACTGGATGACACCGACATTCAGCGGAAAGTAGCCCGCCATGGAGCACCCGAACATCATCAGGACCATGGTGCCGTAAAACATCGGGATGGAGTCGACCTGACTGAAGACCATGAGGCCCACGCCGAACATGATCGTGCCGAAGCGGATCACGCCGCGCGAGCCGAACTTGTCGAGAATGCCGCCCAGAATGGGGCCGATGATGGCGCCTTCCATCGACTGCAACGCCGCCCCGCCCGCGACTGCGGTTTTGCTCCAGCCCTTATCCTCCATCAGAATGGCTGCGTAAGCGCCAAAAGCCTGGTACCACATCATGGACTGGAGGAACTGCAGCGTTGACGCTGCCCCCACCATCTTCCATCCGTAAAAAATCTTCATCAGTCTGCCTGCTGCTTTGTACGGTGGCGCAATCGATTGTCTTGGCACCACTGCGGGGTGCCGGGGTACATCGGGATTTTGGGTCCTTAGCTGGCGCCAGGGTAGATGTCTGGCCCGTAGGCTGCGCGGACTTCGCGCAGAACGTTTCCGCCTGGCGGGGCGTACGCCAGGCGCTTGCTGGTGAACGTGCCGGTCAGTCGGTGCAGCTTGACTGCCGTTTCGCCCATTTTGGTCAGCGCGGTCGTGCCGTCGAGCACCGGTACGCCGTCGACCTCATAAACGCCCGCGTTGGCGAGCATGGTCATCACGACGCCGCCGGCGGGGATGATCACTTCGGCACCCTTGGCGATCCCCGCGCGCGCGGCTTCGCGAAACGCGTCGAAAATCGCTTCGCGTGCCTGAGCGTCCTGTCGCGCACCCGAGAATCCGGAGGCGAGTTTTGGCAGATGATCCACGCGCATCGGCTCGACTGAAATCATTCTTGGCTCATGCCCGTAGCGACGTACGTTTTCGATCACGCGCGAGGCAAACTTGTTGTTGACTGACACCAGGGTGAACGATGTCCCCATCATGGTCGACACGTTCAGGGTCGTTTCACACAGACCGAGAACCGGGATCGTCAGCAGTTCGCGCAATTCGCGAATGCCCGGATCGATGATGTTGCCGATCAGGAATGCATCGTAGCCTTCGCTCTGCGCGCGCAAACCATTGTTGATGACCTCCGCGGTGTCCAGATACTCGATGTAGCGGTACTGGTCGGCGATACCGCCCTTGGAGAGATCGTGCGTGTCGATCTGGGTGCCGCTATCGGCTGCGGATTTGATCATGCGCACCAGCGCTTCGCCGTACTGCCCGAACGCCGCAAATCTGGAAAACGTCTGGTACCAGAGTCGCATGAGTGTCTCCTCAATATTTTTTTAAGACACACAGTTTATGTCAGATCAGGGTTAACCCCGGTTCGGGTGGCGGTCAGGTGCACCGCCAGCCAGACAGTTGGGCGATCCGGGATGGTCCACTCAATGCGATGCCGGCGCCGCGCGGCGATGGAGATCCAGTCGCCGGCGATCAGGTGCCGGGGCTCTGGCTCGTCCTCGAAGCGCAGCAAGGCTTCGCCCTCCAGCAGCGCCACCCATTCGAGTTGCGCCTGGTCGTACCAGAATCCCGGCGGACTCGACTGCCCATGGGAAACGATGCGCTCGACGCGCGTGTCAGCACCGGCAAGCAGGGTCTCAAAGATTTCGCCGCCATCCGCGGGCATCGCCGTGTTCCGGAACAGGTTGCCGAGCATCGTTTCTCCTTGGCTGATTGACTGACTGTCTGTTTGCTTGTTTGGCCGTTTGCCTGTTTGGCCGTTTGCCTGTTTGGCTGAATATCCCGGTGGCCTTGCGCGCAACGCCAGGTGCCGATACTCGCTTGTTTAGCATAATGCTGCGCAAGCGCAGTTTCGTGGTTCCACGTGTCGAGTCCTGATCGTGCAATGTCCAGGTGAAATTGGATGTGTCTCCGGGATTCCGTTGCGGCGCTGCCTGTGGATCGGCCAAACTCGTGCTAATCCGTTGCAGGCCAACGGATTAGCGTTGCGCAGGCGCTCGCCAGGAGAACTCTGTCGTCTGTGCGGTCCATCCAAGGCTGGTTGCATTCACAAACATCTCGTCATCAATTTGGAGCTCTGCGTCCCTAGAATTCGCCCCTTTTTGTCAAAGGAGACGAATCCGATGAACAAAGTAGTCAGAAGACCCGTGCCAGCGCGCAACCCCGGCCTGCGGATCGCGGTCGGGGCCCTGCCGCTCCTGATGGCGCTTGCATCCGCAGCTCAGGCAAAGACCGATGTGACGCTTTACGGTACGGTTGATCTCGGGCTTACGAACCAGCGCTACACGGGGGAGCCTGCCACCGCGTTTGACGCCAACTCCAGCTTCGGTCTGACCAGCGGCGGGCAGACAGAAAGTCACTTTGGCCTGCGTGGCACCGAGGACCTTGGTCGCGGCGTGCGGGTTGCGTTCGTGCTCGAAAACGGCTTCGATGCCGGCAACGGAAGCCTGCAGGAGGAGGGGCGTCTCTTCGGCCGTGAAGCATGGCTTGGCCTGCATTCGAAATCAGCCGGCAAGATCGGGTTCGGACGCCAGTACAATTTTGCCGATGCCTACTTCAGTCCGCTAACGCCCTTTGGCCCCGGTGAATTCACCAGCGCATCGATGGGGCTGTCGTTTGGTTCCGCCAACGCCGAGCGGCTCAGCAACATGGTCAGGTTCGAAACCCCGGAATACGCGGGCATTCGCGCCGGTCTCGGCTACTCGTTCGCCGCGCAGGCCGTCTCCGCCTATGCGCAAAATGGCAGGATCGTCGCGGCTAACCCGCGCAGCGAGCGCTACAACTTCAATACTTCCGAAAACCTGCGCGCGTTGACCGCGGGCCTGGCTTATGACGGCGGCTCACACTACCTGACGGCGACCTATGACGCTTTCTACCCCGATGTGTCCGTGGCAGGAAACTACCCGACTGCCAGCGCGTGGGCCACTGGCGCCATGGCGGAGATGGCGGGCGTCCAGTTGTCCGCGGCTTACGGTCAGGCGCGTAATGGCTGGATGAACCAACGACCTCTACTGGGTGAGGATCGGTTGTTCGACGCAAACACGACCAACGTGGTGTTCGATCCAAACGTTGCAGTGAACTCCTATATGTTCGGCGTCACCGTGCCGGTGAATCACGGCTCCCGCGTATTCGGCCTGCTGCAGGCCGCCCAGCCAACGGCCAGCATGCGCCAGAATGCGCGGTACGCGATTGCCATGCAGAGCATGATCAGTCTGGGCTACACGCATGCGTTCAGCAAACGCACCAATCTGTATGCCTACGCCGGCTATGCGAAGAACTACAGTCTGGTCGACGGATTGGCGTCGTCCGTCGCCGGCGCGGGTGTCCGTCACCAGTTCTGAACCGGTCACGGTCCGCTGGCGTGCAGCAGTGGACCGATGTGGAATGCAGAGTTCGACGCAATCGTTTTTGAATGTGCCTTCAAGCGTTGATCAAGACCCTTCTAGCGTTGATCAAGACCCTTCAAGCGTTGATCCGGACATATCAGTGCAGTGTTCAACGCTAGTAGCCGTTCGCGATCTGAATGATGGCTTCGACTTCCACGGTCATGCCGTTCGGCAGGGATCCCATTCCCACCGCCGAGCGTGCGTGGCGACCCCGCTCCCCCAGCACTTCGACCAGCACGTCAGAGCATCCGTTGATCACTTTCGGGTGATCCTTGAAATCGGGCTCGGCATTGACCATGCCCAGCAGTTTGATCACCGCCTCGACGTGATCCAGTGATCCCACCGCATGGCGGATCGTTCCGAGAATTTGCAAGCCGACCTTGCGCGCGTCGTCGTAACCGCGCTCAACGGTGCAGTCCTTGCCCAGGCGCCCCACGCTGACTTTGCCGTCCGGATTGCGCGGACCCTGCCCAGACAGGTAAAGCAATTGACCCACCCGCCGCCAGGGCAGGAAATTGCCGATGGGTGCGGGCGGTGCCGGCAGTTCAAGGTTCAGTTCGCGGACGCGTTGTTCCGGTGTCATTGGGTTCATCTCCTTAAGCGGTCGTTAAAACGGTTGCCACTATCTCGCCCAGCCGCGTCAATGTAATCTATCCTCTGAAAACATGGATTTCCGTGTGGGTGCTTCTGTACAATTTTCCACGATGTGAAACTAAGTATCTGGAGATAGACCGTGATCAAACTTGATTTTCATCCGGCAGGCCGGCATTTTCTGCAAATCCCGGGCCCGAGCCCGGTACCGGATCGTATCCTGCGCGCGATGAGCTATCCCACGATCGACCATCGTGGCCCGGAATTCGGGGCCCTGGGGCTGCGGGTGCTTGAAGGCATCAGGAAAATCTTCAAAACAACGCAACCCGTGGTGATTTATCCTGCCTCCGGCACAGGTGCCTGGGAGGCGGCGCTGGTCAATACGCTGAGCCCCGGCGATGCGGTGCTGATGTTTGAAACCGGGCAATTCGCCACGCTATGGAAGAAGCTTGCCGACAACCTCGGGCTGGCGCCGGAATTTCTGGGGCTGCCGGGCGACCAGGGCTGGCGCCATGGTGTGCAGCCCGGGATGATTGAGGCGCGCTTGCGCGCCGATACCGGTCATCTGATCAAGGCGGTGTGCGTCGTCCACAATGAAACGTCAACCGGCGCGACCTCGGATATTGCCGCGGTCCGGCGTGCGATCGATGCAGCGGGCCATCCCGCGCTGCTCATGGTCGATACGATCTCGGGCCTCGGATGCGCAGACTACCGCCACGATGAGTGGGGCGTCGATGTGACCGTGTCGGGATCCCAGAAGGGATTGATGCTGCCGCCAGGCATCAGTTTCAACGTGGCCTCGGAAAAGGCTCTGGCAGCCAGCAAGCATGCGCGCATGCCGCGCAGTTTCTGGGGCTGGACCGAAATCCTCGAAATGAACCGTACCGGGTACTGGCCGTACACGCCCAACACCAATCTGCTCTATGGGTTGTCCGAGGCGATCGACATGATTCTCGACGAGGGGCTCGACAACGTATTTGCCCGGCACGCACGCCTGGGCGAAGCGTGTCGCCGTGCCGTGCGGGCGTGGGGCCTGGAGATCCAGTGCGCGGAGCCGGCGTGCTACAGCCCGGTGCTGACTGGGGTGATCATGCCGGAGGGTATTGATGCGGATGTTGTGCGCAAAATCATCTATGAGCGCTTTGATATGTCGCTTGGAACCGGGTTGGGCAAGGTCAAGGGCAGGATGTTCCGCATCGGACATCTCGGGGACTGCAACGATCTGACGCTGATGGCGACACTCGCCGGATGCGAGATGGGGTTGCGGCTCGCGGGAGTCGCGCTTGCAGCCAGCGGTCTGCCACCGGCGATGGAGTATCTGGCATCCCAGCCCGGTGGCAGACTGGCCTGAGCGGCACGGCGGAGTTCGCTCAGCCCGTTCAGAGGCAGCGCATCCGGCACAACGCAGCTATTGCAACGTAACCATCACAACGCAAACTATCCAGTGCGATCCGCGCAAGTTAACCAGCACAACGCATCCTGAACCACCGATATGACGCAATCGACATTGCCCCAGGTCGCCCGGCCACTTCCGGCGACACCGCGCGCCCGGCACGACGACGGACCGCTGGCCCGCGCTTTGCGCGCGGAAGTTCGTGGCGACGTGCTGTTCGACACCGCGAGCCGCGGGCGCTACGCGACGGACGCCTCGATCTACCAGATCAACCCGGTCGGCGTGGTGGTGCCGCGCGATCAGGCGGACCTGCGGCGTGCGCTGGAAGTTGCCCGCGCACACAAGACGGCAGTGCTCGCGCGCGGGGCAGGCACCAGCCAGTGCGGCCAGACTGTGGCCGACGCCCTGGTGGTTGACACCAGCAAGTGGCTGAACAATGTGGTCGATTTCGACGCCGAGGCGCGCACCGTCACGGTGGAGCCGGGTGTGGTGCTCGATCACCTCAACGCCTGGCTAAAGCCGCATGGCCTGTGGTTCCCCGTCGACGTTTCCACGGCTGCGCAATGCACGATTGGAGGGATGGCGGGCAACAATTCCTGCGGATCGCGTTCGATTGAGTACGGCAACATGGTGCACAACGTACACGCGATTGAAGCCATACTCGCCGACGGCACTGAGGGCTATTTCGGTTCGCTGCGGCATCCGCCGACCTCCGCGCATATGCAGCGGATTCTTGCCGGCGTGCGCGCGATCGCCCAGCGCGAGCGCGATGAAATCGTCGAACGTGTGCCGAAGGTTCTGCGTCGCGTTGCGGGCTATAACATCGACATCTTCGAGTGCCAGAATCCGCGGGCCTACACCGACGACGGGTATGCGAACCTCGCGCATCTGCTGGTTGGCTCGGAGGGCACGCTCGCCTTCAGCCGGCACATTACGCTGGATCTGTTGCCGATTCCCGCGCACAAGGCGCTTGGGGTCGTCAATTTTCCGACCTTCTACCAGGCGATGGCGCTCACGCAGCACATCGTCAAACTCAACCCCTGCGCGGTGGAACTCGTCGACCGCACGATGATCGACCTCGCCATGGAAAATCCGGCCTTCCGGCCGGTCATCGAGCGTGCCCTGATCGGTCATCCGAAAGCGATTTTGCTGGTTGAGTTCGCCGGCGAACACCGCGATGCACAGGTTGCTGCGCTGGCTCAGCTCGCTGAATTGATGGCGGATCTGGGCTTGCCCGGATCGGTGGTGGAAATGCCCGGAGCCGCCGAGCAGAAGGCATTGTGGGATGTACGCAAGGCCGGTCTGAACATCATGATGAGTATGCGCGGCGATGGCAAACCGGTCTCGTTTATCGAGGACTGTGCGGTGCCGCTCGAGCATCTGGCCGATTACACCGACCGGCTCACTGAAGTGTTCCACCGCCACGGCACCGAGGGAACCTGGTACGCACACGCCAGCGTGGGAACGCTGCATGTGCGTCCGATACTCGACATGCGTCGCGACGGCGCCGTGAAGATGCGCGCGATTGCCGAGGAAGCGTCGGCCATGGTGCGGGAATACAAGGGCGCGTTTTCCGGAGAGCACGGCGATGGCCTTTGCCGTGGTGAATGGGTCGCCTGGCAGTATGGACCGCGCCTGAACCGCGCCTTTGCCGAGATCAAGGCGCTGTTTGATCCGGACAACCGGTTCAATCCGGACAAGATCGTTCAGCCACCTCGGATGGACGACGCCGGCAATTTCCGCTACGCGCCGGACTACCGGATCATTCCACTCAAACCGGTGCTGGACTGGTCTGCCTGGAACGTGCAGCGCGATCCGCTGACCGGTGAGGAATCCGCGCCGGGCACCGGCGGCGACGCCGCCGGCGGGCTGGCCAAGGCCGTCGAGATGTGCAATAACAACGGCCACTGCCGCAAGTTTGATGCAGGCACGATGTGTCCCAGTTACCGCGTGACCCGCGACGAGCAGCACGTGACGCGTGGCCGAGCCAACACGCTGCGGCTTGCCCTGTCGGGACAACTCGGCGATGAAGGCCTGGCAAGCGAGGCGGTCCGTGAAACGCTGGATCTGTGCGTTTCCTGTAAAGGCTGCAAACGCGATTGCCCGACCGGCGTCGACATGGCACGCATCAAGATCGAGGCGAAGGCGGCCTGGGTGGGGCGCCATGGTGTGAGTCTGCGTGAAACCATCGTCGCCTACATGCCTCGTTATGCCCCGGTTGCCGCCAGATTCGCGGGAATCCTTGGTTTCGCCGAGCAAATCCCGGGCATCGCGCCGAAAATCAAGCAATGGATGGGTTTCGCGCCGCAACGCTCGATGCCAAAATTCCGGCCGTCTTTTCTGGCCGAGCACGCGCGCGGCGCCGGTGCCGAGCGGGTCGACACCAACCGCCCGGAGGTGGTGCTGTTCGTCGATACGTTTAACAACCACATTGAACCGGACAATGCCCGGGCGGCGCGACGCGTGCTCGAGGCTGCGGGATATCGGGTGCAATTGCCGACGCCAGAAGGCGGGCGACCGGTGTGTTGCGGTCGCACCTTCCTGGCAGCGGGCCTGGTCGATCAGGCGCGGGTCGAGGCACGCCGCCTGCTCGATACCTTTTTGCCCTTTGTGCGGCGAGGGGTGGCCGTGGTCGGGCTTGAGCCTTCCTGCTTGCTCACCCTGCGCGACGAATGCCTGCAATACGGGTGGGGCGACGAGGCCCAGGCGCTTGCCGACGCATCCTTACTGTTTGAGGAGTTTCTGGTTCGCGAGAAGCTTCAGGGCCGGCTCGAACTGAATCTCAAAGAACTCGGTGTGCCCTATGCGATGGTGCATGGCCATTGTCACCAAAAGGCTTTTGATGCGTTGACGCCAGTGCAACAGGTGCTCGGCTGGATTCCCGGCCTCGACGTCCGCACGGTCGAGTCATCCTGCTGCGGCGGCGCGGGCAGTTTCGGCTACGAAGCTGAGCATTACGAGACATCGCAGGCGATGGCTGAACTTTCGCTGTTTCCGGCGGTGCGCAAACTCGCCCCGGGCGCGCTGATGGTCGCCGACGGGACAAGTTGCCGCCACCAGATCGAAGATGGCGTCGGTATCGAACCCCTGCACGTGGCGCGTGTGCTGGAGCTGGCCCTGGCCTGAAGACCGACGGCGCGCCGAATCAGGTGCTGAGGCCTTTCTCGTCAAACATGCCTTCAAACAATGGCGAAGTCAGGTAGCGCTCGGCCGAGTCCGGCAGGACAACCACGATCGTTTTGCCGGCGAATTCGGGCTGTTTGGCCAGTCGCACAGCCACGGCGGCGGCTGCGCCGCAGGATATTCCGGCCAGAATCCCTTCCTCCCGGGCCAATCGACGGGCAAAGGCGATCGCCTCGTCGTTATCGACTTGTTCAACCCGATCAATGACTGACAGATCCAGCGTGTCAGGAATAAAACCTGCGCCGATGCCCTGAATCTTGTGCGGTCCGGGCTTGAGATCCTGGCCGGCGAGTTTCTGGCTGATCACCGGGCTTGCGGTCGGCTCGACTGCGACCGAAATGATCGGCTTGCCGCGGGCGTTCTTGATGTAGCGGCTGATGCCTGTGATGGTGCCTCCCGTGCCCACGCCGCAGACGAGAACATCGAGTTGGCCGTTGGTGTCTTCCCAAATCTCCGGCCCCGTGGTGGCCTCGTGGATCGCCGGGTTGGCGGGGTTTTTGAATTGTTGCAGCAGAATGTATTTGTCGGGGTCAGACGCAAGGATTTCGTTGGCCTTGGCGATTGCGCCGTTCATGCCCTTGGGGCCCTCAGTCAGCACAAGTTTGGCACCGAGCGCCGCGAGTAATTTGCGGCGCTCCATGCTCATCGTCTCAGGCATGGTGAGCGTGATCGGAATGCCACGGGCCGCGGCGACAAAAGCCAGCGCGATCCCGGTGTTTCCGCTGGTCGGTTCCACCAGTTCTTTGCCAGGGGTGAGCAAGCCGCGTTTTTCGGCGTCGTTGATCATTGCCGCGCCAATGCGGCATTTCACGGAATATGCCGGGTTGCGCCCCTCGATCTTCGCGAGTACCGTGGCCTTCGCGCCGTCAGTCACGCGGTTCAGGCGTACCAGCGGCGTTTTACCGATGGTCTGTGAGTTGTCCGTGAATAATGTCATCTTGCTCGCCTTGGTATTGGAGAATGTGGTTTGAGACTCTATGCCTTACTGCCGTTCGCTGCAAAGACTGATTCAGCATAAACATCATACGAAAAGTTGGAAGTCCGTCCCCTGATCGTCCCCGGCAGTTCCGGGTTGCACCGGCGCGGCCGCGTTCGCGCCTTGAGGGCGGCGGGGTGCCAGCTTGTCTATACTGTGATCGGTAAGACCCGTCTTGCTTGATCGGACCGGGGTCAGGTGCCACAGCGGTGCCGCCCGGCCCGGCTGTCGTTCCCAACGTACGTAAGAGAGGTTGCCGTCGATGAAATTTCGATTCACTCCTGCCGCACTGACGATCGCCGTGCTCGCCTCGGGGTGTGCCAACCAGCAGGGCTACTATCCTGCGGGCGCTCCCAGCATGCCGCCGCCCGCTATCAGCATGCCGCCCGCTGCCACGAGCACGCCCGGTGCGTCTGTGGGGCAGGCTCCGGACGATCCGTCGCAGTCGGGCTACCTGAAAATGCCGCAGCTCCAGGCGCTGGTTTCGCCGATCGCGCTGTACCCCGATGCGCTGCTGTCGCAGATGCTGCTCGCGTCAACCTATCCGCTTGAGGTGGCTGAAGCGACACTGTGGCTGCGTAGCAACTCGAAGCTTTCGGGCCAGGCTTTGCAGGATGCGCTCAAGGCGCAGAACTGGAGTGTCAGCGTCAAGTCGCTCGTGGCGTTGCCCGACGCGCTGAACATGCTGGGCAACAAGCTCGACTGGACGCAAAAGCTCGGCGACGCCTATCTGGCGCAGCCTGCCGATCTCATGCAGGCTGTGCAGGCTTTGCGGGCACGGGCCGCGCAAGCGGGCAACCTGAAATCCAATTCGCAGATGACGGTGTCGAGCGACGCGAGTTCCAACATCGTGATCGTGCCGGCCAACCCGCAAGTGGTCTACATGCCGGCCTATAACCCGGCGGTGGTCTACGGTGGATGGCCATACCCGGCGTATCCGCCCTATCCGGCTTACGATCCGGCCTGGGGCATGATGTCGTTTGGCGTCGGCATGGCGGTTGGCGCATCCTTGTGGGCGGCCCCGAACTGGGGCGCCGGTTCCATCACCGTCAACAACGCAAACTTTAACAACTTCAACCAGCGCTATAACCGTGGGCCGGTCACACCGGGCGATATTCAGAACCAGCGCAACGCGGCCAGCGACTGGCGCAACAACGCGACGCCCCAGGAGCGTGATCAGGCCCGTCAGGCGGCGCAGCGCGCACAGAGTGATTTCCAGCGCAATGCGACGCCCGAGGAGCGCGCGCAGGCAAGCCAGATGCGCTCGCAGGGCCAGCGCGATCTGCAGGAAGACCGCGCCAACCCGAACGCCTGGCGCGAGGCCGGCCAGGAGAACGCCATGCGTTCCGAGGCACGCAGCGATTTCAATCAGGACCGTTTTGGCGGTGACCGGTTCGGAGGCGACCGTTTCGGGGGCGGCAGGTTCGGCGGCGGTTTCGGCGGATTCCACGGCGGCAGGCGTTGACAGGCTCAGTTGAACATCGAGGACTCCACATGTTGAAGAAGACCGTTGTGTTGTTTGTCATGGCGTTGTCCTGGGCGGGGATCGCCCAGGCCCAGGACAACCTTCCCCGCGCCGATGTCACCACCGAGGCCATGGTTGCGATGTGCAGGAACCGCAGCGATGTCGAGGCACAGGCGTTCTGCTTCGGTTTTGGCGAGGGCGTTTACCAGTCCTACGTGGTCAACCGCCCGCCCCACGCGACCAACCGGATTTGCGTCTCGAAGGATCCCGTGTCGCGCCGCCAGGTGCTCGAAGATTTTCTCAAATGGACTGACGCGAATCCGCACCATGATCAGGATTCCGCCGCGGCGACGCTGCTGCGGTTTCTGTATGTGCAGTTCAGTTGCAAGCGCTAGAGTATTGTTCAACGCTTGAAGCCACGGTTTAAGTGCCTGATCGCGTTGAACACCGCACGAGTCCCTCCGGACCCTCCGGTCGGCAAAGGCGCGCCGGTATCTTCGCGCGCGACGCTCAGTGCGCATTTCGCTAGAATAGGCACCGAACAAAATAAAACAGACGGAGACAGTCATGTTGCAGCTCTATTTTGCAGCGACCTCGCCCTACGTACGCAAAGTCATGGTCGTGGCGCACCACCTTGGCGTCGCTGACCGCATCGAGCATCTGGCGGCGGCCGCCAACCCGGTCAACCGTGATCGGAACATCGCGGCTTTCAACCCACTGGCCAAGGTGCCGGCGGCACGTACCGACGACGGGCTTTGCCTGTTCGACAGCCGGGTCATCTGCGAATACATCGACAGCGAGCGCGGTGGCGGCTTGTTCCCCGCTGCCGGACGAGCCCGCTGGATCGCGCTGACTCAGCAGGCTCTGGCCGACGGGTTGCTCGATGCCGCGATCCTGGTCCGTTACGAGCGCACCCTCAGGCCGGCCGAGTTGCGCTGGGCCCAGTGGGACGCCGGCCAGATGTCAAAAATTGACGATTGCCTGAACGAGATCGAAGCGCAGGCCACAACGCTTGGCACGGTGCGTTTCACCATCGGCGAAATCACCATCGCGTGTGCGCTCGGTTACCTGGACTTCCGTTATCCGGAGGTCGCCTGGCGCGAGGGTCGGCCCAAGGCAGCCGCCTGGTACGAGATTTTCTCGAAGTTGCCTGCCATGCAGGCGACGATGCCGCCGGCCTGAGGCCGTATTCAACCGGAGGAGCATTATGACAATGTCACTGGGCAATGGGACGGTGCTGTGCGATATCGACTCGCGCGGGGTCGTGACTGTTTCGCTGAATCGCCCCGATGTCAACAACGCCTATAACGGGGATATGCTGGCCGGGCTGCATGAGGCCATGGACGCTCTGCCGAGTCTGCCTCAGGCGCGGGTGGTCGTGATACGCGGGAATGGGCGTCATTTTCAGGCTGGCGCCGATCTGCAATGGATCGCCGGCGTGGGACGCAAGGGGCCGGAGGCCAACCGCGAAGCGTCCCGGCTGACGGGTGAGGCCGTCCGCCGCCTGGATTTGCTCGCGTTGCCGACGGTTGCACTCGTGCAGGGTGGCTGTTTTGGTGGTGGCACAGGCGTCCTGTCCGCGTGTGATGTCGTCATCGCGGCCGACAATGCGCTGTTTGCGATCACCGAGGTGCGTTGGGGACTGAACCCGTCGATTATCCTGCCGCAGCTCTGTCAGGCGATCGGTGCGCGCAACGTCCGGCGCTACGCGCTGACGAGCGAGCGTTTCGGTCCGCAGACCGCGCTGCAACTCGGTCTGGTGCACGAGGTGTGCGCTCTGGATCAACTGCAGGCAACCGGTGAACGCGTCGTCGACGCCTTGTTGCTGAGCGCCCCGGAGGCGCTCAAGGCGATCAAGCGCCGCACCATGCAAGTGGCCGGCGCCGTGGTTGACGATGCACTCTTTGACGCCCTCGTGGACGAGCACGCGAGCTTTCGCCAGCGTGCCGAGGCTGCCGAAGGTACGGCATCGTTCCTGGAAAAACGTAATCCGAGCTGGTACCCGGCTGGTCGGTCCGACTGATCCCGGCGAATGGCAATCGCGACGACCGCGCGTATTCGTGGAGGTCGCTTCAGCCGCCCACACTCAACAGACGCGGCGAAGACCGCGCCAAATGTCAGGGGAGACATCACTGTGCCCGCAGCCACTATTGGTCAGTTCAGTATCGAGCGCGTCGTCGAGCAGCAGCTGGCATTTATCGGTGCCCGCAAGTTCTTTCCGGATCTGACCGACGAGATGCTCGCGGTCTGTCACCGCGACTTGCCACCCGGGGAAATGACGCGCGACTCCGAGCTCGTTCTGAGCTTTCACTCCTACGTAGTGAAAACCGCTCGCCATGTGATCCTGGTCGATACCTGTTGCGGTAACGACAAGGAGCGGCCGCTGCGCCCTGCCTTCCACCGGATGAAAAAGGACTACCTGCCCGCGCTTGCGGCGGCGGGTGTGCGACCGGAGCAGGTCGACTTCGTGATGTGCACGCATCTGCACTGGGACCATGTCGGCTGGAACACCCATCTGGTCGACGGAACCTGGCGCCCGACCTTTCCGAACGCGAAGTACATCATGTCAAAGAAGGAGTACGAGCACTGGGACGGCGTCTACCGCTCAGGGGTGCGTGACACCCACATGCAGGCGTTCGAGGACAGTGTCATGCCCGTGCACCGAGCCAACCAGGCGGTTCTGGTTGGCGATGACTATGAGGTAGAGCAGGGGATTTCGGTTGAGCCTTGCCCGGGGCACACGGTGGGTAACGTCGTGATCAACCTGGCTTCGGGAGGTTCGCGTGGCGTGATTACGGGTGATGTCATGCATCACCAGATTCAGTTGCGGTATCCGGAGCTCTCGACCTATGCCGACGAGGATCCGCACCTTGCGCGGATCACCCGCACCGCGCTGATTGAAAAGCATGCCGATACGGATACCCTCGTCTTGCCGGGGCATTTCCCTGCGCCCTCGGTCGGGCGTATCCAGAAAGCTTCTGCCGGTGGATTCCGTTTCGTTTATTAGCCCTGGCTTGTTGGCTATATCCTGATTGACGCGCGCCGAAATCGAAGCGCTGCTCGCGGCCGGAGCATTCAGGCAGCGTCCCGCTGTCGCTTCCTGACCACCGCATCAAGCGTTGTCCGCAGATCGTCGGGGATCGGGGTCGGGCGCTGCGTTGCCCGCCGCACGCAACAGTGAGTGAAGGTACCCTGTGCCGCCGCGAGGTCTGGACTTTCTGCCGAGAATACCGCCAGTTCGTATTGCACGGTGCTGTTTCCCACGCGGCCGATGCGCACTCCCACCTCAATCCGGCCAGGCGAGGAAACCTGGCTGAAATACCGGCATTCCGAGGCCACGACCAGGGTCTGGTATTCGCCGCGCAGCGCGCTGCGATAGCCGGTCGCCATGAGAAACGCATCGACCGACGTATCGAAGAAAGAGTAGTAATAAGCATTATTGACGTGCCCGTTGGCGTCGTTGTCTGCGTAGCGCAGCGTAATGCCTTCGAAGAAGTCGAAATCTGACCGCGTCAGCTGTCTCGCCTTGCGAACGTCGGGGCTGGCAGGTGTGGCACTTGCGGCGGGTGCAACGGAATGCGCATTTGCGGCGGGTGCAACGGGATGCGCATTTGCGGCGCTTGGAACGGCATTGTCGGGAGTGGCAGCGCTGGCCGGCGTGATCGTCATGTGGCGTGTATCCAGGGGTTTTCGGTCAGATAGCGGGATTCGAATTGCCCGATCTGTTGCAGATAGGATAGCGTGAGTTCCACCTCGTCCACACCTTTGAGCAGACACTCGCGCCAGAACGGATCGATATCGAAGGCGTGGCTTGCCGCGGCGACGTCTCCTGGTGGCTGCCAGCGTACGGTCTGGCTTTCAAGGTCAATGTCCACCTGCGTCTGCGCAGCGTCAGCAGCATGATGCAGCTGGTAGATGAGGGCCGCGACAGAATGTTCATCCAGACGCAGGGGAAGCAGCCCGTTTTTCAGGCAGTTGTTAAAGAAGATGTCGCCGAAGCTTGGCGCGATCACCGCGCGAAAGCCGCAGTCCGCCAGCGCATACACTGCGCCTTCGCGTGACGAACCGCAGCCGAAATTGTGTTCGGCCACCAGAATCCGGGCGTTCCGGAAGCGGGGTCGGTTGAGTACGAATTCATCCGATTCGTTTCCCTGCGCATTGCGTCGAATGTCGTGAAACAGATAAGGTCCGTAACCACCCGGTTGACCGCGATCGGCTTTCAGAAAGCGCGCGGGAATGATCTGATCCGTGTCGACATTGCGTCCGTCAATCGGAGCGGCAGGTGCACGCAGTGTGATGAGGGGGGTCATGTCAGCTCCAGAGTCCGGATGTCCGTCAGGTGGCCGGTCAGCGCTGCAGCGGCGGCCATCGCCGGGCTCATCAGATGCGTGCGCGCGCCCGGCCCCTGCCTGCCGACGAAGTTTCGGTTGGTAGTCGAAGCGACGCGCTCCCCGGGTGCCGCGATATCGCCGTTCATGGCGGCACACATCGAACAGCCCGGTTCGCGCCACTCCAGTCCGGCGGCGATGAAAACCTGATGCAAGCCGAGGGCTTCGGCTTCGGCCTTCACCAGACCCGAACCCGGGACGACAATGCCGGGGATCCTGGCGCGCCGGTTGCGCAGCACCCGGGCGGCCTCGCGCAGATCGGAGAGCCGGCTATTGGTACACGATCCGATAAAGACGCGATCGATGGGGATGTCAGTCAGCGCTGTGCCCGGCACAAGCCCCATGTAACGCAGCGATGCCTCAGCCCCGGCGCGCGCCTGCGTGTCGGCAATTCCTTCCGGGTCTGGCACCCGCCCGTCGATTGGCAGCGCGCTATCCAGGCTGGTTCCCCAGGTGACCATGGGGGCGATCTGCTCTGCCGACAGGCTGACTTCGCGATCAAATAGTGAGTCCTCGTCAGAGGGCAGGCGCCGCCACTGGGCGATCGCCTGATCCCAGTATGCGCCGGCGGGTGCGTACGGCTTTCCAGAGAGGTAGTGGTAGGTGGTGTCGTCTGGCGCGACCATCCCCGAGCGCGCGCCCGCCTCAATGGCCATGTTGCAAAGTGTCAGACGCTCCTCGACGTTCATGGCACGAATCACGCTGCCCGCAAACTCGATCGCATGGCCGACTGCACCACCGGCACCGATATGCGCAATCACTGCGAGCGCGATGTCCTTGGCGCTGACGCCGGGGTTGCGACGGCCTTCGATGCGGATGCGCAACGTGTCGGGTTTGATCTGCCAAAGCGTCTGGGTCGCCATGACGTGCACGCTTTCCGACTGCCCGATGCCGAACGCGATGGCGCCAAGCGCCCCATGCGTCGAGGTGTGACTGTCCGTGCAGACCAGCATCATGCCGGGCAGCGTCAGCCCCTGCTCGGGGCCGATCACATGCACGATGCCCTGACGCGGATCAGACATCGAAAAATGTCGGATTCCGGCCCAGTCCATGTTGACGTCAAACTGCGTGATCATCGCCGCGACCTCGGGGCTTGCTGCGTCTTCGACGCTGCGCCCGCGGGTCGGCACGTAGTGGTCTGCCACGCCGAAGAGCTGGCGCGGATTGCGCACGGCC
>JADZBO010000153.1 GCA_020851995.1 Burkholderiaceae bacterium
CAGGCGGTGCAGCGCATCGGCAGTTTCCTTCCAAAGCGGCAGAATCCGCTCCTTCTTTCCTTTGCCGCGCAGACGAACCTGCCGTGGTGCAATGAGCTGCAAATCGTTCCACTGAACACCGATGGCCCTGTGCGATGAGGATGCAGTGCGAAAACTGCTCGAAGAACAGATCCAATCGCACTTCGCGCTTTAGCATTGAATCCCTGGCCCCCTAACGTGGGTCGCTGAATCGAATCGCAGCACTCGTGTCTATCACGTCTTCAAGACGGATCTGGTCTTCTCCGGGAACTGCGACTTTTGTAAATACGTGGCCATGATAAACAACCGGACGCGTGGCATCCAGGCCCATCTTGGCGCTTAGTCCGGCGACATGCCCCGGGATCTGACTGTCATCATGCAGATCCATACCCAACGTGGTTGATGGATCAAGCACCGACCCCTGGGCGCCGGAAATCACCACCAGGTCGCGATCCGCCTGGAACCTTGTCGCGACAGCCCATTCAACCTGCTGGGGATCATGCACTTCTACGTCATCATCGACAACAATTACCTGCTTGATATCGTAGTGGGCCCCAAAGGCACCGCAGATGATATTTTTAGGCTGGCCTTCGTGTGTCTTGCGAATTTTGATATACAGGTGATACCGGCCAACGCCTCCGACCGACAGGTGCACGTCGAGCACATTCGGAAAGCTTCGCTGCAAATGGGCAAGGAGTGACGCCTCGCGAGGGATCATTCCCAGTAGCAGGTGCTCCATCTCCGCCGGAACAATCGTATGGTAGACGGGGTCCTTCCGATGCGTAATCGCATCGATCTCGATGACTTCGCGCTTTTCCCGCGTACTGTAATACTTCGGGAACTCGCCAAACGGCCCCTCCAACTCGCGCACGCCCGGCAAGAGCCTTCCCTCGATCACGAACTCGCTATCCGCGGGGACGCGAACGTCATTCGTCCGGCATTTCACAACACGCAACGGCTTGCCATGCAGTCCACCTGCCACTTCCAGTTCATCCCAGTCGATCGGACCAATAGCCTGTGAGGCCAGCAGCGTGAGCGGATCCACACCAATCGCAATCGCAACATCAAGCGCCTGATTTTTCGATTCGGCTTCCTTGAAAAAGGCCCACAGGTGTCTTGGCAACAACAAGATCGCCATTTGCCTTGCTGAATGGACCTGAATTCGATTGATTGAAACGTTTTGCACACCCGTCGCGGGGTTCCTGGCGATCACCAGTCCGGCCGTAATGTACGGACCGTTATCGTGCTCGCTGTGCGTGGGAATGGGCATCACTTCGCGAGGGTCCCGGTCTTGATGGACGACCTGCTGGCAGGGTGCCTGATCCTGTGGAATTTCTTCGCATTTCAGCGGATTCGCGGCAGCATCCCGAAATCGCGCGAGCAGGCCTGATTCCGACACGCCCATCGCCTCGGCAATCCAGCTGCGCCTGGACATGAAGCCCGAAATCACCGGGATTTCATGCCCATCGGGATGCGGAAAATAGGTCGCTTGTTTCCCGTCCAGCTTCTTCGAAATCGCGGCCAACTCGTGTTTGAGAGAAATACCTGGCTTGATTCTGGCCACTCTGCCCGTTGCGCAGAGATGGTCAAGCCATTCGCGCAGCGCGGTGAATACGTGTTGCTTCGGCGGGGCGGAACTGTTTGAGTTCATGAGGAAACCGTCATATCGGAAAGTTGAGGAAACGACCCGGAAACCATCGGTATCAAGCCAACGCTATTCAACGACGATGTTGTTCTGACGAATCACCTTTTTCCATAGTTCCATTTGCGCAGCAATGAACTCACTGAAGAACGCAGGGGTGCCACCATCAATCACAACCCCTTCGCGCCGGAATAATTCCTGCACATCAGGCAATTTCAGGATCGTATTGATCTCGCGGTTCAATTTTTCGATCACAGGTTGCGGCGTGCCCGCGGGCACAACGAAGCCATGCCAGGATGACACTTCGTAATTCGGCACGCCGCTTTCGGCGATGGTTGGCAAATCGGGCATCAGCGGCGAGCGCTTAACCGACGCAATCGCCAGCGCGCGCACTTTACCGGACTGGATAAAGGGCTGAACGTGGGGCAGGGCATCAAAGGCGAATTCAACTTGCGCGCCAGCGAGACCCGCAAGCATCGGACTACTTCCCTTGTATGGAATTTGAGTCAACTCGGTTTTTGAAACACTTTCAAATAACGCCATCGCAAGATGGTTTGATGACCCGGCACCCGACGAGCCGTAATTTAATTTCCCTGGCCTGGCGTGCGCAGCCTCCAGCATTTGCGAAACGGTCTTGATGGGCGAAGCGGCGTTCACCGCCAGAACCATGGGTGCCCTCCCCGCCAACAAGACTGGCGCAAAGGAAGTGTGCGTATCGTAAGGCAGTGACTTGTAGAGCCATAAATTGGTAGCAAATGGAAACTGCACAACCAGCAGGGTATATCCGTCAGGTGCAGCACTGGCCACGGCCTGTGTGCCGATCACCGTGCCACCCCCGGGCTTGTTTTCAACGACCACGGGAACGTTCCAGGCCGCACCCAGCTTATTGGCTACCAGCCTGCCTAACGTATCGTTAAATCCCCCCGGAGGATAGGGAACCACGATCCGGATCGGCTTTGAAGGAAAAGTCGCATCCTGAGCCCGGGCGTGATTGCAGAGAACGAATCCGCACAAGGTCAATAGAGTTAGTACAAATCGGTGGATCATCATGATTGACCTCATTGATTACATCGCCAGTTGCCTGAACAGAGCTTCCCGATTTTCCGGATCACCGGTGCGGCCCTCAAGAACGATCTTTCCCCGCTCGATCACGCAAAACCGCGTAACCACTTCAATCGCCCGGTGCACATTCTGTTCGACGAGAATGATTGGCACGCCGTCCTGGCGTAAAGAAACGATCAGATCGAAAATTTCGTCAACAATCATCGGTGCCAGGCCCTCTGTGGGCTCATCGATCAGCAAGAGCTTCGGCGCACCCATCAGGACTCTGGCGATCGCAAGCATTTGCTGCTCGCCACCCGAAAGAGTGGTTCCTAATTGTTTGCGTCTTTCAGCCAGTCGTGGAAAACGCTGATAGATGGCCTCCAGTTTGCGCGCCTGCTGCGCGCGTCCGACACCCGGGGTTTGCATGAATCCAAGCACCAGATTTTCTTCGACCGACAGCCCAGGAAATATCCGCCGATCTTCCGGAACCAGGCCGATGCCCCTGCGGCATATCTGGTCCGAAGGAACGCCTAACAGACTATTTCCTTCAAACAGGTACTGACCTTCGGAGGGAACGACCCATCCTGCAATGGCTTTAATCAATGTGGTCTTGCCGACGCCATTGCGCCCGAACAGCCCAAGCACCTCACCACGATCCACGTGCAATGAAATTCCTTGCAGCACATGCGAGAGACCGTAAAACGTGTGAATATCACGAAGTTCAAGCATGGGCTGGCTCCCGGATTTCACCAAAATACGCGGCCTGCACCTGCGGATCCGCTCTCACCTCCAGCGGCGTGCCATCGGCCAGCTTTTCTCCCTGATGCATCACAACGACATGATCAGAAATATTCATGACCAGTTCAACATCGTGTTCGACCAGAAGAATGCTTAAATCATCGCCCGCGAGTTCCCGGATTAACGCTTCGGTTTCCTGCGTATCGGTCAAACTCATTCCCTGTGTCGGCTCGTCAAGCAAAAGCATTTTCGGTTGACAGGCAAGCGCAGTGGCTATCTCGAGGCGCCGCTGCTCACCGTGCGACAGGTAGCCCGCCAATTCATCTGCCCTGGAATGCAGGGCAAATCTCTCCAGCAAAGCATCCACGCGATCATTGGCACGCCTGGAATGACCGGTGGGCAAAAGCAGGCCGCGACCGTGTTCGAGAAACTGCGCAGCCAACCTTAAATTCTCGCGAACCGACAGTTCAAAAAACAAATTCGTAATTTGAAATGACCTCGACAATCCGGCACGCACCATCTGATCCGCGGTGCATCCTGTCGTGTCCCGCCCGTCAAACAGCACTTTGCCGCCGGTGGGCCGAATCGCGCCGCTGATGATGTTGAACAGGCTGCTCTTGCCCGCGCCGTTCGGACCGATCACCGAGGTAATGTGGCCGCGTTGTGCCTCGAATCCGACTTTGTTCACGGCCTTCAGTGCGCCAAAGCGGACACTTAACCCCTCTACTTTCAGGATCGCCTTATCCATCATGCGCCTCCGAACTCCTGGCGCGTCGCCGTGGCTGACGCCAGCTATCCATCATCGGCGCCAGATAGCCAATAATTCCACGCGGAAAAAGAATGACCACGATCATGAACAGGATACCAATCACCAGTTGATGATGCGGAGTGAATGAGCCGACCACGGACCGGATACCGGTCAGCAGCGCGCTGCCATAAAGCGGCCCGATGAGCGTTCCTGTACCGCCAACGATCACATTAATAATGGCGTTACCGGACACCTGAAAAAACATCAGCTCAGGCGAGACGAAGCCGCGCAGCATCGGATAGAGCGCCCCGCTGGTTCCTGCAATGGCAGCGGCGAGCGCGAATGCCGAAAGTTTGTAGCGCCAGGTATTGAATCCAAGAAAGGCGACGCGATTTTCATTTGTTTTTATCGCGACCAGCTGACGACCATAAGGCGTGTTCAGCAGATAATTTAACAACAGATACAGCAGCAGGATGAAGAATAAGGTGAACAGGAAAAAGACTGCTGGCTGACCCGAAGTCAGTCCCGGCGCAATCGTGGCGTTCGGCACGCCGATCATGCCATCCGATGCGCCCAACTCAACGGTATTGAACAGCACTTTCGAGACTACCTGCGCGAGCCCGAAACTGATCAGCGCGAAATAGACGCCTCTGGAGCGGATCGCAATGAGTCCTGCGATCAGCCCTACGATCGCGCTGGACAGAAGGGAAATCAACAGGACAATCCAGATCGATGTGGTCCAGTGCTTGAGGATCAGCGCGGACGCGTAGGCACCAAAACCAAAGAACAGCGCCTGGCCAAGCGGCAGCAGACCTGTAATGCCTAACAGCAGGTCCACGGATAAGGCTAACCCGCCGAAAATCAGTGCTTCGGTCGCCAGGCGAAGAAAAAATACATCGCCCGAAATTGTTGCGATGACGGCGAATAGGCAACACATCACAAAAAACAGGGCGGCCAGCCACTGGACTGAACTCATCGGTCGCGCTGACCATGATTTGAAAAAATCAGCCATGACCGAGTCTCCCGAATAGCCCTCGCGGCCGCCACATCAATACCAGCACCATGCAGCCGAACAGCAGTGGATCGCTCCACACCGGAGAGATGTACAGACTTGAAATGGACTGAATCTGGGTCAAAACCAGTCCGGCAATCACTGCGCCCTTGATCGATCCCATGCCGCCGATGATCACGACGCTGAAGGCAATCAGCACAAAATCCCGCCCCATGGTGGGAAACACGGAATATATCGGGGCCAGCAAGACGCCAGCGATTCCTGCAAGTGCCACCCCCAATGCAAAGGTGAGCGCATAAACAGTGTTTACCGGCACGCCGAGGGAAGAAGTCATATGCCTGTCAAATGCGGCAGCGCGCACGATCGCTCCGACTCTCGTGCGAAAAATGAAAATCCACACAGCTGCAACGATTGCGCTGCCCATTCCCATGACAAACAGCCGGTAATTCGGGAAAAATAGCCCGAACACCTCGATCGCACCGCCGATCGGTGTTTCGATACGCAAGGGGTTGGCGCCAAAAAATATCTTCAACACATCCTCAAGCACGATCGCCAGGCCGAACGTCAGCAAAAGTGTGAGAGTGTGTCGATCCTTGCTATGAAAGACCCGCTGGATCAGTGTGCGTTCGGCGGCATAGCCGATGACAGCCATGAATAGGGGTGTCAACAGCAATGCCCACCAGAACGGGACTCCGATGGCGAGCAGCAGCACTGCCGCATACGCACCAATGGCATAGAACTCGCCATGCGCCATGTTGATGACATCCAGCAGACCAAAAATGATGGTCAGGCCCAATGCCATCAACACGACCGCAACACCGAGCGAGGCGCCATTAATGACTTGCGGAGCAAGAACATACTGCAGCCATTCCAAAGCCTCAGCCATACAAATCTCCAGCGGGCCCGTGTTGGCTAGAACTTTGCGCAGACATCGGCGCCGATCGCCGCATCCGCGCCGACTTTTCCGACGATGACGAACTTGCCGTCCTTGACCTGCACGGCATACATGTCCTGCATCGCCTGATGATCACCTGCACGCATCGTCTTGACGCCTTGCGGTGTCGACCATTGAATGCCCCGCATTGCCTCGCGCACCTTGTCAGTATCCGTAGACTTTGCCTTTTCGACCGCCGCCTTGTAGAAGTACATCAGGCCATATGAATCAGCACCATATAGATCCGGCTGCGCCTTGTACGCCGCTTCGAAATCAGCAACAAATTTCTGATTGAGCGGATTCTCGATGGTCGTTGAGTATCCGACGCCCGTGACGAATCCTTCAGCCGCCTTGCCGATTGCCCCGATGTTCTGCGAAGTCACCGTCCCTGATGCGCCGAGTACCTGCAGGTTGCGGTTCAACCCGAACTCTGCCATTTGCGTCATCAGACGCACGGTGTCATTGCCAGCCACTGACGTGTATATGACATTGGGGCGCGCGCCGCGGATCTGGCCAAAAAATGGCGAATAATCCTTGTTGTCCAGTGGCGCGAACACTTCACCAACCGTCTTGGCGCCCTTGCCTTCTGCCGCGGCCTTGAAGGCGGCCACCGTGCTCCGACCCATCTCGTAGTCCGGACCAAGATAGAACACACTGGCATTCGGTTTGGTTTTTGACAGCCACTCCGCCAGCGCTGCTGACTGCATACCGGCGCGGGCGTTGACCCTGAACATATTGGGCGAACACTTCTCCCCTGTGATCGAATCCGCAAATGAAACCGTTGTCGCGGCCAGCCGGTTGTTGCGCTCGGCGACCTGGCCCACGGCAAGGGTCGAGCCGGAGTTGACCGTACCGGTCAGGAAATCGACCTTGCTCACCTGCAGCAGCTTCTCTGCTTTCTGCACGGCGACTGCGGGGTTGGCCTCCTCGTCCTCATAGATCAGTTCGACTTTGCGACCGGCAATGCCACCGGACGCATTAATCTCCTTGGTTGCAAGATCCAGGCCCCATTTAACCTGCTGGCCGATACCGGCGTAAGTACCGGACAGAGGCGTCACCACTCCGATTTTGATCGGATCTGACTGCGCCTGCGCACCTGCGCAGAACAGCATGGCAGCAAGGACCGAGGAACTGAGTATTGTCTGTCGCATTGTGAGTCTCCTGAGTATTATTTTTAAAAAGGTGCTGCGTGAATCCCGTTTGCTACAGGCCTTTGAAATTGGGTTTACGCTTGGTGTGAAAAGCCTCCACGCCTTCGCGAAAATCTTCCGAACTGCGCAGGCGCGAATAGCAGTGCCCTTCGAGTTCGATCGATACCGACAAGGTCGAATCTTCCGTATCATTCAGAAGCTTCTTGGCAGTCCGTTGCGCAATCGGCGAAAACGATCTGAGTTCGTCAACCAGAGCATCCGTGGCCTTCTCAAGATCCGCGTCCGCCACGCACTCGGTCGCAACACCCCAGTCGTAGGCTTGCTGACCTGAAATGCGCCGCGAGCGCATCACAATATCTTTGGTGCGTGTCACGCCGACCATTTTCTGCAATCTGGCTGAACCGCCCGACCCGGGAATCTGGCCCAACTTCTGCTCGGGCAGTGCATACAGCGTGGTGGGCGTCACCAATCTGAAGTCGCATGCGAGCGAGAGCTCAAACCCCACGCCAAAGCAATACCCGCGACCGGCAGCAATGACTGGCTTGGTACAGCGTGTCGGCGCAGCGATATTCCAGGCAAGTTTTGATACGTGCTCCGGGGTGGCTTCCAGAAAGCCCTTGATATCACCACCGCTTGAGAAATGTTCACCCTCGGACCGGATCACGATAATGCGCACTGCGTGATTCGCGTCCAGCGCCTCGAAGGTAATGCGCAATTGCTCGCGCTGCGTCATGCTGATGATGTTGAACGGAGGACGACACAAAACGATATCGGCGCGTTCGCGCGACGCATCAATCTCGACGCGAAATCCGTCCAGATCGTCCGGAAGCGTAATGGCCGGGTGTGCAAGCTGTGTCAGGTTCATTTTGTTTTCCTATAGAAGATTGACTGAATGGATTTGGTAGAGTTTGGCGGCTACGCGATCCATGCACTCAGGACACTGCCGGTGTCGCTTGCAATGTCGCAGACATGGGTCGTGCGATGAATCCCCGAATTGTTCGCATACGTTCACACTTTTTCGTATTCCCCGGCAATTAGTTTGCGGCGTAGTATTTTCCCAACCGGTGATTTCGGAATCTCGCGCACAAATACGTATTCGCGGGGACGCTTGAAATTCACCAGGTCGGAGCTTCGGCAATGCGCATCCAGCACTTCAGGATCGACTTCGGCCCTGCTTTTTATGAAAGCCACGACGCGTTGTCCCCAGCGCTCGTCGCGCAGGCCTGCGACCGCCACTTCATCCACCGAGGGATGCAGCGACAAAATCGACTCAATATCGACAGGCGATATGTTTTCGCCGCCGCTGAGAATCATGTCATCGACCCGTCCGGTGACGAATAAATCGCCATCCGCATCGACGTACCCGGTATCGCCGGTGAAATACCATCCATCCCGAAGCGACTTGGCATTGGCATCCGGGCGGTTGTGGTAACCCTCAAAGGACTCATCGCCGCACAGGTCGGCAATGATCTGTCCTTCCTGGCCCTTTCCCGCAATGCAGTCCGGGCTGGTTGCGTCGATCGGGACTACGCGCAAGCGGGAATTGATGCCCGCGCGGCCTGCAGAACCCGGCTTGCCAACCGCATCCTGATTGATAGAAAACGTGTAGATCTCCGAACTGCCGTAGTGATTGACGAAGAGTTCAGGCTTGAACACTTGATTGAGCCTGAGCAACAGTCCGTCATGCATTGGCGCTCCGGCAAAACCCAGCTTGCGCACCGACGAAATGTCCATGCACTGGAATCGTGAGTGGCCTATCAGATCATGATAAAGAGTCGGCACAAGATACAGATGTGTGACGCGCTCGTGTTCAATTGCGCTCAACGCCTGTACCGGGTCGAATTTTGGACAGCAAATGAAGCGACCATCCACCAGGGCGAGCGCCAGCAGTGAACGCACCCCCATGGTGTGGTAGAGCGGCATTACACCCAGCGTCCTTTCATCGTAGCCGTATTGATTTTGCGCAACATGCGCAAGCGCCGAAATCCTTTCGGTTCTCTGGCGCCGGGGCACCCCCTTTGGCTTGCCCGTCGTGCCGGAGGTGTAGAGCATGATCGACAAATCATCGCTATGCGCTTCTGGCGAGGGATGATCTCCGGTCGCGAGCAGCGACTCATACAGCAGATCCCCACCCGGCGCGCCCTGTACGGCAATCCGCTTGACGCGCCTGGCAAGTTGGGACTGTGCCACGCTGTCAGCGGCAATTGGCTCGTACACCAGGAACTTTGCGTCGGAGTCCTGCAGACAATAGTCGACTTCATCCGGCTTAGCCCTCCAGTTCAGGGGCACAATGACGACGCCCAGAAACTGACAAGCCCAATGCAAGGTCGCGGCCTCGAGTCGATTTTGCAATACGGACAACAGCATATCGCCACGATTGAGTCCGATTGCCTTCAAGCCATGCGCAAGACGACCGACCTGCTGCGACCACTGCAGCCAGGTGAGTCGTACAGCGCCGTCAACAATTGCAACGCCGTCAGGGCGTCGTTCCACGCTTTGCAAAAAAGTTCTTCCCAGATCAAGCATGGGATGACTCCTTGTCATTTTGTTCCGACGACGTGGCCTGCCCACGCTGGTCATAGCGATTCTGTGCCACCTCCATCACTGCTGCAACGATCGGCGCATATCCCGTGCAGCGGCACAAATGACCGGACAACATATTCCGCACTTCCTGTTCATGCGGGACACGGCCCTGTATCCGGTTGAGCCAGTCACTCGTGGACATCAGAATTCCGGGAGTACAAAACCCGCACTGCAGCGCATGATGTCGTTTAAACGCCTGCTGCAAATCACTGAGTTCACCCTCCTCGGACGCCAGTCCTTCAACTGTATCGACGCGTCGTCCGTCAACTTGCGCGGCCAGCGTCAGACATGCGCGTTGCGCCACGCCATCGATCAGTACAGTGCATGCCCCGCAGATGCCATGCTCACAGCCCACGTGCGTACCGGTAGCACCGATCCGATGCCTTAACCAGTCGGTCAATAGCATCCGTGGCTCCGCTGCGCCCTGACGATCGCGGCCGTTCAGACAAACAGATATCTGATGCAGATTTTCTTTAGTGAGCTTTACCGTCGTCATCTTCTCTCCCCGACAGAATCCGGATGGCACTGCTTGCTCGCCTGTGCGATGATTTTCTTTCCGAGCTTTCTGACCATATGCCTTCTGGCCAGCGCACTGACCTGCGGATCGTCACGCGCCTGCAGTTCCCAGCTGAAATCATTCAACGCATCGTCAAGATCCCCGCTGTCGAGCAACGGCCAGTCTATGGCCGTCGGGCGATCTGCCACGCCCCCGACGGCGAATCTGATCCCCGTCGGATTCACCACGGCAGCAACCGCACAGATCGCAAAGTCGCCATGTCGTTGCGAGTATTCCGTAAATGCGTAGCCGTTCCCTGCCACGGCCTTTGGAAATCGCACAGACTCGACGATTTCGTCGGGGCCTTTCGCTGTGCTCAACATCCCCTGGAAAAATTCCGTGGCGGTCAACGTCCTTCTTTTGCGTGGTCCTCGCAAAATCACTTCACCCTTGAGCGCGACCAGCACCAGCGGAATCTCTGCGGACGGATCGGCATGCGCGACTGACCCACAGACCGTTCCACGATTGCGAATTTGAAAATGCGAAATGTAGGGAAATGCCTGCGCCAGCAATGGCACCTGCTGTGCAATATCGGGCATCCACTCGAGCCGTGCTTGCGTCGTAGCCGCATCCACGCGCAACCAGGTGCCTTCGTGGCGAATCTGATCGAGCTCCTGGCTACGACTGATATCGACGAGCAGGCTGGGTTGCGCCAGGCGCATATTCAGGATGGCCATGAGCGACTGGCCACCCGCAAGAATTCGCGCGTCCTCGGTCTGGCTCAGCGCCTCGATGGCCTCTTGCGCGGTCTGCACTCTGAGATAGTCAAAGCGGGAAGGTTTCACTTCGCACCTCCACGACACAACCCGAGCCGTCTGAGCAGGCGCGTCATCCAGGTATCGGACGCTTCGCCGCTTGCTTGCCGACCCAACCCGGCAAAGAGCTGTGCAATGATGATCCGCGCTGCGCCTTCCAGCATTCTTGGACCGACGGCAGCCACCTTGCCACCGACCTTCGCTTCGTAATCGTAGGTCAGGCGAGTACCCGTCGCGGTTCTTTCCAGCTGTATGCGGCCGTCTCCGGCCCCGGTCCCCAGAGAAGACTTGCCACTTCCTTTCAGTCGCAATGCATAGGGGCGGTCAATTTCACTTAATTCAATCAACGCCAGATAGCGCGCTTTGACCAGGCCGACTCCAACCGTCACTTCTGCGCGATAGCGATTGGGTCCGTCCGCCATTAATCCGTGACATCCCGGAATGACACGGGCCAGGGACTCCGGAGACAAAAGCACAGCGAATACCGCTTCAGGAGACGCCTTCACCTCGACGACCCCGGATGCACTCAATCGCAAGCCGTCTGACGATTTCCGCACGGGCGCAACGTGCTGCCCGGGGTTACGTGCGGCCGGATCCGGAGTGTCCAACGATTCAAGAACGCGCGATGGGGTTAAGGGAAGTCTTATATCGTCCGCATTCTTTTGCTTTCGGCGCAAAGCATCCGCAAATGCGTTAGCGATCGCAACCGGCGTACTCATATTGTTACCTTCTGCCAGGCCTTTTGCTCCTAACGGTGTAAAGGGGGAAGGCGTTTCCAGATGAACAATCGTCGGGTCGGGGATTTCACATGCTGTGGGCATCAGATATTCGGCAAGCGTTCCGGACTGGAAATTTCCGTCCTCCGAATATCTGAATTCTTCGAACAACGCCGCGCCGACGCCTTGCGCAAAGGCGCCGCGGATCTGTCCATTCGCCAGCGCCGGATTCAAAAGCCGTCCTGCGTCGTGTGCTGTTATGTACTGATCCACCGAGACCGATCCTGTGTCGGGATCCACGATCAGGCCGCAAATATCGAACACGAAGCCATAGGCGGCCGACGTATTGACCCGATCCTGATCGTCGGGCGCCTGCAAGGTCTCTGGCGTCCAGAAGACCGTTTCCCGCAACCCCGCCTCAACACCGCCGGGTAACAGGGCCGGCGCCCAATGGGGGCTCGCCGCCAACCTGGCAAATGGCTGTGACTGCGACGGATTGTCACGATTGAAAATATTGCCATGCTCAAAATCGATCGCTTCGACCGAACAATCAAACTGCGCTGCGGCAATACGGGCTAATTTTTCACGCAATTTTGTCGCAGCCAGGTGCACGGTTCCGGCAACCGCACCCGCAAAGCGACTTGAATAGTTTCCCGCTGCGACAGACCAGGCGTCTTTTGCTGTGTCGAACTCAACATTGACGGCGATCTGCTCCGGCATTAATCCAAAAGCGTCCGCCACAACCTGCCCGCACACCGTCATATGCCCCTGCCCCGCCGGCGCAGATGCGATCGTCACGTTGACGCTGCCCAGCAAATCAATCGCCACGGTTGCGCTGGCGATGGCACCGTTTTTGGGACCTGCGCGATGCCGCTGTTCTGCGGTCAGTACAGTGCTGACATAACCCATGTTTGAAATCGAGGGTTCGACTATTGCCGCGCAACCGATTCCATACAGCTTGCCTTGCGATTCAACGGACAACCTGCGATCTTCGAGCTTTTTGAGCGACGCGGCTTGAATCGCCATGTCGGTGAGCTTTTCATAGTCTCCGGAATCGAGCACTGCGCCAGCGGCCGCCTGATAGGGAAACTGATCGGCTCGCACATAATTTCTTTTACGCAACTCAACCGGATCGATGTGCAGTTTGTGCGCGATCTGATCCATCAGGCGTTCCAGTGCGTAAAACACCTGGGGCCCGCCGAAACCTCGCACTAATCCCGTCGGAGTCTTGTTGGTCAGCGCAACGCGATTGCGCACGTGCAGGCCAGGTATGTCGTACGGTCCGGTCAGGGCGCCGTGCATTCTGTAAAACGTTGCCGGTTCGGGCGCTCGCAAATAGGCGCCAACCTCATCCACCTGATCGTATTTAAGGGCAAGGATACGGCCCTGATTGTCAACTGCCGCCTCGATGGTTGTTTTACGAGCGGTAGCAGAGGTCGCAGCCTCCAGATGTTCAAGCCGATCTTCGACCCATTTGACGGGCGCGCCGCGCGCCTTACGGGATGCCAGACACATCAGAACGATGTAGGGAAATACGGACTGCTTGACTCCGAAACTTCCGCCCGAGTCACGGGGAATTCGCTGGCGCAACCGATTTCCCGGAATCCTGAGCGCCAGCGCCATCACTGCATGCAGGGAAAACGGCCCCATGAAATTGGAAAGCACATCGTAGCCTTTTTCGTCAGGCAGCCACTGTGCAACAACAAAGCCCAGTTCGATGGGTGAACACGAGTTTCTTGGGAAATGGACTTCAGTCCGGATCTGATGGCTGGCCTGTTGAAACGCGCCTTCGACGTCTCCATAGCTGAAGTCACGGTCAGAGACAATGTTGGTACCGACTTTTTCGTGTAAGACACACTGGTCAGAATCCAGTGCTGCGTCAATACTCATCACGACATCGAGCACCCGGTATTCGACCTGAATCAGATCAAGCGCATCTTCGGCAAGATAGCGGTCTTCAGCAATCACCACAGCGACGGGTTCTCCGCTGTAGCGAACGCGATTGACCGCAAGCGGCCAATGCTCCATCGGCTGTTTGACACCAACCACAAACGGTTGCGCCCAGCGCCTGACATCTTCCCCGGTCAATATTGCGTGGACACCAGGTGCACCGATCGCGCCTCGCGTGTCGACGGATAGCAACTCCGCATGGCCATGCGGTGAGCGCAAGACAGCGGCGTGCAGTGTCCCGGGGCGCACCCCGATATCATCACCATAGCTGCCCCGCCCCATCAGTAGCGCAGCATCTTCGATTCGCTCGAGGGGCTGGCCAGTATGGGTTGGGCGGGCAATGTCGGGCGCGGACCTACCGTGCAATCCAGTCTCCGGATTATTTCTTGGTATGCGCGCATTGTGAGACCTGTCTGCGGTAGCAAGTAGTCGCGCGCACTAAAGACTGACCAAAAAGTCCGATATCTTTCCGAATTGTCTTGCGATTTCAATGCTGCGTCGCAGCGAAGCCCCGGTCAGATGGTCTGCCCCCCCCCAGAGGCCAGATCGCCCGGGTACTCTCTAGGCCAGATTGCCCGGGAACTCTCTAGGCAAGATCGCCTGGAAACTCTGATGACTCTGGTGGATCGAATAAATTCACCACGCGCCTGTAATCGCGTGGAGTAATTCCCAGATGCTGCCGGAAAAATCTTGAAAAATGTCCCGGAGCCGAGAATCCCAGTTGCTCAGACATATCCGCCACGGAGTCAGAGCCTTTCGTCAGCATCGTGACCGCAGCCTCGAATCGCAGCACATTGGCATAGACGAGCGGGGTCACTTGCGTATCGCGTTGAAACAACGCAAAAAAATGCGCCCGCGACAGGCCGGATTGTGCTGCGAGCGTATCGATATCCAGCTCACGCTTCAGGTCCGTTTTCATTATGCGAATGGCGTTCCGCACGCGCGGATCGACAGCGACGGGCGGTTTTGCCTTCAGCAAGCTGGCCAAATCACGCCAACCCGAGTAGCTGTCAATCACCGAGATAATCAGATTAAACAGCAGGTCCTCCAGACGTCCCTGCGAAACCTCATCCGCCCACCATAATTCGAGAATGAACTCTTCGGCAATCTTCCGGGTTTGCGCTTTGATACGGACGCAGCGCACCGGGAAAAAGCGCGGATGTCCGGATATTGCCAGTGAGCGCTGCAGTTCCGCGAGCCAGTTAGGCTCTATGTAGAGGGCGAGTATTAATGTCTTTTCACCGGGCGGCGCTTCATGGGCATAGGCGTGATACTCCCACGCATTGACCAATACGACGGATTCATCCGTCAGCGGCGCGCGCTCCCCTCGCACAATAAACGCACCATCAGACCCACCCGCTTTAATCAGCATGTGACAGTGATGATGGGCGTGCCCGACGAGCGGTGCATCCATGTCGAGCAACGCCACTCGGCCGAAGCGGCCCTGGAATATTTTTACCGCCGACGACAAGGCTACTTGCCTCCATCCAGTCTGAAGCCAACATGATGCGTTACGGGCGATTCAGTGTAGCCAACGCGCCGACACTTGTCACGAAAGTGCCACGGGCGCACTCTGCCGGGAGTCAGTTGTTATGAGTTGCCAACGCCTCGACGCAAGGACTATTCCCCCGCGGCCCATGCGACACCACATAAGCAGACCGTCCACCCCTTCAGCGGATGTGTGCAATCCGAAGCGATACCCGACTTGAACGATTGCCTGGACGTCAGCGATGACATGCCTGAGGCGACGTGTTTCTGACGCGAAGCGGGGCTTTTTGCAGGATAACTGCCGCAACCTAGGTGATTTACACCAATGAAAAATCGTATTGAGTATCTATTTTTTATCAGAAGTGTCCGGTTAAATTCCGAATAAATTCAATTGGTTAGCGGACTCGGGTAAATCAGCTGCAATTTCACCGGCCTGAAAGGCGCTTGAAAGCTCAGTTTTCTCGAAAACCGACACCGAAAGAATCTGTAGAAGCGTGTAAAGCGAGACATCAATTTGAAGTTCCTTTTTGACAATGGCAATCAGAACGTAGGTCGACACGGCGCACCAGATTTGCGTCTTGACGGCGTTCTCGCTGTTGCCCAGGAACTTCTTGATGCGCAGGTGGAGCACTCCAGGCCGCTCAGTTCCCCGCTCAGCTAACTGATCAGCATGGAGTTTTTTCCAAACCCGCTGGCTGGTAAACAATGCGCGTGTGCGTACTGCAAATGCATTTCAGAAATCTGGACAATTGCTCGAGATCTTCCCCATTGACCAGCGTGAACACCTAGGTGTTGAGAGAGCGAGTTCGCAATGAGGGACCTACTACACCACCACTGATTCCAAAACCTCAGCGTTTATTCGCTGGGGTTTTTTCGTTTGTGGTTTCTACCGACGGCAACGGTAAGCCAGTTTGTTGTGAAAAGCGCCGGAGCGCAGGAAGCGCATTTTCGTTTGCCTTACTGGCTGACCCAATTCTCCACTTCAAGCGCCGGCACGCGCGCGAATTCCGAGACGTTGTTCGTGACCAGCACGAGACCTTCGCTGCGTGCGTGACCCGCAATGTGCAAGTCATTCACCCCGATGGGTTGGCCCAGCTTTTCCAGGGCAGCGCGGATAGCGCCGTAGTGCTGGGCAGCTTTGGCTCCGTAGGACAGCACATCGAGGCGACTGCAAAAGTCCTCGATCGCTGAAAGGTTGTCGCTGACCCGGCTGCTTTTCTCCGCGCCATGCAGAAGCTCAGCCAAGGTGATCGAAGAGATCGCCATGCGGCTGCCAAATCCGAAATGTCAGGCATCATTGCGCGCTCACGTCCAACAGCTTGCAAGCCGAAAATTCGCCCCCATTTCAGCGACAGAGTCGATTGTTTCGCGACAGAGTCCTTTGTTTCTTATCACAAAAACAGCCTTTTTCAAGCCCATTGCAACTTTGTTCAGCTTTCAGTAAGATTCAGGTTCCCGTAAGGTCTCGGGCAAGGTTCGGTCGCTGACCGGATCTAATTACTCGGCAACATTGCCACCAAGGAGTCAATTATGTCGTTTCGCAAGTTTTCGCGTTTTGCGGCCGGTGCGCTGATCGTGGTCAGCGGATTGTCGCTTACGGCCGTGACGACCGACGCTGATGCGGCGCGGGCCGGCAGCGGCGGCAACGCGGGTCGCCAGTCGTCTAACGTGACCTCACAGCGGCCGGCGGCCACCCCCGGCGTCACCCAGAAAAGCGCTACACCCGCTGCGGCCCCCGCAGCAGCGGCTGCCGCGCCCGCTGCCGCAGCTGCGGCCAAGTCCGGCGCTTCGCGCTGGCTCGGCCCGCTGGCCGGCATTGCCGCAGGCCTGGGCATCGGCGCGCTGCTTTCCCACTTTGGCTTAGGTGGCGCGATGGGCGATATCCTCACCATGGTGCTGCTCGGCGTGGCGGTGTTCTTTGCGATCTCGTTCCTGCTGCGTATGTTCCGTGGCAGCTCGGCCCCCGCCGCGCTGCAGGGTGCTGGTTCCGGGGCAACCCCGCCACCCCAGGCTGTCATGCGTGAATCAGAGCAACCTCAGGCTGCGTCGAATCGTCAGGTGCCTTCTGCGTTCGGTTCAGGTGGCGGCGTACAGGAGCAGGATTCCACGTGGTTCATCCCGTCGGATTTCGATGCCAACAGCTTCCTCCACGAAGCCAAGCAGCAGTTCGTCGCAATTCAAAAGGTCTGGGATAGCGGCGATATCCAGCAACTGCGCAATTTCCTGACCGACGATCTGCTCGCAGAGCTTCAGGCGCAGCTCAGTGGTCGTCAGGGTGAAAACCAGACCGAAGTCGTCCTGCTCAACGCCGAATTGCTCGGCATCGAGAAAGTGACCGACGGGCACCTGGCAAGTGTGCGGTTTTCCGGCATGCTGCGCGAGCAGCCCGGCACGGAGGCCTTCCGCTTCGAAGAAGTCTGGAATCTCTTCAAGCCAGCCCAGGGCGGGTGGCTGTTGGCCGGTATCCAGCAAATCCCGGTTACCCACGCCAGTTGATGGCGCCGCAGTGCCTGTGATCGAAAAGCGCCCGCCCGACAGCGGGCGTTTTTCATCGTAAGCTGCCAGCCGTTAAACTGTTGCTTTATTCCCTTGCTGACCCGCCGTGAAGCTCGCCCCACCCGCGCTACCCGATGTGTCGATCCTGCACCCCGTGCAGGCGATCGCCGTGGCATTCAACCTCTTGTCCCGTCAGCAACCCTGGGCTGCCGAGCGGCTCACGCGTCACGCCGGCAAAACCCTGAGGATCGCTCTGGGAGCCTTTCACGTTACCCTGACCATCGGACACGACGGGCATCTTGCGCAAGCGGATCCCGCAATCATTCCCGATGTCGTGCTCGATGTGGTTCCCGAGCGCCTGAGCGCTGCGCGACTGTTGTCGTTACGCGAAGGCGGCGAGTTTTCCGATCTGATCCAGATTTCGGGCGAGGCATCCCTGGCCCAGGCGGTGTCCGAGCTCGCGCGCGACTTGCGTCCCGATCCGGAGGATCTGCTGGCGCGCTGGGTGGGCGATATTCCGGCCACCCGGATCATTGGCGGTCTGCGGGCTGTCGGGCAGGAGGCGCGGGGCGTCGCGCAGCGTTTTTCCCAAAACCTGGCTGAATATCTGTCGGAAGAAGCAGGTGCCCTGGTTGGCAAGCCGGCAATGGCCGCCTTTGAAGCGGACAACGTCGAAACGCTCGCGCGGCTCGAGTCGGTCGGGCACAGGTTGACCGCGCTCGCGGCACGCATCGAACGCCTTGAGCGTGCATCGGGGCAGCGCACATGATGTCCCTGCCGCGGCTTTCGCGCATCGTGGTTGTTTGTCTGCGTTATCGACTGGATGAGCTGGTCCTTTCGGGCATTGATCACCCCCTGGCCGTGCGTCTGCTCTGGCTGGTGCGGCTTGGGTCGGAACCCAAACTGCCGCGTGCCGTGCGGCTGCGCCTGGCGCTCGAGGAGCTCGGGCCGATCTTCGTCAAATTCGGCCAGGTGTTGTCAACCCGTCGCGACCTGATTCCGCCCGATTTCGCCGAAGAACTCACCCGGCTGCAGGATCGTGTGCCGCCGTTCCCCTCCGATCAGGCGGCCGCCATCATCGAGTCGGCGCTGGGCGCGCCGACCAGTGAGTTGTTCGCCTCCTTTGACACTGATCCGGTCGCCTCTGCTTCGATCGCGCAGGTGCACTTTGCTGTTCTGCATGATGGTCGGGAAGTCGCCGTCAAGGTGCTGCGCCCCGGCATGCTCGATGTGATCGATCAGGATTTATCCCTGATGCGTGTGCTCGCCGCCATGGTCGAGCGTCTTTCACCGGACGGACGCCGGCTTAAACCGCGTGAGGTGGTGGGCGAATTCGACAAATATCTGCACGACGAGCTCGATCTTCTGCGCGAGGCGGCGAACTGCAGTCAGTTGCGCCGGAATTTCTCGGAAGAATCCGGTCGCGGCGATATTCTGCAAGTGCCCGAGGTGATGTGGGATTACTGCAGGGGTACGGTCTTCACGATGGAGCGCATGTACGGCATCCCGGTCAGCCAGACGGACCGCCTGCGGGACGCCGGTGTGGATATTCCCACGCTGGCGCGTCAGGGCGTGGAGATCTTCTTCACGCAGGTATTCACCGACGGCTTCTTCCACGCGGATATGCATCCGGGCAATATTTATGTCTCGGATCGCCCTGAGTCGCTCGGCCGCTATATCGCGCTGGATTTCGGGATCGTCGGCTCGCTGTCGGAGTTCGACAAGAACTACCTGGCGCAGAATTTTCTGGCGTTTTTCCAGCGCGACTATCGTCGCGTCGCGACACTGCACATCGAATCCGGCTGGGTGCCGCCCAATACGCGCGAAGAAGAACTCGAGGGCGCGGTGCGTGCGGTCTGCGAACCCTACTTCGACAGACCGCTGGCGGATATTTCCCTGGGGCAGGTGCTGCTGCGCCTGTTCCAGACCTCCCGCAGGTTCAACGTCGAAATCCAGCCCCAGCTGGTGCTCTTGCAAAAGACGCTGCTTAACGTGGAGGGCCTTGGGCGCCAGCTCGATCCGCAGCTGGATCTGTGGAAGACGGCAAAACCCTACCTTGAGCGCTGGATGCATGAACGGGTTGGCCTGCGCGGTGTGCGTCGCAAGCTCGAGAAAGAGGCAGGTCAATGGGCGGAGTTACTCCCCGAGTTACCGCGCCTGATTCACGCCCGACTGAACCGCCCCGACGTTTCGGTTCAGGTGCTGAACGAACTCAGGGAAATGCGTCGCGAGCGAAGTCAGGCCAACCGCTTGCTGATGGCGCTGACCGGCGTCGCCGCACTGGCCGTGGTGGTCGCATTCTGGGCATTGTCACGCGTATGAGCGCACGTTTTGAAGCCAAAATCCTCTCGCCTGAGGAATGCGCCCGGCACATTGCCGAGGGTCGCTGGCCGCGTCCGGTAGTGTTCACGAATGGCGTGTTCGATATCTTGCATCGTGGTCATGTCACCTATCTGGATGAGGCGGCTCAGCTGGGCGCGACGCTGATCGTGGCGATCAACACGGATGCCTCGGCGCGTCGCCTCGGTAAAGGGCCTGACCGGCCGCTCAATGCCGAGCATGATCGCGCAGCGCTGCTGGCCGCGCTCGCGTGTGTGGATGCCGTGACGTTTTTCGATGAAGACACGCCGCTTGAGACCATTGCGATGCTCAGGCCGGATCTGATCGTGACGGGTGGCGACTACGACATGCAGACGCTGCCGGAGACCAAAGTGGTCGAATCGTGGGGTGGGCGTGCGGTCGCAATTCCGTTCGAGTTCGCGCGATCAACGACCGCATTGGTCAGCAAAATCCGCAAGACCTGAGCTTAAGGCCCAAAAGCCTTGCGTTCAACGCGGTGCAAGGCCCCGCGGGGTGTTTTCTGCGCGACGGCGACGACACGAGTGTCCAAAAAACTCCCAGGCCCCCTGAATAGGATACCCCGCATTGTTCCGGCTAGCCTGTTGCACGTCAATCATTGACGGCAACTAAATTCAGTACTAAATTCAGGCGTTGCGAAACAGGGGAGGCAGTATGCAATTCATCACCAACATCAAGTCCATTTCGTACCTGAAGAGCCACGCGGCGCAGATTTCCGAAGATTTGGAGATGAATGGCAATCCGTTTGTCATCACCCAAAATGGTGAGGCCAGCATGGTGATTGAGGGGGTCAAGCAGTTTCAGGAAAAGGAAGCACTTATTGCCGCTTTGAAACTCATAGCCTTAGGCGAAAAGGACCGCGCACAAGGGAAGGGTATTTCCGTTGCTGAATCAAGGGCGCAACTGCTGTCTGCTCGTCAGCACCGAAAATAATGGCAGTCATCATTCTTCCCGATGCCCAAGCGGACCTGCTTTCGCTTCAGGACTACATGCTCGACAAGTGGGGTGAAGCCGCATGGCTGAAAGCTGAAGACGAAATTTTTGAAAAATTGGAGAAGGTTGACACCGGTGTTTTTAATGGAACGCCTGTCCAAGTGCTGTCATCAGTGGGCATTTTGGACTATCAAAACGTCTATACCTCGCATCACAAATTGGTTTACCGACAGATCGGCAACGATACCTTTGTCTACCTCATTGCGGGCCATCGACAGGATTACCCAACGATTCTGACGAAACGCTTGTTGAGTAGATGACCGATGCTAGAACTTGAAGTGCGACACCGTCGGGCCGATGAGCGGCTTGATGACGGTTTCAAACAGACCGACGATATCGAAGCTGGCGGCGTTGGTTCGCGTGACGCGCCAGACGGTCATGGCGGGTGCCTGACCGGTGACCAGGATCATGCGGCCGCCCACGCGTAACTGATACTTGAGCGAATCCGGAATCGCAGGCAGCGAACCCGTGACCAGAATAGCGTCGTACTCGGTCGTGCCCCAGCCATTGCTGCCATCGCCGGTTTCGACCCGAACGTTGGAAACCTGCGACTGTTGAAGATTTTGTGTCGCAAAGGCCACCAGGCGGGGATCGATTTCGATGCTGGTGACTTCCCGTGCCAGGCTGCCAAGCAATGCGGCCTGATAGCCAGATCCCGTGCCGATTTCAAGCACGCAGTCATCGGGCTTGAGTTGCAGGCGCTGTGTGAACATGGCCTCAAGCATGGGTGACAGCATGCACTGATGGGTATCGGTTGACTGAACCTCCAGCGGGATCTCCATGTCAGCGAACGCCATTGCACGATAGGCCGGCGGCACGAAGAGTTCGCGGCGAACCTTGATCAGAGCATCGAGCACGGCGGGGTCGGAGACGTCCCACGGACGAATCTGCTGTTCCACCATATTGATACGCGCGAGTTCAATGTCGGGCAAAGTCGAGGCTTTCATAAGTCGTGAAGGCTAAGTGACGGAAGGGAACGGCGAAGTGACACAAGAATTACAAGAACTTTGCCGCCAAAAGGCGACCGATCGCTATTGTACGGTCGAATTCGATTGCCAGAAGTGGTTGACCGGGCCGTGCCCATGACCCACATCAAGCGTGTCCGCATGGGTGATTGCGCCGACCAGATACGCCTTGGCCCGGCGCGCCGCCTCGGGGGTATTGTCGGTCTGGGGCAGCAAGGCCGCCAGCGCCGCGGACAGCGTGCAGCCGGTGCCGTGGGTGTTACGTGTTTCGATGCGATGCCCGGGCAGTTCAATCATGACATCACCGTCGTGCAGCAAATCGATGGTGTTGGCGCCGGGAAGGTGTCCACCCTTGAGCAGCACCCAGCGGTGCCCCGCATAGGACATCAGGTTGCGCAACCGCTCGGCGACGCGGCGCATTTCGCGCACGGTTTCGACGGAGCGCTGCGCCAGCAGCACACCTGCTTCCGGCAGGTTCGGGGTGAGGATCGTCGCGAGCGGAACCAGCTGCTCGCGCAGCGCCCCAACCGCGACCTGCTCCAGGAGCAGATCGCCGCTCTTGGCAACCATCACGGGATCCAGCACGATGTGCGGCGGGGCGAATTGCGCAAGCCGGTCGGCGACCACTTCAATGACCGCGCGCTGGCCCAACATGCCGATCTTGACGGCGTGAATGGTCAGGTCGTCGAAGAGGGTGTCGATCTGGGCGCGGACAAAGCGCGGGTCGACCGGCGCAATGTCCGTCACCGCACGGGTGTTTTGCGCTGTGAGCGCTGCCACGACCGCACAGGCGTAGGCACCCAGCGCGCTCATTGCCTTGACGTCTGCCAGGATGCCGGCCCCGCCTGACGGATCCAGGCCGGCGATGCTCAGGGTGTTGGGGATGCTCATCGTAGTGAGAGTGTCACGACCTGGCAGCCGAAGCGATCATGCCGCCCGTCGGTGAGCTTGGCGCGGCCTGGTAGGTTTTGCGCGGCATCCGGCCCGCCAGGAAGGCCTCGCGGCCAGCCGCCACGGCCTTGTTCATGGCACTGGCCATCAGCACCGGGTTCTGGGCCGCCGCGATGGCGGTGTTCATCAGCACACCATCGCAGCCAAGTTCCATCGCGATGGTTGCGTCCGATGCGGTACCGACTCCTGCGTCAACCAGAACCGGGACGCGCGCCTGGTCGATCACCAGACGCAGGTTCCAGGGGTTGAGGATGCCCATGCCAGAGCCGATCAGCGAGGCGAGCGGCATGACAGCGACGCAGCCGATGTCTTCCAGCATGCGAGCCTGGATGGGATCGTCGGTGCAGTAGACCATCACCTCAAAGCCTTCCGCCACGAGCGTGCGCGCCGCGGCGAGTGTTTCGGGCATGTTGGGAAACAGCGTTTGAGGATCCCCGAGCACCTCAAGCTTGACGAGCGAGTGGCCGTCGAGGAGTTCGCGGGCGAGTCGCAATGTACGGACTGCGTCTTCGGCCGTATAGCAGCCCGCTGTATTGGGCAACAGCGTGAATTCCGAGGGCGGGAGGAACTCCAGCAGGCTGGGTTCTCCGGCGGTCTGGCCGATGTTGGTGCGTCGGATGGCCACCGTGACGATTTCTGCGCCGCTGGCGAGGATGGCCTCGCGCGTCTGGGCGAAGTCCTTGTATTTACCGGTGCCGACCAGCAAACGCGAACGATAGGTTTTGCCGGCGATGACAAGGGGATCTTGCTGAGACATGGGACTGGACCGTGTAATGAAATGAGGAAAAACAGGAGAACCGTGGTGCCCGGTTTGGCGGGACGGACGATCGCTCAGGATTTGCGAGCCTGCCGGATGACGTTGCACACTTGTGGCGCGGTGTCGATCAGCCGGGGCCCGGGACGGTATATGGTATCAGCGTCAAACGCGTACACGCGACCGGCCAGCGCCGCGGGCAATCCCACCGATTTCCAGTAGGCAAGGGCGGCGGTATCCGGGGCGCCTGCGACCGCGCCCTGGCGTCCGACAATTACCACATCGGGGGTCGCCGCGAGCACTCCCTCAGGGCTCACGCGGGGTGCCGCCATTGGGGAATCCGCAAAGACATTGACGCCTCCGCAGAGCCCGATGACATCGGACAGGATATGGTCGGCCCCCAGGGTGTAGTCCGGCTCGGTGCCACTTTGCACAAAAACCCGCACGGGTTTCGACTGAGCCGCTGTGGCCGCGGGCGCCAGTGCTTCGAGCTTGTGGCGCAATTCATTCGCGCGTGTGCGCGCCACGCCAGAGGTGCCGAGCAGGATTCCGAAGGTTTCGATGCTGTCGGGGATGTCGTCCAGTAAACGCGGCGCGTTGATGAACACCGGGATGTCCAGCGCCTCGAGCGCATCTGCCTGCGATGCCAGCCAGCCGACGACCAGGTCTGGCTTGTAAGCGGCGACCTTTTCCGGATCCGGCGCTACGCCATCGCCGATGCGCGGAAGTGCGCGGGCCTCCGCCGGGTAATCGCTTGCGGTGACGGTAGCCACGATGCGCGCGCCGCCGCCCGCAGCGTAGACCATCTCGGTGACGTGAGGGGTCAGCGTAATGATGCGCCTGGCCGGCTGAGCCAGGGAGATGGCATGGCCGTTGTCGTCGATGACCTCAATGGCGGCTGCGCCGGCTGATCCACAGCCGACAGCCAGCACCACCAGGAAAAAACCGACCACAACACGCATGACACAATCCACAAGACTCAACCGATGCAGTCAGCGATGCTACATCCGCAGGGCCAGGTTGACAAACACATTCGATCCCGGCGTGTTGTAACCCTGAACCAGCGTGTAGGACTTGTCCAGCACGTTGTTCCAGCGGACCAGGATGTCTGCATAGGACGTCAGCGGATAGCTGGCGACCAGATTGAGCAGGCTGTAGCCACCCAGGGTCTGACCAGAAAGCGAATCCATGCGTGAACTTGTGGCGTAGACCTCGGCAGTCAGCTTCAGCGCGCCGACCGTCTGGTCGACGGCGCCCTTGAACACGGTCTGGGCGCGCTGGGGGAGCAGCTGCCCGGTATCGGCATTGCGGGGGTCGACCAGATCCAGGCTGCCGCGCAGGCGCGTCTGTCCCCAGAGCTGCGACCCCGTGAACGTCAGCCCCTGAATCGTGGCGCGCCCGATGTTGACTGGCGCGTAGGGCGAGTAAGGGTTCGACGGAACCAACGGCACATTGACGATCAGGTTGTCGATCTGGTTGTAATAGCCGACCACGCCCAGCTCGGTCCGGTCAGTGATGTAGCGCAGTCCCGCCTCGATATTGCGCGACTTTTCCGGCTGCAGGTTCGGATTTCCCATGAAATAGGGGGTGACCGGCCAGTAAAGCTCGTTGAAGTTCGGCGCCCGAAACCCGGTGTTGGCCCCTATGGTGGCACGCCAGTCGCGGGTCAGGTCCAGACCATAGAGCAGGCTGCCGGTGACGAAGTTGCCATACTGGGAATTATTGTCGTCACGCACGCTGGCCTGCACCGACTGCGCGCCCCAGTTGCCGCGATAAATGCCGAAGGCAGAGTTGGTGTATCGGCTGGTTTGCTGGTAATTGACGAATCCCGGCTGCGGATAGCTGCTGTCGGAGAGATTTGCGTCCACGCTCTGATCCAGGCGCTCGGCTCCCAGCGTGACCACCTGCGTGGCAGAGAACTTCAGGTCGTTCTGCCAGGTGTACTGGCTTTGGCGCGTGTTGAAGTGCTGTTGTCCGTCTGCCGGGTTCGAAGGCACAAGGCTGGCTGGCGCATTGAAGGTCTCGTAGCTGTCCAGGCTGTAGGACGCGCGCAGCGTGCTGGTCCAGAGGTCGGAAATCACATTACGGCTGGTCAGCATGTTGGTGCTGAGCACCTGGACGCCGCGGTCATTGAAATACGGCTCGCCCATGTCGTAGGCGCCGTTGACACGCGACTGAAACGTCTGGAAGGTCAGCGTCTGGCCCGGCTTCCAGGTGTAGCCAAGTTGCCCGCCGAGGTTGCTGCGGTAGTAGGAATCCTGATCCGGGTTGTAGTAGTAATTGCTGCGGTTGGACGCGTTGAATCCTGCGCTCTGCCCGTAGCCGCCATAGAGGCTGTAGTTCCATCCATCCGAAGCGCCCGAGAAGCCTGCATCGTATTGCGTCGTGGCGTAGGTGCCTACACCGGCATTGGCGAACGCCGAGAACGGCTTGTACTGCTCGGCGCGTGTGATGACGTTGATGACCCCACCGATCGCGTCGGCGCCGTAGAGGCTGGCGCCCGTGCCGCGCACGATCTCGATGCGTTCGACGCTGTTCAGGGGGATGGCATTGAGCGGGGGTAGCCCGCTGGTCGCGTTGTTGACGCGCAACCCGTCGATCAGCACCAGAGACTGATTGCTGTTGGTGCCGCGCATATTGATCGTGCTGACATTTTGCGGGCCGCCGTAATTCACGAATTCGATACCGTGTTGCCGACCGAGTGCTTCGGCCAGCGTTGCATTGGGGATGGTGTCGAGTTCGGTCCGGTCGACGACGCTGTTGTCGCCCAGCGTTTCGGATAACGGTTCGGCGCTGCGCGCCGGCGTGACGACGACCGTGGATAGCCGGGTGACGGCGTGATCGGGTCGGGTTGATGCGTCAGGAGCGGGGTTGCCGGCGGTTTGTGCCAGGGCCTGGGCACTTGCCAGCGCGGCCCATGCGGCAGCAGCGGCCAGACGCTGCGGTGGTCGGTTCTTCATTCTTTCAGGCTCGTCCGGACGTGCGTCCCCGCACATCGTTTACGGTTTGGCAATGGCGCTACGAGGACGTCAGTGCCGGCAGGAACAGGCCGGTATCGGGCTGGCGCGATGGTTTGGCATCGCGTTGACCGTTGCGGGGGCAGCACAGGCACGATCGACCCAGAAGGGGCGGTCTCCCTGTTTCCCGTTTAACTTTCCCTGTGCTGCGCAGTGGCTATGCAAGCCGAGCCGCGGATGTGCACTGAAAGCACCAATTCTGCCGGCACTGTAGCACGATGGACTTTTTGTTACGATCAAGGGTTGGGGTCGTGTCGGCGCGCAATCAGTTGCGTCTGCGTTCGCTTCCCGTCGTTCATCCCGTTTCTCTTGCCGGTCACTTGCCCATGTCCTATCCCAGCCTTCCCTATCCTTTGGCCGCCTACACCCGGGGTGCGGACTTTGCGCGATTGCTGGGCGAGCGCATCCTGATCCTGGACGGGGCAATGGGCACGATGATCCAGCGATATAAGCTGGGCGAAGCGGATTTCCGCGGAGCGCGTCTTGCCGATCATCCAAAGGACCTGAAGGGCGACAACGAGTTGCTGTCGCTCACGCGACCGGACGTGATCCTTGAAATCCACGAACAGTATCTGGCTGCTGGCGCGGATGTCATTGAAACCAACACCTTTGGCGCGACCTCGATCGCCCAGGGGGACTACGAGATACACGGTCTGGCGTACGAGCTCAACCTCGAATCGGCCAGGCTGGCGCGCGCGGCGTGCGACAAATTCAGCACGCCCGGGCGACCGCGCTTTGTGGCCGGCGCGCTCGGGCCGCAGCCGAAGACCGCGTCGATTTCGCCCGACGTCAATGATCCGGGCGCACGCAACGTCACGTTCGACGAACTGCGCGTTGCCTATGTCGAGCAGCTCAATGGCTTGCTCGACGGGGGCATTGATCTGGTCCTGATCGAAACGATTTTCGATACGCTCAACGCGAAGGCCGCCATTTTTGCCTGCGAAGAGGTGTTCGACGCCCGCGGCGAGCGCCTGCCGGTGATGATTTCCGGCACGGTGACTGACGCGTCCGGCCGCATTCTTTCCGGCCAGACGGTGGAGGCGTTCTGGAACTCGGTGCGCCACGCGCGGCCGATCACTATTGGCCTGAACTGTGCGCTGGGCGCCGCCCTGATGCGCCCGTACATCGCTGAACTGGCCAAGATCTGCGACACCTACGTGTGTGTCTATCCGAACGCCGGCCTGCCCAACCCGATGAGCGACACCGGGTTCGATGAATTGCCTGCGGATACCTCCAGCCTGCTGGAAGAGTTCGCGCGCGCAGGGCTGGTCAACATGGCTGGCGGTTGCTGTGGCACGACGCCCGCTCACATCCAGGCGATCGCCGAGCGCGTCACTGCGCTCAAGCCGCGCGTTGTTCCCGAAATCGCAGTCAAGACCCGGCTCTCCGGTCTGGAGTCGCTGAACATCGACGGCGAGTCACTGTTCGTGAACGTCGGCGAGCGCACCAACGTGACAGGCAGCAAGATGTTCGCCCGCCTGATTCGTGAGGAAAAATACGACGAGGCGCTGGCCGTTGCGCGCCAGCAGGTCGAGAACGGCGCGCAGATCATCGATATCAACATGGACGAGGCCATGCTCGATTCGGCGGCCTGCATGCACCGGTTTCTCAACCTGATCGCGTCCGAGCCCGACATCGCCCGTGTGCCGGTGATGATCGACAGTTCCAAATGGGAGGTGATCGAAACCGGCCTGAAGTGCGTGCAGGGCAAGCCGATCGTCAACTCGATCTCGCTCAAGGAGGGCGAAGAACCCTTCCTGCATCATGCCAGGCTATGCCGGCGCTATGGTGCCGCGGCTGTGGTGATGGCGTTCGACGAACAGGGTCAGGCCGACAGCCTTGAGCGGCGCAAGCTGATTTGCGAGCGTGCCTACCGGTTGCTGGTCGATGTGGTTGGGTTTCCGCCTGAAGACATCATTTTCGATCCCAACGTCTTTGCCATCGCGACCGGGATCGATGAGCACAATCATTATGCGGTCGATTTCATCGAGGGGGCCCGCTGGATCCGGCAAACACTGCCCCACGCGCGGATCTCGGGCGGGATCTCGAACGTGAGTTTCTCGTTCCGCGGCAATGAGCCGATGCGCGAGGCGATTCACACCGTGTTCCTGTATTACGCGATCCGCGAAGGCCTGACGATGGGCATCGTCAACGCGGGCCAGCTCGGCGTCTATGCGGAGATCCCACCGGCGATGCGCGACCTGGTCGAGGACGTGGTGCTGGATCGCCCGCAACCCGTCGGCCGCACCGATCCGGCGGATGAGCGCACGCCCACCGAGCGGTTGGTCGCTTTTGCCGACACGGTCAAGGGCAGTGGCGCGCGCCGCGAAGAGGATCTCGCCTGGCGCGCGCAACCGGTCGAAAAGCGGCTGGCCCATGCGATGGTGCACGGCATCACCGCTTTCATCGTCGAGGATACCGAGGAAATCCGTCAGCAGATCGCGGATCGGGGCGGAAGGCCGATCGAAGTGATCGAGGGCCCGCTGATGGACGGCATGAACATCGTCGGCGACCTGTTTGGCGAGGGCAAGATGTTCCTGCCCCAGGTGGTGAAATCGGCGCGTGTGATGAAGCAGGCGGTTGGACACCTGGTGCCCTTCATCGAGGAAGAGAAACGGCAGATCGCGGCTGCGGGCGGCGACGTGCGCGCCAAGGGCAAGATCGTCATCGCCACGGTCAAGGGCGACGTGCACGATATTGGCAAGAACATCGTGACGGTGGTTCTCCAGTGCAACAACTTTGAAGTCGTCAACATGGGTGTGATGGTGCCCGCCGCGGAAATCCTCGCGCGGGCCAGGGCGGAAAGCGCCGACATCGTCGGCCTCTCCGGGCTGATCACTCCCAGCCTCGAGGAAATGGCCTACGTGGCAAGCGAAATGCAGCGCGACGAGTACTTCCGCAGCCGCAAAATCCCGCTGATGATCGGCGGTGCCACCACCAGCCGTGTGCACACCGCTGTGAAAATTGCGCCGCACTACGACGGTCCCGTGATCTACGTGCCGGACGCCAGCCGCTCGGTCGGCGTGGCGCAGAATCTGGTATCCGAAACTGCCAGTACCTACCTTGAGGATCTCGCCAGCGAATACGAGGATGTGCGTCGTCGCCATGCGGCGCGCAAAGCCACGCCGCTGCTGTCGCTGACCGACGCCCGTCGTGCGCGTCCGGCGATCGACTGGGCCGCCTACGTGCCGCCGCGCCCGAAGTTCATCGGCCGCAGAGCGTTCAAGAACTACGATCTCGCGGAGATCGCAAAATTCATCGACTGGACGCCGTTTTTTCAGACCTGGAGCCTGTTCGGCCACTATCCGGCCATCCTGGATGACAAAGTCGTCGGCGAGCAAGCCCGCAAGGTGTACGAGGATGGCGCGGCCATGCTTAAGCGGGTCATCGACAGTCGGTGGCTGACGGCCAGCGGGGTGGTCGCGTTTTACCCGGCCAATACGGTCAATGACGACGACATCGAGGTGTATCGCGACGAGTCGCGCACGGAAGTGCTGTTCACCTGGCGCGGACTGCGCCAGCAGGGCACCAAGCGCGAAGGGGTCGATAACAAGTGTCTCGCCGATTACATCGCGCCGAAGTCCTCGGGGGTCGCGGACTATATCGGCTTGTTCGCGGTGACGGCCGGTCTTGGCGTCGAAAAGAAGGAACGCGAGTTCGAGAAGGCCGGGGATGATTACTCCGCCATCATGCTCAAGTCGCTGGCCGATCGCATGGCAGAGGCGTTTGCCGAGGCGTTGCATGCGCGTGTGCGCACGGATCTCTGGGGCTATGTGCCCACCGAGTCGCTGTCCAACGACGAGATGATCGCCGAGCGTTACCAGGGTATCCGGCCTGCGCCCGGCTATCCCGCTTGCCCCGAGCATGTGGTCAAGCGCGACATGTTCGATGTGCTCGACGGCGACGACATTGGCATGGTGCTGACAGAAAGCTATGCGATGTACCCCGCGGCGAGCGTGTCGGGGTTTTACTTCAGCCACCCGCAGTCACAGTACTTTAATGTCGGGACGATCGGTGACGATCAGGTCGAGGATTACGCCGCGCGCAGCGGTCGCCCGCTGGCGGATGTTCGTCGCACGCTGGCGCCCAGCCTGGGTTAGAACCAGAGCCATGACGGGCGTTGAACACTGCACCAGCACGATGACCAACACTGAGA
>JADZBO010000154.1 GCA_020851995.1 Burkholderiaceae bacterium
GGGTTGTCTACGAGATGCGCAGCCACGAGGGCCGCATCGTTGGTGCCGGCCGCGTCCTGGCACTTGAGTTCACCAACCGGGGCAAGAAATACGACGCCGTCTGGTATTCCGCGGACGGCATCTCGGGCGGCTATTACAGCCTTGAAGGTGAAAGCCTTCAGGGCGCGTTCCTGCAAAGCGCACTCAAATTTTCGCGCGTCAGCTCGACATTCGGTATGCGCAAAAGCCCCATGCACGGCGAGTGGGAAGGACACGCAGGGATCGATTACGCAGCCCCCACCGGCACGCCAATCCACGCGACTGCAGACGGCGTGGTCGAGGTCGCAGGCTGGAGGAGCGGCTACGGCAACACCGTCATCATCAAGCATCGCGGCAAGATTTCCACACTTTACGGACACCAGAGCCGGCTGGCCGAAGGTATTACCGCGGGTACCCGCGTAACCCAGGGTCAGCTGATCGGTTATGTCGGATCCACGGGTTGGTCAACGGGCGCACACCTGCACTACGAATTCCGGATCAATGACAAGCCCGTCGATCCGCTGTCCGTAGCGATGCCGGAATCCCAACCGATTGAACCTGCAATGCGTGATGCATTCGCTCTTGCCACGAGTGCTTATCGCCAGCAGCTTCAGGTGTTGGCCTCGTTCCAGGACAACGTGCCGGACGTCAGCAACGTCGCCAGTCGCTGAGCCAAGGTGCCCGACGCAGTCCGCTACATTGGCCTGATGTCCGGCACCAGTCTGGATGGTGTCGACGGCGTGGTTGCGTGCTTTGATTCTTGCGGTCAGCCTACATTGCTGGGTCGCGCAAGCGCACCCTTCCCCGAACCCCTGCGAAGTGAATTGCTCGCGCTGAACAGCCCGGGCGATAACGAACTCGCGCGTGCGGCGATCGCATCCAATGCACTCGCAACACTTTACGCCACCGTCGTCAGGGATATATTGAGATCGACTGGCCTGACATCACGCGACATTGCTGCAATCGGCGCGCACGGACAGACGGTTCGCCACCAGCCCGGACTCGGGTACACCATTCAGCTCAACGCCCCGGCGCTGCTGGCCGAACTCACCGAAATTTCCGTTGTCGCCGATTTTCGTTCCCGCGACGTTGCCGCCGGCGGACAAGGGGCACCGCTCGTTCCCGCCTTTCACGCGGGCGTATTCGGCTGCGACCACACACGGGCCGTGCTGAACCTTGGAGGCATCGCCAACATCACGGTGCTGCGTCCGGATCAGCCTCCAATCGGGTTTGATACCGGTCCGGCCAACGCGCTCATGGATCTGTGGTGCCTTGAGCATACCGGCAAGCCGTTTGACTCCGATGGCCTCTGGGGCGCACAAGGCGTTGTGCAACCTGATCTGCTCGATCACATGATCCTTTCCGAACCGTGGTTCGCGCGGCCAGCGCCGAAGTCCACCGGGCGGGATCTTTTCAATCGGGCATGGCTCGATTCGCGCATCGGCCAAATCGCGTCTGACCGCGCAACGGTTGCGGGAAAGATCCACGGGATCAGTCAGGCGGGCGCTCTGTCCGCCGTGGATATTCAGGCGACGCTGCGCGCGCTCACGGCGCGCACTGCCTGTGATGCAATCCTTCAGGCCGCGCCTGAAGTCACGGAGGTATTGGTCTGCGGCGGCGGTGCGCGCAACCCGGCGCTGATGGGGGAACTGGCAGCAAAGTTGCCCTGCGCGGTGAGGGCAACCGACGCGCTCGGAATCGGCGCACAAGATGTCGAGGCGCTGGCTTTCGCGTGGCTTGCCTGGGCACACGACAACAAAACGCCGGCAGGCTTGCCGGCGGTCACAGGTGCGCGAGGACCACGCCTGCTTGGCGCAACCTGGCCCAAATAAGTATCAGTCGGTCAGACGGAGAACGAAGATCCGCAGCCGCAGGTGGTCGTGGCGTTCGGGTTACGAATCACGAATTGCGACCCTTCAATGTCTTCCTTGTAGTCGATCTCGGCACCCACCAGATACTGAAAGCTCATGGGATCCACCAGCAAGGCCACGCCGTTTTTTTCAAGCGTCGTGTCGTCTTCGTTGACGTCTTCGTCGAACGTGAATCCATACTGAAATCCCGAGCAACCGCCACCCTGCACGAAAACGCGCAGTTTGAGGTTGTCGTTGCCTTCTTCAATCAGCAAATCTTTTACCTTGGCGGCTGCAGCATCCGTAAAGATGATCGCGGCTGGCGGGGCCTGAAGGTCGACTGACTCTATTGCGGTACTCATTGTTGACTCCTGTCCTGCTAAAGGGACTCACCACGCTTTCCCGGGCCGTTGGCCGGGCAAGGCGCTTATACCTGACTAATAAGCTCAAGTTTAACGCAATCGACAACAGCGTTAAAGATCAACCCTTCTTGATGCAAGGATAATTTCCCCTTCGACCACGCGCACAGTCACCGTTAGGGGGGTAAAGCCCTCAGGAACGGCCAGCAGCCCCTGACCGCGCTGAAACTGGTCAAACTCAAGCTTTAGCACATCCGGAGCCTGGTCGGCGGAAGGCGTGCCAGCCTGGCTTGAGGACGATGCGCCCGGCACGGCTGCTTTGATCTGCGCCTGCAAGGGTTTGAGCACGACGGTGTCCGATCGCCCATCGCGCAATCCGGTGGCGACGAACTGCAGCGAACCGCTGAATCGCTCACCCGGTTTGCCGCTGCGCATCAGAAGCACCCGAAAACTGAGCCCATCCGCCTGCGGCTGAACCTCGAAGGCCCGCACATCAATCGACCCCTGGGGGCCGGGTGGCAATAACTGCTCGTAAAAAGCGAGCTTGTCACGCATCAGTCCGAGATCTTTTTCAGCATTTTGCAGGGATCGCTCGAGGCCAATCCGTGCGGCGCGCTCGACAGCCAATTCGCCCTGCGTTTGCTCGACCCGGCGAGTGGCCGCCTGCAGTTGCGCATCCCACTCGAGTGCCGCCTGACTGCGGGCAGCGCGCTCGCTCTTGAGTTGCAGGGCCAGATCCTCGTTGCCCGGCCGACCGGCCACATAGGCACCCACAAGGGCACCTGCGCCGGCGAGCACAACGGCGCCTGTCACCCAGGAGAGAATGGTTCGGCCGATGGAAAGCGACACAGGCGAAAGTGATCTCAGGGCAGAATCGCGACCTGGTTCAGGCCGGTCGTCTCCGGCAAGCCAAACATCAGGTTCATGTTCTGGACCGCCTGGCCGGCGGCGCCCTTCACGAGGTTATCCTGGACTACAAGGATGATGAGCCGATCGCCATTGCCGGGCCGTTGCAGGGCAATGCGCACCGTGTTGGCCGCACGCACGGAGCGGGTTTCAGGCAGGCTGCCAAAGGGCATCACATCGACGAAAGGCTCATTCGCGTACCGCGTCTCGAAGAGCGCCTGAAAATCGACACCGCGCGCCTCAGGAAGGATCTTGACGTAAATCGTGCTCAGCATGCCGCGCACCATCGGCACAAGGTGCGGTACGAACGTCAAACCGACATCGGTTCCCGCCATCTGATCCAGTTGAGCCTTGATTTCCGGATGGTGGCGGTGACCGGCAACCCCATAGGCTTTGAAATTATCGCTGGCTTCGGAAAAGAGCGAACCGACCTCAGCCTTGCGCCCCGCGCCGGAGACGCCCGATTTTGAATCCGAAATGATGTCGCTCGTGTCGATCAGCGGCGCACCGCCCAACAACGGGGCGAGTCCGAGCAAGATCGTTGTCGGATAACAGCCCGGATTACCCACGACCCGTGCTTTAGCGATCGCCTTGCGGTTGAGTTCCACCAGGCCGTAGGCGGATTCGGCAAGAATATCGGGGCATTCATGCGCCACCTTGTACCACTTCTCGAAGACCGCGACGTCTTGCAGCCTGAAATCAGCGGCCAGGTCGATCAGACGCACATTGGCAGCCAGGAGTTCTTTGGCCTGGTTCATCGCGACACCGTGGGGCGTGGCAAAGAACACCACGTCACAACCGGTCAGCGGCGCCTTTTCAGGGGTCGAGAAGGCGAGCGTCACGTGACCGCGCAGGTTGGGAAACATGTCGGCCACGGCGAGCCCGTCTTCCTTGCGCGAGGTGATGGCCGTCAGTTCTGCATTCGGATGCTGGGCCAGGATACGCAGCAGTTCGACACCCGTATAGCCGGTGCCGCCGACGATGCCGACCTTGATGCGTTGCGAATTACCTGTTGCCATTGAAGTGTGCTCCCGAAAATACCGCGCCGGAATACCCCGGCGGGTCGAATGCCTGAATTGGAATTATCCCACGCTTGTTTTACGGTTTGACTGAGCCGTGACGTTGCTGACACAGCACGCAGCCAGCCAGCGCTGGCCCACAAAGCAGAAAGGCCGCGCTGGGCGGCCTTTCTGCTTTCGGAATCCGCGGAGGGATTCCGGTGCAACGGTCGATCAGCGCTTGCTGAACTGCTTGCGGCGTCGGGCTTTATGGAAGCCGACTTTCTTACGCTCGACTTCGCGGGCATCGCGTGTGACGAGACCGGCTTTCGAGAGCGCGGGCTTGAGCATCGCGTCGTAGTCGATCAGGGCACGGGTGATGCCGTGGCGCACCGCGCCGGCCTGACCGCTTTCGCCGCCACCGTGGACGTTGATGTGAAAGTCGAAAGAGGACAGGTGGCCGGTCAGTTCGAGCGGCTGGCGCACGACCATGCGACCCGTTTCACGGGCAAAATACTCGTCGACAGGCTTGCTGTTGACGACGATCTTGCCCGACCCTTTCTTCATAAACACGCGAGCCACCGAAGTCTTGCGGCGGCCGGTTCCGTAATTCCAATTACCGATCATGGCCTGTCCTTAAAACACGAGGGGCTGGGGTTGCTGGGCTGAGTGCGGGTGCTCTGCGCCGGCATAAACCTTGAGCTTCTTGATCATCGCGTATCCGAGCGGACCCTTGGGCAGCATGCCCTTGACCGCTTTCTGGATCGCGCGACCGGGGAAGCGCTCTTGCAGCTTGGCGAAATTGGTTTCGCGAATGCCGCCCGGATAGGTCGTATGACGGTAGTACATCTTGTCTTGCGACTTGTTGCCCGTAACGACGATCTCGGAGGCGTTGATGATGACGATGTAATCGCCTGTATCAACGTGCGGCGTGAATTCCGGTTTGTGCTTACCACGCAAACGGTGTGCGACTTCGCTGGCCACACGACCAAGGACTTTGCCCTTTGCGTCGATCACGAACCAGTCACGCTTGACTTCATGCGGCTTGGCCACAAAGGTCTTCATGATTGGATCCTAGTCAATAACCCGGTCGGGACCATCCCGACTGGCTCCCCAGCCCACCGCAGACTACGCCAAAGCGTTGTTAAATCCGCCCGTGCGCACTGATTGATTCCGCAACTGATTGGGGAAAGCCTTTGATTCTACAATAAAAAGCGAGGGAGCGCCAACTGGCGCCTCCCCCTGTTGACAAGGCACCGCTCCCGCGATGCCCCGGACATGGCGTCCGATTACTTCTGGCGGGCGATCGCCGCGCCGATGAACTGATCGTACGAAGCCTCCGCGACCCTGAACCAGGGTACCTGGGTATCGCGGTAGCCCATGTAGTTTTCGAGCATGGCCTTGAACTTGGGATCCTTGGCTGAGAACTCGGCGTAGACCTTGTTCGACGCATCCCACGAGGCTTCAAGCACCGCACGCGGGAACGGACGCAGTTGCGTACCCTGCGCCAGCAGACGACGCAACGCCGTGGCGTTGTTGTTGTCGTAGCGCGCGGTCATGGTGACGCTGGCGGCACGGCTGGCAGCATCAATGATGGTCTGATAGTTCTTGGGCAGCTTTTCCCACTCGCCCTGATTGACGTACAGCGACACCTGCGGGCCGCCCTCCCACCAACCCGGGTAGTAGTAATACTTGGCCACCTTGAAAAAGCCGAGTTTCTCGTCATCATAGGGTCCGACGAATTCGACCGCATCCAGCGTGCCCTTCTCCAGCGCCGGGTAAATGTCGCCCGCCGCGATCTGCTGTGGCACCACCCCAAGCTGCGACAGCACTGTTCCGGCAAAGCCGGCAGTGCGCATCTTCAGACCCTTGAGGTCTTCGACGTTCTTGATTTCCTTGCGATACCAGCCGCCCATCTGCACGCCGGTGTTGCCCAGCGGGAAATTGACGATGCTGTAGGGTTTGTACATTTCGCGCGTCAGCTTCATGCCATCGCCCTCGTACATCCAGGCGTTCATCTGGCGCGCGTTCAGGCCGAACGGGACTGCCGTGTCGAAGCAGAGGATCGGATCCTTGCCGTAATAGTAATAGCCGCAGGTGTGACCCATCTCGACCGTGTTTTTCTGCACCGCATCCAGCACCTGAAGCGCAGGCACGATTTCGCCACCTGGGAAATTGCGGATGCTGAACTTGCCGCCAGTGGCTTCATTCACGTATTTGGAGAAGAGTTCGCTGGTACCAAACAGTGCGTCCAGGCTGCGTGTAAAGCTCGAGGCCAGGCGCCAGTTCAGCGTGGGCGCATCCTGCGCAAACACGGGCGCGGCTACTGCCGCGGTGCCCGCGACTGCGCCGACACTGGCTTTCTTCAGAAACGAACGACGTTGCATGGAGGGTCTCCTTGTTGGCGTTCCGGCACTATGTGACGCCGGTTCCACGGAATATTACACCGTGCCCGCCGCAGCAAGGTAGTGCGAGCGAAACGTGCGCGTGACCTGTGTCAACCCCGCCGATCCGGAGCAGCGATCGGCCTGGGGTCTGGCACCGAGGGGACACGCTTCAAATATGGCCTGGTCAGGTGCCGGCAATCGACATCTGCTCGATCAGGATCGACCCCGTTGTCTTGCTGCCGCGCGTGATGGTGTCGGCGCCCACGGCAACAATCTGGCGGAACATATCCTGCAGATTGCCCGCGATGGTGATTTCTTCGACAGCATGCTGGATCTTGCCATTTTTGACCCAATAGCCAAACGCGCCGCGCGAGTAATCGCCTGTCACATAGTTCACGCCGCGACCGATCAGTTCGGTCACCAGCAGGCCAGTGCCCATTTTGCGCAACATCGCGTCAAGGTTGTCACGCGATCCTGTCTTCGACGAAGTCAGCGCAAGGTTGTGCGACCCGCCTGCGTTGCCGGTCGTGGTCATGCCTAGCTTGCGCGCCGTGTAGCTCGACAGAAAATAGCCCTGCAAAACTCCGCCCCGGACGACGTCGCGCGCCTGGGTCCGAACGCCCTCCTCGTCAAAGGGTGAGCTGCCCGCCGCCCCCGGGATGTGGGGGTCTTCGCGGATGTCGATGTGCGTGGGGAACAGCTCGCGACCCAGGGAGTCGACCAGAAAACTGGCTTGCCGGTACAACGCCCCGCCGCTGGCCGCCTGCGTCAGTGCGCCGATCAGCCCGAGCGCGAGCGGTGCTTCGAACAGCACCGGATAATGACCCGTCGGGATTCTGCGCGCCGAGAGGCGGGCCAGCGTGCGTTGCGCCGCGTAGCGGCCCACATCGGCCGGATTGGCCAGCCTGGCCGGATCGCGGTCGCTGGCGTACCAGTCGTCGCGCTGCATCTTGCTGCCGCGTCCGGCAATCGGCGCCACCGAGAAGCTATGGCGCGAATAGGCGTAGCCGTCCAGAAACCCCCGCGTGTTGCCCAGCACGAAGTGTCCTTCATGCGTGTCGACCATCGCGCCCTCGGTGTTGGTGATCTGGCGGTCGACGGCGAGCGCCGCGCGCTCGGCCTCGATCGCGATTTCGGTGGCTTGCTGGACCCCGATTGCCCAGGGATGGTGCAGAGAGAGGTCGCGGCGCACATCGCTGGTGGCCAGCGCATCGGCGTCGGGCAATCCTGCTGCGGGGTCTTCCGCCGTGTAGCGCGCGATATGCCAGGCGGCTTCGACGGTCTGGCGCAGCGCAGCGGGCGAAAAGTCGGAGGTCGACGCCGAACCACGTCGCTGGCCGGCGAACACGGTGATATCCATCGAGCGATCGCGGGTCTGCTCGACGGTTTCCACCTTACCGCGCCGCACAGAGACCGCCAGCCCCTGGGCCTCGGACACTTCGGCAGCGGCATCGGTGGCGCCGAGTTCGGTCGCATGCGCAAGCGCGCGCGTCACGAGCTCCTCGAAGACGGGGCGGTTTTGGGTGATCGGGAGCGGAGAAAGTGTGGTTGTCATACATATCCATGGGCGTGAGGCTTTATGATAGCCGCATGACACACGATTTTCCCGATGACGCCGACGACGGTCCCGGCTACGACCCCGATCGCCCCAGCAAGTCACAAGTCAAGCGCGAGATGCACGCGTTGCTTGATCTCGGACGCGAGCTGATCGAGCTTTCCCCTGAAAGGCTGAAACAACTGCCACTGGCTGAGCGGCTGTACGAAGCGATCCGACTGGCCCAGCGCACCCCAAGCCGGGAAGGCCTGCGACGCCAGGTCCACTACGTCGGCAAACTGATGCGCGACGCACCCGCGGACGAAATCCGCGCCCAACTCGACGAATGGAAAAACGGGTCGCGCAAACAGACTGCCGCACTCCATCACCTTGAGGCACGCCGCGATAAACTGCTGCGCGATGACGATGCGCTGACCGCCCTGCTTTCCGAATATCCCCAGGCCGACAGTCAGAGACTGCGCACAATGATCCGTGAGGGCCGCAAGGAACTCCTTGCGAACACCACCTTGCGACCCGGGCAGGAACCACAGCGCAAACATTACCGGGCCCTGTTCCAGGCGCTCCGTCAACTTCAGGACCCAGACGCACAACCATGACGCATCAACCTCTGCTCGAATGCATTGAAGTCGAAACCGGTTCGAACCCGACCCACGCGGTCATCTGGCTGCACGGGCTGGGTGCGGACGGCAACGATTTCGCGCCGATCGTGCCCGAGCTTCGTCTGCCGGCGGGCAGGTCGGTTCGGTTCGTCTTTCCCCACGCACCGGTTCAGCCGGTCACGATCAATGGCGGGATGGCGATGCGCTCGTGGTACGACATCCTCGTACCCAACCTGGTGCGGATGGAGGACGACCGCGGCATCCGCGAATCTGAGCAGGCGGTTCTCGCGCTGATCCGCCGCGAAAATGACCGCGGCATCCCGAGCGCCAACATTGTGCTCGCCGGATTTTCGCAGGGTTGCGCGATGACCCTGCACACGGGGCTGCGCGCCACTGAAAAACTGGCCGGTCTGATGGCGCTTTCCGGCTACCTGCCTCTGGCTGACCTGGCAGCGACCGAGCGCAACCCGGCGAACGCATCCACGCCGATCTTCCTGGCGCATGGGCTTTACGATCCAGTCGTGACGATCGACCGTGCCCAGGCGTCACTCGACCGATTAAAAGCGCTGGGATATCAGGTCGAATGGCACACCTACCCGATGCCCCACTCAGTCTGCCCCCAGGAAATCCAGGATATTTCGGCCTTTTTGTCGAAAGTGCTCGCCTGAAGTGATGCACGGCTGAGCATGCCGGGCTCTCCGGCTTGCCCGGGTTATGTGGGCTGGCAGTTAATGGCCTCGCGGCAACGCCATCCAGACTTTGCGCATGGCGGGGTCTTCGGGGTCCGGATCGTTGGTAAAGCCCAGCCATGTCATCAGACTCAGCATCGGCTGGTTGGATCCGATCACCATGCCGTCGATGTACTCCAACCCTTGCTCGGTGGCGGCATCGATGAGCTTGTTCATGAGTTTGGCGCCCAGGCCGCGTCGCTGCCAGTCGTCGCCGATCACCAGTGCGTACTCTGCACCGCGTCCATCCGGGTTGCGCAGGTAGTGCGCCAGCCCGATGATCGCCTCAATCGAGTGCCCGCGATTCGCCGGGTTAGGGATGCGCGTCGTCGCCACCAGCGCCAGTTCCCGGTGATAGTCGATCTGGGTGTAGCGCGCCAGCATGCGCGGGGTGAGTTCCCGCATCATCGACACAAAGCGCATGTAACGCGAACGCTCAGACAGACACCGGATGAACTCCTGCAACGCTGCCGCGTCCTCAGGCCGGATCGGCCGTAAAGTCCAGTCGCGACCGTCCGCGAACGTGAGTTCCTGTACCCACCGGGTTGGGTAAGGATGAATCGCCATGTGCGGATAACCGGCCGACTGCGGCGAGTAACCCTGCGGTGTCATATGCAGCGTGATCTGCACCTGCTGCGCACTCAGGCCCTGCGCATCGGCGAACAGGGGATCGATCCGTACCTCTTCAATATCCGGAATCTCGGCCGCGATTGTCGAGAGCCGCTCAAGACAAACCAGCAGTGCGTCGTAGGCCTGAGGCAACACCTGGCCGGCAAGGCACTTGCGCCAGATCACGGTGCGCTCGACCAGGCGACCCGCCAGAAAATGGTTCAGGGGCGCCAGATCCATGCCGCCCTCGGCACCCTGGAGGCTTGCCGCGGCACCGCCCACGCCGAACCGGACAATCGGCCCGAACCGCCGGTCGGTGAACAGACCCATGGCCATTGGCACCATGCCATCGGGGTCTCGTAGCGCCCCACCGGAGGGTAGCAGCAACGGGAGTCGAAATGCGTCAAGCATCGCGCGACTTTCATCCGGCGTCAGGCGAATGCGCCCTTCGGCACGCGCGCCGACGATCAGGCTAAGGGCCTGGGCAATATCCGGTGGATCGGCATCGGGATCCCGCGTTTGCATTTGCAGCAGTAACTGCTGGTTGTAATGATGCGTCGCCAGAAAGCCAAACGCACTGGCAGCTGACTCCGGCGTGCGAAATGCGGGGGTGCCCGCGTCATCGAGCCGACGACGCAAACCACGCACACTGGCATCGCCGAGAAAGCAGGTAAGGACTGGCTTGCGGGCTTTCGGCGCGATGACGGCCAGCTCGTCAGCAACAGGCTCGAGATCGGCGCGCACATCGGGTGAAATCAGCACCAGCACGCCATCGACTGCCGGATCGTCCAGCAAGCAAGTCAGAAGTTCTCGCGTGAGCAGCGGGTTCAGTGGCTGGTGCGTAATGACCGGATTCGCGGTGACCGCGCCAGGCTCCAGCAATTTACCCAGCACCCGGCGCGAGACGCCCGACAAATCGGCCCTGGCGGCCGGGACGATCGAGCCGATCACATCGAGCGCAAGTTGTGGCGGACCGTAGCCGTTGGAGAGCACGGCAAGGCGATTTCCCTTGGGCCGGCGGGCGTAGCCAAGAACCTTGATCGCACCGAACACCTGCACAAAATAGCGCACCCGCACGGCTCCGGCACGACGCAGCGCGGCGTCGAATGCAGCATCCGCATCGGGGGAATCGTTCGAGCGACCCGCTTTGAGCACGATCACGGGCTTGACACTGGCCGCCGCGCGCAGTGCGCTGATGAACTCGCGGGCAAAGCCGATCTCCTCAAGACACAGCACGATGCTGTCGGTCCGGGGATCGGTGGCGAGAAAGTCCAGCACATCGGGCAACCGCGTGACCGATTGGTTGCCCAGCGCAACCACGGTGGAAAATCCGACGTGCGCGTCGTCTGCCCAATCCATCACCGCCGCGACAAGCGAGCGGAACTGCGCAACCAGCGCCACGCGGCCGCTTCGCGTAAGCAATGGATGCTGGCTCAGGTTGAGACCAGCATGGGGCCTTTGCACACCAAAGGCGTTCGGGCCCACCATTGCGCAGCCATTTTCCTGCGCCCAGGCACGACAGAGTTCATGCGTTTCATCCGGGTGCGCATCGACCACATCGTGGGCCAACAGAATCACAGCGAGCGGTCGCACCGCGCTCAGTGTGCGCAGCGTATCGGGCAAGGCCTGGGGTGGCATGCAAATCAGCGCAAGATCCAGTCGCGCCCCCGTCTTGAGGCCATTCAGCGCCTCGGGCAGCACAAAAGGCTCGCCCGGCTGGCATTCGATTCGGGTGGTACGCGCAGCCATTGCCGGGGGAATGGCTTCGCCCATCGGTATGGGCCGGTCGCCGAGGATCAGCAGTGACCTGGGATCAAAAAGAGGGGCTAAGGTGTGGCGCGGCATGCCGGGTGGCGCTCTCAACTAAAATGCATTCAGCCTAACAATACCTCCATATCAAGACATTCGTCTTGCAATTCATCAGCGATGCGGCAAATGACATTGAAATCCACACCGGTGCGCACACGGTTCGCACCTTCCCCAACCGGCTTCCTGCATCTGGGTGGCGCACGCACCGCGCTTTTCTCCTGGGCGTTTGCGCGGCACTTCGGCGGCACCTTCATCCTGCGCATTGAAGATACCGACCTCGAACGCTCGACCCCCGAGGCGGTGCAGGCCATCCTCGACGGGATGGCGTGGCTGGGCCTCACTCCGGACGAGGGTCCCTTCTATCAGATGCAGCACATGGACCGCTATCGCGAAGTGGTCGCCGGCATGCTCGCCGAGGGGACGGCCTACTATTGTTACAGCACGCCGGATGAGGTCGAAGCCATGCGCGAACGTGCACGGGCTCTGGGGCTCAAGCCGCGCTACGATGGCACGTGGCGGCCCGAGCCTGGTAAAACGCTGCCACCGGTGCCCGAGGGACGCAAACCCGTGGTGCGGTTTCGCAGCCCGCGCGACGGCGTGACTGCCTGGACGGATCTGGTCAAAGGGCAGATTTCCTTTGATAACAGCGAGTTGGACGATCTGGTCATTGCTCGGCCCGACGGCACTCCAACGTACAACTTCTGCGTGGTCGTGGATGACTGGGATATGCGGATCACGCACGTGCTGCGCGGCGACGATCATGTCAACAATACGCCGCGTCAGATCACGATTCTCAGGGCGCTTGGCGCGCCAGTGCCTGAATACGGCCACGTTCCGATGATTCTGGGACCTGATGGCGAAAAGCTGTCAAAGCGCCACGGCGCGGTCAGCGTCATGGAATACGACCGTGACGGCTATCTGCCAGAAGCCATGATCAATTATCTGGCCCGACTCGGCTGGAGCCACGGCGATGATGAGCTTTTCTCACGCGAGCAACTGGTTGCCTGGTTTGATCCCGGACATCTGTCGAAATCCGCAGCGCAGTGGGATCCCAAGAAACTGAATTGGGTGAACGCGCACTACATCAAGCAATCCGACGACGCCAGGCTCGCTGCCGAGATTGCGCCCCGCGTGATATCGCGTGGCGGTGACCCCGTCGCTGCGGATCTGGTGCGTGTCGTTCACCTGCTCAAGGATCGCGCCGAGACGCTCGAACAACTCGCCGACGGCGCGATGCTGTTCTGCGGTCGGTTTGACGGCCCGGCGGCGGACCTGGCCAGCCAGCACCTCACCGTGCCTGCCCGCAACGCGCTCGCGGCCTTTGCCACGGGTGCCGCGGGCATTGACTGGACCCGTGAGTCGATCTCCGGGCTGATCAAAGCGGTGCTTGCGGAGCACGGCCTGAAAATGCCGCAGTTGGCCATCCCGCTTCGGGTTGCCGTGGCAGGCACCACGCAGACACCCGCAATTGACGCGGTACTGGAAATTCTCGGTCGCGAGAAGGTGCTCGCGCGGTTGGCTGTCGCCTAGCGCTACTGCAGCTTGAAGCCGACCGGCATGCGCTTAGCCAGGACCACCTTACTCCCCGGGCGGTCTTCTCTGTAGAGCAAACGCGTGGCGTCAACCTTGTCGACCACGTACGCCGCCGTGTAGATCGGATCGTTGAAGTCGATCAGTTCCCCGTTTGAGCGGCTGACCTTCGTCACGAGTTTGCCCTGGTCAGAGTGCCAGCATCCGGTTTCGCGCAACTCAGAGCGAATGTTGCGCCCCTGCTTGACTCGGGTGGTCTGGCGCATCCGTCCGTCCGCGTCCAGCGTCAGCAGCGACTGTATCTCTCCCGCAACACCCGCCTGCTTGCGCACAACGTACCAGTTACCCACCATCAGGTTACTGGACGCGGCCGGTGCGCATGTCGGCTCGACCGCGCCAGCTGGCGCCGCGATCACCGGGGCATCGGCCGGACGCGGCGCGCCGCAACCTGACAGCGCCGCAACCAGCACACAAGCCAAGGACACTACCGCACAACGCTTGAACATTCCCGCTCCGAACGAAACCAGTTCCATCACCAACCAAAAACGCGATTCGCGTCGGCGCAAGGCCAAAGTAAAAGCGTACCGCGTCAAATCTATCCGCTCAGCTCAACATTTTCAATCACGCCGTGAATGGCGAACGCAAAATTTGCGTTCGCGCAACACCCAAGACCATACGGTCAAAGCCGCGCGTCTGAACGCATTAGGGGTTAACGATAGCGACCGGCAAAAACTTAAAACTTGATCACCAGCGGCTCAGCCACTAGAATTAGTGCTTGCGCAAGAAAAAAACACCACATGTAGTGGTAAAGCTTACGGGTTGAATTCTAACGGTTCATTTCCCGACACGCCCTGAAGCTCTGGCTCAACCCCTCTTTCCATTTCCAGAACACGACTGAAAGCCGTGTTCACTTTGCAGGAGTCAATATGCAAACATCCACCAGCTCAGCACCGCGACAAGAGGCCACCCCTCCCCTCGTTTCACAGGCCCTCCCCGTCACTGAGAACGCGTGGACGCACTACCATATCATTCGCCGCAACGGATCCGTGGTGAACTTCGAGCCGAGCAAAATCGGCATCGCGCTGACCAAAGCCTTTCTGGCGGTCAACGGCGGCCAGGGCGCGGCATCGGCACGTGTTCGCGAAATCGTCGATTCACTGACGCATCAAGTCGTCGCGGCATTGATGCGCAGTCGTCCCAACGGCGGCACTTTCCACATTGAAGATGTTCAGGATGCCGTCGAGCTTGCGCTCATGCGCTCAGGGCAGCACGATGTCGCCCGCTCGTACGTGCTGTACCGCGAGCGCCGCGCTCAGGAGCGCGCACGCGCCAACGTCGATCAGACGCCTCCCGCCGCATCGGCTTTGCACGTCACCGAAGGCGGAATCCGCAAGCCGCTGGACCTCGCCAAGCTTCAGGCGACAATTGAGTCAGCAGGCCAGGATCTGGGTGAATTCGTCGACAGCGCCGCGATTCTTAAAGAAACACTCAAGAATCTCTACGACGGCATTCCGGTCGAGGAAGTCTACAAATCGGCGATCCTGTCAGCGCGCGCGCTGGTCGAAAAGGATCCGGCTTACAGCCAGGTGACCGCGCGTCTGTTGCTGCACACGATCCGCAAGGAAGTGCTCGGCGAAGACGTGTCGCAGGAACAAATGCTCACAGCCTACGCCAACTATTTTCCCCGCTTCATCAAGCGCGGCGTTGAGGGTGGTCTCCTCAATTCGGAACTCTCACGCTACGACCTGCCGCGTCTGGCGAAGGCGCTGGACGCCACGCGGGATCTGAAATTCGACTACCTTGGCCTGCAAACACTGTACGACCGTTACTTCCTGCACCTGCGGGGTCAGCGCATCGAATTGCCGCAAGTCTTTTTCATGCGCGTCGCCATGGGTCTGGCGCTCAATGAAATCGACCGTGAAGCGCGCGCCATCGAGTTCTACCAGATCCTGTCCTCGTTCGACTTCATGAGCTCGACGCCGACGTTGTTCAACGCCGGTACGCTGCACTCGCAGCTGTCATCGTGCTACCTCTCGACCGTGCAAGACGATCTGGACAGCATTTACGAAGCGATCAAGGAAAACGCGCTGCTGGCCAAGTATGCGGGTGGCCTTGGCAACGACTGGACGCCCGTGCGCGCCCTGCGCAGCCACATCAAGGGAACCAACGGCGAAAGCCAGGGCGTGGTGCCCTTCCTGAAAGTCGTCAACGACACAGCGGTGGCCGTCAATCAAGGCGGCAAGCGCAAGGGCGCGGTCTGCTGCTACCTCGAAACGTGGCACCTCGACATCGAGGAATTCCTCGAACTGCGCAAGAACACCGGTGACGAGCGTCGCCGCACGCACGACATGAACACGGCCAACTGGATCCCTGATCTTTTCATGAAGCGCGTGCTCGAAGGCGGTGACTGGACACTGTTCTCCCCGTCGGACTGCCCGGATTTGCACGACAAGGTCGGTGATGCGTTCGAACGCGCCTACGTCGGTTACGAAGACAAGGCAGCCCGCGGCGAACTGACGCTGTTCAAGAAAATGCCGGCACTCAACCTCTGGCGCAAGATGCTGTCGATGCTGTTCGAAACCGGGCATCCTTGGATCACGTTCAAAGATCCGTGCAACATCCGCTCGCCGCAACAGCATGTGGGCGTCGTGCACAGTTCGAACCTCTGCACCGAGATCACGCTCAATACCAACGATTCGGAAATCGCCGTCTGCAACCTGGGTTCGGTCAACCTGCTCGCACACCTCAAGCAGGCCGCCGACGGTACGCTTGCACTGGATCACGACAAACTCCAGCGCACCATCAATATCGCGATGCGCATGCTCGATAACGTCATCGACATCAACTATTACGCGGTCGACAAGGCACGCAACTCGAACGTGCGTCACCGCCCGGTCGGCATGGGCATCATGGGTTTCCAGGATTGTCTGCACGTGATGCGCGTACCTTACGCATCGCAACAGGCCGTTGAATTCGCCGATCAGTCGATGGAAGCGGTCTGCTACTACGCATACAGTGCGTCCAGCGATCTTGCGGCCGAACGTGGTCGTTACGCGAGCTTCGACGGCTCGCTGTGGTCGCGTGGCATTCTTCCGAAGGACTCTATCGCGCTGCTGCGCGAACACCGCGGCGGTTATGTCGAGGTCGATGAGTCGAGCACGCTCGACTGGGATCTGTTGCGCGAGCGCATCAAACGTCAGGGCATGCGCAATTCAAATTGCGTTGCGATCGCCCCAACTGCAACAATTTCCAATATCATTGGCGTGTCTGCGTGCATCGAACCAACATATCAAAACTTGTACGTCAAATCGAACCTCTCCGGCGAGTTCACCGTGGTCAACGAACACCTCGTTCGTGACCTCAAAAAGCTTGGCCTCTGGGATGAAGTGATGGTCGCCGATCTGAAATACTTCGACGGCAGCTTGTCCCGCATCGATCGGGTTCCTGCCGATTTGAGAGCGCTTTACGCGACTGCTTTTGAAGTCGAGCCGGCCTGGCTTGTCGAATGCGCCGCGCGGCGCCAGAAGTGGATCGATCAGGCGCAATCACTCAACATCTACATGGCCGGCGCGTCAGGCAAGAAGCTTGATGACACCTACAAACTTGCCTGGCTTCGCGGACTCAAGACCACCTATTACCTGCGCACGCTTGGCGCGACCAGCGCAGAAAAATCGACCGGCCGCGGCGGCGAGCTCAACGCCGTCAACGTCATGGGCGCGAACTCGACCAGCGGTACTTTCGCGACGGCGCCCTCCCTGCCGGAGCCCGAAATTCTCGGAGCGGTCTGCACCATGAAGCCGGGCGATCCCGGCTTCGAAGAGTGCGAAGCCTGCCAGTAACCGCAACCGGAATACATTATGCTGACCTGGAACGACGAACCTTCAACACTGCCGGCAACGCCGGCCCGGCCCGGCATCGCGCCGGGCGTTCATCCCGTGCGCGCCGCGACGGGCGTCTTCGGTGACACCGCCCTGCCGACACCGGGCCTCACACAAGCGCCAGTCGCCGCTGCGGCAGCCACACCCGACGCCAGCCAGCAGCGCGTCAACGTGGCCGAAAAGCGCATCATCAATGGCAAGACCGATGTCAACCAACTGGTTCCCTTCAAGTACAAGTGGGCCTGGGAAAAGTACATCGCAAGTTGCGCCAACCATTGGATGCCGCAAGAAATCAACATGTCGCGCGACATCTCGCTCTGGAAAAACCCGAACGGGCTGAGCGAAGACGAGCGTCGCATCATCAAGCGCAACCTTGGCTTCTTCGTCACGGCGGATTCTCTCGCGGCCAACAACATTGTGCTGGGCACCTATCGTCACATCACGGCTCCCGAGTGCAGGCAGTTCATGCTGCGCCAGGCCTTCGAAGAGGCGATCCACACCCACTCGTACCAGTACATCGTGGAAAGTCTGGATCTGGATGAGGGCGAAATCTTTAACGCCTATAACGAAATCCCGTCGATCCGCCAGAAGGACGAGTTCCTGATTCCCTTCATCAACGTGATCGCCGATCCGAACTTCCGGACGGGAACACCGGAAAACGATCAGGCTCTGCTGAAGTCACTCATCGTCTTTGCATGCCTGATGGAAGGTCTTTTCTTCTATGTCGGCTTCACGCAGATTCTGGCGCTGGGTCGCCAGAACAAGATGACGGGCGCAGCGGAACAATACATGTACATCCTGCGCGATGAATCCATGCACTGCAATTTCGGCATTGATCTCATCAACACCATCAAACTCGAAAACCCCCATCTCTGGACACCGGCCTTCCGTGAGGAAATCCGCGCACTGTTCAATCGGGCGGTCGAGCTTGAATACGCATACGCCGAGGACACCATGCCCCGGGGCGTGCTGGGCCTGAATGCCCCGATGTTCAAGTCATACCTGCGCTTTATTGCAAATCGCCGCTGCCAGCAAATCGGCATCGAGCCGCTCTTTGGCCAGGAAGAGAACCCATTCCCCTGGATGGCCGAGATGATCGACCTGAAAAAGGAACGTAATTTCTTTGAAACCCGCGTGATCGAGTACCAGACTGGTGGAGCCCTTAACTGGGAGTAGCAGCACTGGCAGGATCTTGACGCGCAAGTCGTATACGCCAGCGGGCATCAGGCTCACGCCCGCTGGTGCCATTTGAATTGGTTCGCGCCCGCAGGCGAGAGGCAGTTCAAATGGCTGTGCCGTATTCATTAGCGCAAACCGTTGCGCTGCCGAAGTCTGGCAGAGGTTTGCGCCGATGAATAACTCGGGCGACGTGGAATCCCATGGTGGGATTCGCCAAGCACGGGTTTAACGTTTGGGACCCTGAACTAAGGAGTATTACCATGGCAACAGCCAAGAAAGCAGCTGCAAAGAAAGCCCCGGCCAAAAAAGCCGCCGCCAAGAAAGCTCCGGCCAAGAAAGCCGCAGTGAAGAAAGTCGCCGCCAAAAAGGCTCCGGCCAAAAAGGTAGCAGTCAAGAAAGTAGCAGCCAAGAAGGCGCCGGCCAAGAAAGCCGCAGCCAAAAAGGCCCCCGCTGCCAAAAAAGTAGCAGCCAAGAAGCCCGCAGCCAAAAAAGCCGCGGTCAAGAAGCCTGCCGCTAAAAAAGCAGCCGCCAAGAAGGCTCCTGCAGCCAAAAAAGCCCCCGCTGCCAAAAAGGCGCCGGCTGCCAAGAAAGTAGCTGCAAAAAAAAAAGTAACGACAAAAGCGCCAGCTGAAAAGCCTGCCGCCCCGGCGCCCTCGACCGCCGCGGCACCCGGTGCGAAAACCGCACTGAATCCCGCGGCATCGTGGCCGTTCCCCACGGGTGGCCGCCCTTAAGCTTCGCGCGTGAGTCACTGAGTACCCCGCCGCCCGGTTCGCCGGGCGGTTTTTTTTTGCCGTACCCATGCGACAATAGTCCGCCTGTCACTCCACAAGAGGTCTGCGCACTCATGCTTGGCGAAATTCTCCGGTTTCTGCTTGATATCTTCTTCTCGCTGCTTGGTGCGGTGTTGCTTGCACGCGTCTGGATTTTCGCCGTAAAGCTGCACCCGTTCAATCCGATCTCGCAGGCCATTTATCAGGCCACCAACTGGATCGTGACGCCCGTGCGTAAATTGTTTCCAGCAGCCTCTGGAATCGATGTCGCGAGTTTAGTCGTGGCGTTATTCTGCGCGATCGCGTATCTCATCCTGATGTGGATCGTGTCCACGGGCAGCTTGCCGTCCCCTGCCGCACTCCCCTTGCTGCTGGGCGCAGCCGTTGTGACACTGTGCCGCTGGGGGTTGAACCTCGTCGTGTGGCTGACCCTGATTCAGGCCGTGTTGTCATGGGTGAACCCGATGGCTGCGGCAATGCCGGTACTCCGGACGCTGACCGAACCACTTCTTGCGCCGATCCGCCGGATCATGCCAAATCTGGGGGGGTTCGATCTATCTCCGCTTGCCCTGCTGATCTTTGCTCAAATCGCCATGATGGTACTTAACCGCATCAGTTTTTCACTGATCGGCGTCTGATCATGCGTACCCCGTTTGCAGGTTTGCTCTGCTGCCTGACCTTGTCGCTGGCGTGCAGCGCGAAGGTCTTTGCCCAGGTGCCAGTGCCGTTACTCAACGCGCTGAGCAAATCCACGCAGCCAGCGACAACGGCGCCATCAACCGCGACAACGTCGGTCGATCCGACCGCACAACCCACCGAAAAGCGGCTCGAGGCAATCGCCACGCAACAGGCCGATATCGAAAAGCGCTATGACGCCGCACGGGCGAACCTCGTCAAAAACCAGAACGCGCTCAAGGAGATTCGCGACCCAACCACGGCAGCCTACACGGCGATGGCAGATCGCATCAGTGCACTGCAGGCTCAGGTCGATAGCTACAGCGAGATCATCGATGGCCTCAAGGATCTGCGCCGGCTGATCGGCAAGCAGGACATCGCCCAGAAAGAGCTCGACCGCTGGACCCCTCCGACGGGTAATCCGCCCTGGCCCCTTTCGGTTGCGGACGCGGTGCACCTGTCCTTGTCACAGTTGCAGTTCCAGATCGAACACCTTGACCAGCGACTCGCCATCGTCGACACCGAGATCGTCGACGAGCGCAAGCGCCGCGCGCAACTCGAAGTCGATTTGCGCCAGCTGAGCGGTCGCACCGAACCGGTCACCAACGTCCTTGGGGCCGCCACCGGCAAATCCGTGGAATCCGTCCGCCGTCAGCTTGAACTGATCAACCTGGAGCTGATATCGAACTCGATCAACCGCGAAATCGTGCTGACGCAGCGGGCTGCAACCCAGGCGGAGCTTTCACATCGCAAGAAGACCGTGGCCTACTACGACGGGCGCTTTGAATTCAGCGATGCTGAATTTACAAAACTGATGGCCGATATCGATGCGCGCACTGTCAATTTGCGCAAACAGGAGCAGCAAGCCAGCGTGCGCATCAACCGGACGCTGGATGACGCGTCCAACGCCAAGGCGAGGCTCGACAAGCTGGAGCAAACCCCGAATACGCCACCCGAGGCAATCGCCAGCGCCCGACGCGCGTGGCGCACCGCTGATGCACAAGCATCGGCTGCGCGCATCGAGCGGGAAAAATTCGGCGCAATGATCGAACTCGAATCGCTCAATGCGCAACTCTGGAAGTTGCGCAAGGATATCTATTCGAACGATGCGGGCTCTCAGGAGCTGACCCCGCTCAAGCTCAAACAGCAGGCCCTTGCAAGGCGCCTTGATACCGGTCTGCATTATCTGACGCAGATGATCGGCGAGCGGTCACAAATGAGCAATGACCTGAACGATCAATTGCAGTCAACGAAAGATCCGGCTGAGGCAGCGTTCCTGATGTCGCTCATCAAACCCATCAACGAACAGCTCGACAATGCGCGCACCGTCTATGCCACGATCGATCGTGCGCGCTCGTTGCTTGAGATCGTGGGCGAAGAACTCAAGGCGCATGAGGCGCACCGCGACATCAAACAAACGCTTCAGGTCGTCTGGAAGGATGCGTCATCGATCCTGGTGAACAGCTGGAATTATGAGCTCTTCGCGGTCGATGACACGATCATCGTTGAGGGGCGGGAGCTCAAAACCAAACGCAGCATCACCATTGGCAAAAGCGTCGGCGCGCTCCTGATCCTGGTCATCGGATTCATGCTGATCACGAACCTGACGCGCCGCACGATGGCATACGCCGTCACCAAGGGCACCCTGAGCGCCAGCAAGTCGGTCATCATCGGGCGCTGGTTCTCACTGATCACCGGCATCACGCTAATCGTGACCGCGTTTAATCTGGTCGAAATTCCCTTGAGCGCGTTCGCGTTTTTTGGCGGCGCGCTGGCGATCGGCGTAGGTTTTGGCACCCAGAATCTGCTCAAGAACCTCATCAGCGGCGTCATGCTTCTGATCGAAAAACCGGTTCGTATCGGCGATCTGGTGGAAATCGACGGCATCACGGGCACGGTCACCATGATCGGAATCCGGTTCTCGACCATTCATGGTGCGCAGGGCACCGACACGCTGATTCCCAACAGTGTGCTGGTCGAACAAAAGCTGGTGAACTGGACATACTCGACACCCGACGTCCGCAAGGACGTGAGAGTTTCGGTTGCTTACGACTCGGATGTGGACAAAGTGAGCGAACTGTTGCTGAACGTCACTCAGGCGCACAAATCCGTGATCCGCACACCTGCGCCACTGATTACGCTGGAAGACTTCGGCAACGACGGACTCGTCTTCAACGTGCAGTTCTGGCTGCAGATTCAGGCCGGGGTCAGCATCTTGCGCATCATGAGCGACATTCGCCTGTCGATTCTGAAAGCCTTCAATGAGGCTGGAATTGAAATTCCGTTCCCGCAACGCGTTTTGCGTTTCCAGGGAGACCAGCCTGCGCAGGTTCAGATCACTGAATATGACTCGCCGAGCGGCTAGTGCAGTGCTCAACGCGATCAAGCACTTAAACCGTGCCTTCAAGCGTTGAACACTACACCAGAAGTAGCGTTCGTTGCTGAGTTGTCATTCCGACCGAGCGTCGTTCTGCCGGAAGGACATCCGGTCGGACAGCCGCATGAGTGTCTGTCTGTTGACGTAGCCGTTTGCTGATGTGGCTGTTTGCTGATGTGGCTGTTTGCTGATGTGGCCGTTTGCTGACCTGACTGCCTGCCTGCCTACTTTGCTGCCTGATGAGTGGGCGGTCTGCTTACTGGGCGGGCATCGGCGTTACCCGGGTGGGGCCCGCACCGCTGATGAGCTGTACGCGCTGCCCAACGACAATCGGAATATCGCCCTCCTGGGCGATCACGCGCATTTCACCGTTATCCAGGCGCACCGTGATTTCCAGCCCATCTTTCTTGCCAGTTTGCTCTTCAACGGCATTACCGGCGAGCGCACCCAATATGGCGCCACCCACAATCGCGAGCGTGCGGCCGTTGCCGCCGCCGACGGAATTGCCGGCCACCCCGCCGAGGGCACCCCCTGCAACCATCCCAGCCCCGGTCGTGGCATCCTGTTTGATGACGATGGGTCGCACACCCGTCACGGTACCGACACGCACGACCTGCTCACGCTGCGCCTGGCTATAGGTGTAGACGTTTGACGATGCGCTCGGCTGCGCGCAGCCGGCGATGAAGGTGACGCCCACAAAAGCGCCCGCAACAAGCGCGATTCGCGCGGTGGTTGAACGCATCGTCGGTGGGTACTCGATCATCGCCAGGCTCCTGAGCCAAAATAAAATCAACATCGCGATCATACGATGTTATTCGGTCTGCTTCATGGCGGAGAAACGCCATGAAACAATATTTAGCCTGGCAAACGCAAGCCAAAGTGCGCGTGCAACTGGGCGTTGATTTCCGCGCGGGTCGGCTCATGATTCTGCGGACCGCGCGAGGCGATCTTGAGGGAGCCCATCAGGTTTCCGAGCTTGCAGGCATCAAGCCAGGACCAGCCGAGCGTCAGACCGTAGAGCAGGCCCGCCCGGTGGGCATCGCCGCAGCCCGTCGGATCGACGATGCTGGCAGGGATGACCGGGTCGATCTGCTTTTCATGCCCGCCCTCGAACAGCGAAGCGCCGTCGGCGCCACGCGTGACGACAACAGCCTGCAAATTACGGGCCAGTTCGGCAATGCTTTTGCCGGTGCGCTGCTCGACGACGCTTGCCTCGTAATCGTTGACCGTCAAAGCCTTCGCAAGGGAGATCATCTGTTTCAGATCATCGCCGTCAAACAGCGGCATGGCCTGGCCCAGGTCAAAGATGAAAGGGGTGCCCTGCGCGTGCAGCCGTTGCGCATGCGCAATCATGCCGGCTTTCGAGTCAGGCGCAACGATTGCCCAGCCAGCCGACTTGCCGGTCACGTCATTGCCAGCCGACAGTTCCATCGCGCCCGGGTGAAAGGCAGAAATCTGGTTGTCGTCGAGGTCAGTCGTAATGAAGCACTGCGCGGTCAGGGTGCCGGGTGCAACGACAATATTTCCCACGTCAATGCCCAGTTGCTCAAACCGCTGGAGGTAGTCGGTGGCGTCTTCGCCCACTGTCGCGACGGGCAATGGCGTACCCCCGAGCAACTTCAGGTTGTAGGCAATGTTACCGGCGCAGCCACCATACTCGCGGCGCATGCTCGGCACCAGAAATGAAACGCTGAGGGCATGGATGCGATCGGCAAGGATGTGATCCTTGAACCGGCCTTCGAACACGGCAATCGTGTCGTATGCAACGGAACCACAAATCAGGACTGGCTTTGACATTCTGACCTCAGGGAAAAAATACACGAAGTTGAAAACCATTGATGATCAGGCCTGAACCAACCGTCAGAGGCAGTGCGAGGTTGACCTCCTGGCCGGGGGCGAAGGGCTGATCGATCAGGGTTGATGGAAGATACTGGTGAGGGGCGATATCTTTGCGCACCACGACGGTGCCCGAGGCGTCCTTGAGTTCAAGACGCAGACTCGGCCAGGACTGCGCCCTGTCAAGCCGATTACGCATCGACAGCCTCAGCAGCAGTTCGGAGGGCTGGCCTTCCTGGGGGGCGCCACCCACCTGCTGGAGCGAAGAGGAATCGATTGTGATCTTGTCGAGGTGTCGCACAAAGTTGACGTCGCACCCAACGCGCGCGCAGACGCCGGAAATCACGATGCGCAGCGACGGCGAAAACGTGGCGAGCTCGTTGCGATAGACATAGACCAGCTGACCAAGGAGAAGCACGAGCGCCGCGATGCTGGCCAGACCCCAGAGCAACTTGATGAAGACGTTGGCCGGCTCTTCTTCGGTCAAGAATTCCGGCTCGGAACGTCCGGCCGACGGGGCGCCAGGGCCGCGCACTCGCGATTCACCCAGCACCGTCAGTGCGGGGTTTCGGTTGGGATCGAGGCTGTGAGGGTGATCCTGGTCGAATGCGTCCGGCTCGTCAGCGTAAGGGTCCAGAGACGACAACGACGGCTCTTGGTCCCGGTCCCCGGATGCCTCCGCAAAACGACGTCGCATGACGGCAGGACTAGTGTCCGGTGTAGCTGCCCCGTCGATCGCGCGCGTCGCAGTCATCGCAACAAAAGGCGGCGAGGGATAGACCGGCACGTCGGGATTCATCGTCACGGCAGGCCGGGCGACCTGGGCAACCGGCGTGGTGGAGGCAGTGAAAGCAGTGGGCGCAGAGGGAACGGTTGGAGTCGCGGAAAAAGGATGAGCAGCGGGAGTCGCGGAAAAAGGATGAACAGCGGGAGCAGCGGGAGTCGCGGAAAAAGGGTGAACAGCGGGAGCAGCGGAAGTCGCGGGAAAAGGTTGAACAGCGGGAGCTGCGGGGTTAAAGGGAGTATCGGGAGTCACCAGGGTAGCCTGCGCGTGCGGACTGACTGGTGCCTGCGGCGCTGCGCGGGCATGCGCGGCGGCTGGGCTCGTCCACCGCGGAATATCGTGTGCAACATCCGAAGCCGGCGAAACCGAAGCCGCGGCAGTCACAGACGGCAAACCGGGTGTTGCGCCTGACGCGGCGACCACGGTCGATGCGGACATGGGTTCGACCGCGGGTGCAGTCTCGAGCCCTGTCGAATTCACTTCAGGAGCTGAATCCGTTGCAAGCCGGGTCAGCGTCGGCAAACTGGTTTCCAGGCAGGCAAATCCATCAAACACCATGGAGCAGCCACCGCAGCGCACCAGCCCCTCATGCAGACGCAACTGATCCAGCACCACCTGAAAGGCGCGCTGGCATCGCGGACATCGCGTGACAAGGCTCATGGGAAACCGTTCGCTCAGGGCTTTACGCCCGCCAGACAAACCCAACCTTCACGGGCACGCCACACCGACATGGCAAGCCAGGGCGCATAGGCGGCGGCAACTTCGCCAGCCTGCCGCTCGAGGACTCCTGACAGAACCAGTTGACCGCCATGGCGAACCCGACCGGCAAGCATCGGCGCGAGCACCTTCAAAGGGTTTGAAAGGATATTAGCCACCACGACGTCGAACTGTCCATCGGGCAGGCGATCGGGGAGCATCGCATCGAGTACCACCTGATTAGCCAGTGCATTATCGCGGCTCGATTGCACCGCCTGCTCGTCAATGTCGACACCGAGCGTCGCGCCAGCCCCCAGCATCACTGCTGCAATCGCGAGAATACCGGATCCGCAACCGTAGTCGAGCACCGTCGAACCGGGCGGCAACTGCTCAGCGAGCCATTCGAGGCAGAGGTGTGTGGTTGGGTGGCTGCCGGTTCCGAAGGCAAGACCCGGGTCGAGTTTCAGGGCGATGCGCCCGGGGCCAGCCTCGGCCAGTTGGTCGGCGTGCCAGCTCGGCACGATCAGCACGCGCTCGCCCACCTCGATTGGTCCGAACTGCGATTGCGTGAGCCGGACCCAATCCGCATCGGGCACATCGCGCAATTCGTGCGGAAAATCGATTGGCGAGCCCAGCAATTGGGAGGCAAGCTCAAGGATCTGGCCGGGATCCGCGCCATCGGGCAGCAGCGCGACAATGCGGTTGCGATCCCAGGCGAGGGTTTCGGGCTCGGTGCCGGGCTCACCAAAAAGCGGTTGCTCGCGATCGGTGTCAAGATCTGCATCCTCGACGGACACAGATAGAACGCCCGCATCCATCAAGGCATCAGAAATCGCCTCGGCCGATGTTCCGGGGCACAAAAGTACGAGCTCACGCATGGCGTTTCCAGATGGCGCGGGCTGTTGTGCGGCCCCGCGCGAGGCTGCCGACAACTTCAGGGTCGGGCAGCCAGTTTCTGCTCAAGGTAATGGATACTGGTGCCGCCTTCGGCAAAGCGGGCGTCGTTCAGAAGTTCACGATGCAACGCAATGTTGGTTTTGATGCCCTCAACCACCATCTCGGACAGCGCAACCGACATTCTGGCCAGCGCTTGGTCGCGGGTATCGCCATAGGTAATGACCTTGGCGATCATCGAGTCGTAGTTCGGGGGAACGAAATAACCGTTGAACACATGCGAATCGATTCGGACGCCGGGGCCGCCGGGCGTGTGCCAGTTGGTAATGCGCCCCGGGCTGGGCACGAACGTGAATGGATCCTCGGCGTTGATCCGGCACTCAAGCGCATGCCCGCGCAGCGTGATATCGCGCTGGCGCAGGGTGAATTTCTCGCCCGCGGCGATGCGGATTTGCTGCTGCACGAGATCCACGCCGGTAATGAGTTCGGTGACGGGGTGCTCGACCTGTATGCGGGTGTTCATTTCGATGAAATAGAACTCGCCGTTCTCGTAGAGAAACTCAAAGGTACCCGCGCCGCGATAGCCGATTTTGCGGCAGGCGTCTGCACAACGGTCGCCAATCCGCTCAATGAGCCGGCGGGCGATGCCCGGCGCCGGCGCTTCTTCGATCACTTTCTGATGACGCCGCTGCATTGAGCAATCACGCTCACCAAGCCAGACGGCATTGCGCCCGCCATCGGCAAGAACCTGAATCTCGATGTGGCGCGGGTTTTCAAGGAACTTCTCGAGATAGACTTCGGGGTTGTTGAAGGCAGCACCCGCCTCCGACCGGGTCAGGGTCACTGCGTTGAGCAACGCGGCTTCCGTATGCACAACCCGCATGCCACGGCCGCCACCGCCGCCCGCCGCCTTGATGATGACCGGGTAACCCACGCGCTGCGCGGTGCGCAGGATTTCCGCGGGATCGTCCGGCAAGGCACCCGCCGAGCCCGGAACGACCGGAACACCCGCATCAATCATGCACTGCTTGGCGCTGACCTTGTCGCCCATGAGCCGGATCGATTCCGGTCGTGGCCCGATGAAAACGAAACCGCTCTTTTCTACGCGATCGGCGAAATCAGCGTTTTCCGACAGGAATCCATAGCCAGGATGAATGGCTTCGGCATCCGTCACCTCTGCCGCCGAAATAATCGCCGGCATATTCAGGTAGCTGTCGCGCGACGGGGGCGGACCGATGCAGACGGACTCGTCGGCAAGGCGCACATACTTGGCGTCGCGATCCGCTTCGGAATGAACCACCACGGTCTTTATGCCCATTTCCCGGCAGGCGCGCTGGATCCGCAGAGCGATTTCGCCGCGGTTGGCAATCAGAATCTTTTGAAACATATCAGGCAATCACGAACAGGGGCTGGCCATACTCAACCGGCTCACCGTTATCAACCAGGATCTCCCTGATGACGCCGGACTTGTCGGCTTCGATCTCATTGAGCAGCTTCATGGCCTCAATGATGCACAGCGGCTGGCCTTCCTTGACCGTCTGGCCGATTTCAACAAACGGTGCCGAACCCGGATTGGGCGACCGGTAAAAGGTGCCGACCATCGGTGCCTTGACGGTATGACCCGAAATGGCGGCGGGAGCGGCAGACGGCGCGGCGACATCCGCGGCCGGGCCAGCCGCCGGGGCGGCGGCCACGGGAGCGGGCGCATAGGCCACGGGCGACAAAGTCTGCGAAAACTTGACAATGCGAACCTTACCCTCGCCCTCGGTAATTTCGAGCTCGGCGATCCCGGACTCTGCCACGAGGTCAATCAGGGTTTTGAGCTTTCTAAGATCCATGGTGATTCCATAAGTGATGGTTGGGCGCCGCATCGCCGGTCAGGCGGACGGCGCATGCTGTGCGGCAAAGCGCACGGCAGCCTCGTAGCCAAGCGGACCCAGGCCAGCCACAACGCCCAGTGCCAGATCGGACAGATACGAGTGGTGGCGAAAGACTTCGCGCTTGTATACGTTGGAAATATGTACCTCGACAAAAGGGATGGCGATCCCGGCCAGCGCATCGCGGATCGCGACGCTGGTGTGTGTATACGCGCCGGCATTGATGATCACGAAGTCGGTGCCATCAAGCCGGGCCGCCTGAATCCGGTCGACAATGGCCCCCTCGTGGTTGCTTTGGAACGCAACCAGATCAGCGCCCAGCGATGCAGCCAGGGCCTCCAGAGTTGCGTTCAGCGCGTCCAGCGTGGTGTGCCCGTAGACATGCGGCTCGCGGGTTCCCAGCAAATTGAGATTGGGGCCGTGCAGAACCAGTATCTTTTGCGCCATGCTTTAATCGACCCTGCCGCTAAAACAAGTTAAACAGAGCCTATTTTTACGCTAAATCCCGTGATTTGTCCATCTACGTGCGGGATACAGCGACCAGGCGGGCAATTCGGGACTGCAAATCCCCGGGTTGAACCTCACCCAGAATTGCGTCAAATTTATTGCCTTTTGCGTCGAAAAGGACGGTGAACGGCAACCCGCCAGCGCTGTTCCCCAAAGCACGGCACAGCGCGATCCCTGCGTGCCCGGCGACCAGAAGCCGATAGGATACCGGTATTTTATCGACAAATTTCTGAATATTGGCGGCGGTATCGATTCCAATGCCGACAAACTGTACTCCTGGCGTACTCTTTGCCATGGCGTCGAGGTGAGGCATTTCCTCCACACACGGGGCGCACCAGGTCGCCCAGAAGTTGGCCAGCAGAGGTTTGCCAATGAAGGTGCTGAGGGCCACGGCCTGACCCTGCAAATCGGGCATCGACGTGTCAAAAAACTCGCGCGCGCCGCCGTCCTGCGCGGCCCCCTGCGCCGCACGGGCGGAAACCGCCTTGTTGGCCTGCGGCGCGCCTTGCGAGGAGGCGCGCCAGGCGCCGAAGCCGGCGGCTCCGATTGCTGCCAGCCCGCCGGCACCGAGGATGAGCGTTCGCTTTTTCATGCCCGGATGATAGCGCCTTCGGACGCAACGCATCAGCCCGCTGCGCTTTTGCGCAGGGAGGTGCACAGCGGCCGAACCCTCTACAATGCCGGAAGGAGATTGGCGATGCACCTGCACATTCTGGGGATTTGCGGAACATTCATGGGCGGACTCGCGCTGATTGCGCGGGCGGCCGGCCATCGGGTCACGGGATGCGACGCCGGGGTGTATCCCCCGATGAGCACCCAGCTCGAGGAACAGGGTATCGGGTTGATCGAGGGCTTCGGCGCTGATCAATTGGCTCTGAAACCGGATCTGTTCATCGTCGGCAACGTCGTTTCGCGCGGCAACCCGCTGATGGAGGCAATACTCGACGCGGGGCTTGCCTACACTTCGGGGCCGCAATGGCTGGGGGAGCAGGTCCTGCTCGGACAGCATGTTCTGGCCGTGGCGGGCACCCATGGCAAGACCACCACCAGCGCGATGCTCGCATGGATACTGGAAGCGCAGGGACGCCGACCCAACTTCCTGATCGGCGGCGTGGCTCACGACCTCAGGGTTTCGGCGCGGTTCAGTCCGGATTCGCGGGAATTCGTGATCGAGGCAGACGAATACGACACGGCGTTTTTCGACAAACGCTCAAAGTTCGTTCACTACCGTCCCCGGACTGCTGTTCTGAACAATCTTGAATTCGATCATGCCGACATCTTCCCGGATCTCAGTGCCATCGAGACGCAGTTTCACCATCTGGTCCGCACGGTGCCCGGATCAGGGCTGATCGTCGTCCCTGACGCGGATCCTGCACTTGAGCGCGTGCTGACCCGAGGCTGCTGGTCGCGCGTGCAGCGCGTGGGCCAGGCAGGCGGCCTGCAGGGACTACCGATCGATTCAGGCACCTTCGAAGTACGCGATGCGTCGGGCACAGCCGGGCGCGTAAGGTGGTCACTGACCGGCGATCACAACCGGCACAACGCGCTGGCCGCACTGGCTGCGGCACGGGATGTCGGGGTACCGCTGGCCGCCGGCATCGAGGCGCTTTGCCGGTTCGCGGGTGTACGACGACGCATGGAGATACGGGGTGTCGCTGCCGGCGTGACGGTGTACGACGATTTTGCCCACCACCCAACCGCAATCCGCACTACGCTCGACGGACTGCGGGCCCGGGTCGGCGGTGCTCGGATTCTTGCCGTGCTCGAACCCCGCTCCAATACGATGAAGCTCGGCACCATGGCGGCCCGCCTTGCGCATGCGCTCGATCCGGCCGATCTCGTTTACTGCTTTGGTCAGCACGAGGGCAAGCACGCGCTCGGCTGGGATCCCGCCGTGGTGCTGGCACCGCTTGGCGCGCGCGTTCGCACGCACGGTGACCTCGACGCGCTGATTGCCGACATCACACGGGATGCCCGCGTCGGCGACCACATCCTGATCATGAGCAACGGCGGCTTCGGCGGCGTTCACACACGCCTGCTCAACATGCTTGGCGCAACGTCCGCCCAGGCACGAGTGCCGCAGTAATGGTTCTCTATCTGCATGGGTTTCGCTCGTCGCCGCTGTCGTTCAAGGCGCAGATGATGGCGAACGCGATGGCAGCGCGCGGTAAGCAGGCGGCGTGGCGCTGCCCGCAACTGCCGCCAAGCCCCGCCGCAGCCATGACGATTGCCGGTGAACAGCTGCAAGCACTGATTCATGCTGTGCCAGGCAGGGATCCCGCGGCCGTGACGATCGTCGGATCGTCGCTTGGCGGCTACTATGCGACCTGGCTCGCCGAGCAGTTCGGCACCCGTGCCGTATTGATCAACCCGGCCGTTCATGCGCCGCGCGATCTGGCCACTCAGGTCGGCACCCAGCGAGATTTTCACACAGGGGTCCCGTTCGAGTTCCTGCCGGCCTACATCGGCGAACTCGAACGGATGCGGGTGTCTCGACCAACCAAACCCGGGCGCTATCTGCTCATCGCCGCCACGGGTGACGAGGTGCTGGACTGGCGTGAAATGCGGGATTATTTTGCCGACTGCGCGCAGATCATCGTACCCGGCAGCGATCACGGGCTATCGGATTTTGAACAGTGGCTGCCACGCGTCATGGCGTTTGCCGGGCACGCCTGAGGGAAATCAGTATGTATGTGTTGTTTGAAGAGGATGGCTCGTTCAAAGCCGGCCACATTCTGTCCGAAACCGAATCTGCGCTCCAGGTGGAATCCGCCTCCGGCAAGCGCAGCAAGATCAAACGCACCAGCTGTCTGTTCACGTTTTCGGCACCATCGCCCGACGCGCTGCTGACCGAAGCCGACCGTCTCGCGCAAGGCATTGATCTCGAATTTCTCTGGGAGTGCGCTCCGCAGGACGAGTTCGACGCCGAAACGCTTGGTGCGGACTATTTCGGCCATCCGCCCGATCCGGTCGAAAAAGCGGGCCTGCTGCTGCGATTGCACAGCGCTCCCGTCTATTTCCACCGCAGAGGCAAGGGACGTTACCGGACCGCGCCGCCGGAAATTCTTGCAGCGGCACTGGCCGCACAGGAAAAAAAGCGCCGGCAGGCCGAAGAGATCGCGGGCTGGGCAGACGACATGGCTGCGGGAAAGCTACCCATGGCCATCGCCGACCAGGCCACCAGCCTGATCACCAAACCCGACAAGAATTCACAGGCGTGGAAGGCGCTCGATGCTGCCTGCACGCGCCTGCAGAAATCTCCCGAGCGACTGCTGCTCGATCTTGGCGCGTGGCCTAGTGCGCTCGCGCTGCACAAGCGCCGGTTTCTGGCCACTCACTTTCCGAAAGGCACCGGATTTCCGGAGATCGAAATCGGCACAGAGGGAACGGAGCTTCCCCTGGCCGAGGTCGATGCGTATTCGGTGGACGATGTCACGACCACCGAAATCGACGACGCGCTCTCCGTCCAGCAGCTTGCGGACGGCACCGTGCGCGTGGGTATCCACGTGGCGGCTCCAGGCCTGCTGGTGACCCGCGAAAGCGCCCTTGACCAACTGGCACGCGCGAGGATGTCCACCGTCTACATGCCGGGCGAGAAGATTCCGATGCAACCGGAATCAGTCATTTCTGCCTTCTCGCTTGAGGCCGGCACGCCGGTTCCCGCCATTTCGCTCTATGTGACGGCCAGACCGGAAACGGGGGAAATTCTTTCGCATGAGAGTCGTCTCGAACGCGTCAGCGTCCGCGAGAACCTGCGCCATCATGTGCTGGAGCCTGAAATCACCGAAGCGGCGCTCGCCGATCCGACCCGCAGGCTCCCTTATGACGCTTGGGTGCGGCCGCTCTGGCAACTGGCGCTGCAACTCACGCGCCAGCGCGAGATCATGCGGGGCAAGCCGGAAAACAACTCACGGGCGGAGTACAGCTTTTACCTGGACGGCGATCCGGACGATGCGGATACCCCCGTGCGCATCGTCCGGCGCCAGCGCAACTCGCCGCTCGATCGTATTGTGGCGGAGTACATGATCCTGGCTAACAGCACCTGGGCGGGGTTGCTCAACGCACGCGGCGTACCCGGCATTTTCCGCGCCCAGCAGACGGGACGCGTGCGCATGAGCACGCACGCCCTCCCGCACGAGTCGATCGGGGTCTCGCAGTACGCCTGGTGCACCTCCCCTCTGAGGCGCTATGTCGACCTCGTCAATCAATGGCAGCTGATCGCGGTCATCGAACACGGCGTTTCGGCCGCGCTGGTCGCGCCCTTCAAGCCCCGGGATGCAGACCTCTTCGCGATCATCGGCGGCTTTGAAGCGCAATACGCAGCCTGGAACGAATTCCAGTCCGGCATGGAAAAATACTGGTGCCTGCGGTGGCTGCGTCAGCAGGGCATCACGCGCTGCCGCGCCGCTGTGCTCAAGGAAGATCTGGTGCGCTTCGAGAACGCGCCCCTGGTGGCACGCGTGTCGGGTCTTGGTTCCCTGCCGCGCGGCCAGATCGTCGAAGTCGACATCCTTGGCATGGACGAATTGTCTCTTGATCTTGAATGCCGCTTTGTTGACCTGGTCGCCGAAGTGGATGCGAGCGACACGCCAGAAGAATAGAATCGGCCAATCCATGAGCGACACGCCACAAAAATAGAATCGGTCAATCCATTCGCGATCAACCCGTGAGCACACTGACGCCGCATCCCGCCCAGCTGCGCGCCTGGAAGATTCCAGGCCGCCGATACCTGGCTTGGGGGTTCGCGGCCTCCGTCACCGCGCACGCGGCGCTGCTGGCCTGGCAACGGCAGACTCCGCCCACGCCCGACACAAGCCTCCCGGCACTTGAAGTCATCCTGGTCAACACCGAGACAGACTCCGCGCCAGTCAGGCCGTCCGCAATCGCCCCGCGCAACATGGAGGGTGGCGGCGATGCCCGCGTCGGTGTGGCCACAAGCCCGGTTCCCTTCAACGGCAAGTCCGCGGACAGCATCCTGCTCGAAGCGATGGCACGCAAGCGACTCCAACTCGAGGCCGAACAGCAGCAGTTGCTGACCCAACTGAAGTCCCTGCAAGAGGTGGCGCCGGCCAATCCAACGCCGCACTTTCTCAGGGAGGCTACGACCGAGGGACACGATCCAGTCGACCAGGAGAGAGTGATGCTCAATGCCCGGATGACTGCGCTCGCTTCCCAGGTGGAACAATACAACCAGCGGCCACGAAAATATTTCGACGCGCCGGGCGCGGCACAAAGCCGCTATGCAGCCTATCTTGACCAATGGCGCTCCCGTATTGAAACCACCGGCACCGAACACTATCCGCGCGGGGCGGGGCCTCAGGTCTACGGGACGCTGCGCGCCAGCGTCACCGTCCGGGCTGACGGCACAGTCATTGATGTCACCATCGATCAGCCCTCCAACGAACCGCTGCTCAATCTTGCGGTCAGAAGAATCGTTTCGCTTGCCGCGCCGTTCGCGCCATTCCCGCCCGACATCGCCAGGCAGGTGGATCAGATCGTCATCACGCGCACATGGCATTTCGTCAACGGCGCATTGCAAACCCGACAACCATGAACCACAACGCAACGCCCCGCTTTGCCGTCATCGGCAATCCTGTCGCGCACAGCCGCTCGCCGGCAATCCACCGCATGTTCGGCGCTCAAACCGGCATTGCGCTGGATTACGACCGGATTGCGGCACCGGTCGATCAATTCGTACAGACCGTTGAGACCTTTTTCGCTGAGGGGGGGCGCGGTCTGAACGTCACCGTGCCCTTCAAACTGGATGCCTGGCAAATCGCCCGGGAACACCTCAGTCTGCGCGCGCAGCAGGCTCAGGCCGTGAACACACTCTGGATGGAGAACGGCTCGCTGCATGGTTGCAACACCGACGGCCCCGGCCTGGTGGATGACTTGCTGAGGCTGGGCATCACCGCGCCACACGCCGATATCCTGATTGTCGGAGCGGGCGGCGCTAGCCGGGGCGTGATTGGTCCACTGTTACTGGCGGGCGCTCGGCGACTTCGCATCGTGAACCGGACGCGCCACAAGGCGGTCGATCTCGTGGATTGGTGGCTCGGGCACGACTCTGCCCTGCGTGATCGGTTAAGCGCCGGCGGCCTGAGCGAAGCCGAGCGTCCCGGCGGATGGGATCTGGTGATCAACGCCAGCGCCAGCAGTCTGGCGGACGCCGCACCCGACCTGCCAGGCGGGCTTTATGCCCCCAACGCGCTTGCCTATGACATGATGTATTCGACAAACCCGACGCCGTTCATGCGACAGGCGGCAGCCGACGGCGCACACCGCACGGAGGACGGACTGGGCATGCTGGTGGCCCAGGCAGCGATCAGCTTCGCAATCTGGCATGGTGTCAAACCGGCGACTGAGCCGGTGCTTCAGGCGATTCGCGCAGAGCTCGAAGCATCCCTCCACACGCCGAAAAAGGGCTGACTTTTCGCGAGGCACGGACAACGGCAGGGTTTCCTCAGCAACAAGGGGCCAACGCCGACTCTGCAAGCACCGTACTTGGGCATTACACTAGAACCCATGCGAACCGCACGACGTTATCTCGCCCTCGAAATCTACCGGTCCACCTCCGTCGTGGTGCTGGCGCTCATCGGACTCTTCACCTTCTTCACTCTGGTCGATGAGCTCGACTCAGTTGGCGCCAAATTCCCGCTCTCGGCCTTGTTCTACCTGCAGGCGCTGGCGATCCCGACGCGCCTCTACGATCTCTTGCCCATCGGGCTGCTGATTGGCTCCATCCTTGCCCTGGCCGGGCTCGCCCAGCGCAATGAGCTGGTCATCCTGCGAGTGTCCGGTGTCAGCGGCCTCGGGCTGCTGGGCATGCTGTGGGCCGTATCGATCCCGATCATCCTGGCGGCGCTTCTGCTCTCGGAGGTCATCACTCCCATGGCGGAAGTCAAGAACAGCGAGGCCAACCTGCTGCTGCGCGGCCGGGTCGAAGGCGGCAGGCTGGTCAGTGGCTATTGGTTCAAGGAGCCCACGCCCAACGGGGGCACCCGCATCATCAACATCGGTCGACTGCTGTCGTCCGGCAACGTGGCGGATCTGCGGGTATTCGAATTCCCGAATGGTCTGGAACTTTCCATGGTCTCCAAGGCAGCCAGCGGACGATTCGCCGACGGCAAGCTCATCATGCAGGATGTCACTGAAAACATCGTCGCACCGCAAGCGCGCAACATTATGGCCGAGGCCGGCACGACCGATCTCCCCCTGATGAGCGTCGAGCAAATCCCTGAGCGCATCGTCGAGACGACGCTGAGCGCCGATCGCCTGGTCGCGCGCATCCTGACGCCGGAGCGCATGTCGCTGTTCGCCCTCAAGGACTACGTCGCTTATCTGGATCGCAACATGCTCACGGCAGACCGCCAGATCGTCGCGATCTGGCGCAAGCTCGCCTACCCCTTCACGCTGCTTGTGATGATCACCATCGCTGCGCCGATCAGCTTCATGCAAACGCGTCGTGGCGGCGTCGGGGCGAAGGTCTTTCTCGGTATCCTGCTGGGGACAGGCTTCTTCATGATCAACCAGCTCGCGCTCAATGTCGGCCTTCTTTATAAGTGGCCGCCGGTGGTGACTGCGCTGCTGCCGAACATTGGCGCCATGATTCTGGCGCTGACCGCAGTACTGATGATGGAAAACCGCCACGCCCTCTTCCGCCGGAGCGTCCTCACCCTGCCCTGGAAGAAATCCCCGGTATGAGCCAGCCCAGCATCTGGATGATCGGGGATATTCAGGGTTGCTGCTCGTCGCTGGACGAATTGCTGGCACACCCTGAGATCGCGCAGGATGCCAACGCACGCTTCTGGTTTGCCGGTGACATTGTCAACCGCGGCCCGCAGTCGCTCACCACGCTGCGTCGCCTGATGGCGCTTGAGGAGCGCAGCGTCGCGATCCTCGGCAACCACGATTTGCATCTGCTGGCCATTGCAGCGGGTGTTCGGCGTCCCGGGAAAAACGACACGCTGCTTGAAGTGCTCGACGCACCCGACGCCAACGAAATCATCGACTGGCTGCGCCAGCGACCGCTCGCACACTTCGAGGCTGGACATCTGATGGTGCATGCTGGCGTACTGGCCAAGTGGGATGTGAGCAAGACGCTGCAACTCGCCCACGAAGTCGAAACCTCGTTACGCGGCAACAACTGGCAAAAAGTGCTGCAGAAGATGTACGGTGATGAGCCGGACCACTGGAAGGACGACCACAGCGGTGGCAAACGGTTCCGCGTGATCGTCAACGCGCTGACGCGCATGCGGATGTGCACGCTCAAAGGGCGCATGGTCCTGGCAATCAAGTCGGCACCCAACCACCGCAATCAGGGTCTGGTGCCCTGGTTCGATGTGCCCGACCGCGCGACGCGCGAGGTCACTGTCGTTTTCGGACACTGGTCCACCCTGGGGCTGGTGCTGCGCTCAGATGTCATCTGCCTGGATACCGGGTGCGTCTGGGGCGGAAGTCTGACGGCGCTGCGCTTGCAGGATCGCAAACTGGTTCAGATCTCGTGCCGCCAGTCAGCCCCCCTGGGCGGCGACTAGTGTAGTGTTCAACGCCTGAGGGCACATTTAAAACCAGTCCAGCAACAATCGGTTGACCTCGCCGGCCGCCTCATACTGCACCCAGTGGCCTGCCCCGGGCACGATGCGCGAGTGCCGGTTCGGGTGTGCCTTAACGAGGTGTTCGATCAAATACCCGGGTGTGCAGGTCACCTCGTTTTCGCCCCAGATGAAAAGCGTTTCGCCGGGATACTGATCGATTGCCTCAGGCAATCCGCCCATTTGTGAAATCGTGCGGCTATGAAACCGCGTGAACTCGCAAGCAACGGTGTGTATGCGTTGCGCCAGCGGATCGATGGCCGCGTCCGCACAGAGCATGTGAACCCAGAGGTTGTGACGCAAGGCCTCTTTCACATCCTCCGGTTCGAGCATCTTCTTCCAGTTAAGCAACTTGCCGCGAGGGCGGCGCGGCCCGCCATGGCCGCCAGGGCCCAGCAACGCAAGCCGACGCACCCCCGGGCGTCGCGCCACAACATGGGCCGACACCAGCCCGCCGAACGAAAACCCGGCGAGATTAAAGAGCGTATCCACGCCAAGCAACGCATCAATGCCCCGCACCGTCGTGTCGACCAGCGAATCCCAATCCCCGTAGCCCGACAAGCCGGATTCGCCATAACCCGGCAGGTCCGGTATCCAGAGTGAAAACCGGGCCGACAAGGCTTCGATATTGCGTGCCCAGTGCGTCCAGCTGCCGTGCCCTCCGTGAATCAGCACCAGCGGATCGCCCTGCCCGAACTGGTACCAGACCATCTCGCAGCCGTCGACATCGACTGCGTGCCGTGTGCCGCGTTCGGCGAGGGCCGCGAGCCAGGCGCGGGCCTGTTCGTCATCCTGAATAGTCGGGTCAGTCAACATGGGGAACGAAATCCTGAAAGGCCGGAAAATTGCAGCAAGTGTATCTTTCGGCGCAACTCGGGGGAACCCGTTCGGAATCCGCAGTCCCGGTCAGTTCAGCGCCTGGCGGATCGCCTCGTGCGACTGGCGACCGAGCGCGGCGCGGGCCGGCGCCTCGCCCTCACCCGACCATACCGGCGGCAGGAACGCGATCTCAATACGAACGCCGCTGCCGCCCAGAACGCGCCAGAGATTCTGCACAAGCGTTTCTTCACCCACATAGGCTGCGAAATCACTGCGCCCCTCGCCGTGAAAATAGCGTAACGCGACCGGCTGTATTGCCGCGGCGCCCTGTCGCGCGGGCTCGAACAGATTGGCATAAAACGGCAGGACATCAAAACCCGGCGACGTCGTGCCTTCCGGAAACAACCCGACCACCCGGCCCTTGGTGAATTGCGCGCGCATGGCCTGGCCTACGCGGTGCACCGCGTGGCGCGATGCGCGCTCGATGAAAATCGTACCGGCACCGGCCACCAGCCAGCCCAGGAGCGGCCAGCTGCGTATCTCGCTCTTGGCCACGAACGCCGTGGCGCGAACACGATTGAGCGCAAAAATATCGAGCCAGGAAACGTGATTCGCCACCCAGAGCACCGGACCAGCCAGACGGGGTTCACCCTCGACCGACGTGCGCACGCCGCACAGCACCAGCAGGCCTGCAGACCACCACCGTTTAGACCAGCCGCGAAACGCCGACCCCGCCCACGGGTAGCACAAGACAATGATCAAGAGGCCGAAAACGACCCAGACAAGGCAGGCCAGTAACCGCGTCAGGAACCTCAGCAGGTTCAAGCAACCTGCTCCCAGAGCACCCGACCGCGCACCAGGGTCGCAATCACGCTGGCAGGCATTTCAATACCGATAAAAGGCGTCTGCTGGTTTTGCCCGGCGGGCGACCGCGCCGCAACCATCCAGGACGCTTGCGGATCGACAATGCACAGATCGGCAGGCACTCCGACCGCCAGGCTGCCGCAGGCCGGAACCGACGGGCATGATGCGCCAAGGATGCGCGCCGGGGCACTGGTGATGTGCGCAAGGGCCTGAACCAGCGGAATGCCGGCGCGCGCGGCCCACAGCAGCGTGAGCGGCAGCAACAATTCAAGCCCGGCGGCGCCGACCTGGGCTTCGGCAAAGGGCAGCATCTTGCCGTCCCGGCTGACCGGCGTGTGATCGGAGCAAATGGCATCGATCGTGCCGTCCGCAAGCCCGGCCAGGATCGCATCGCGGTCTCGCTGCCCGTACAGCGGGGGATTCAGCCGGAAATTGCTGTCGTAGTAACCGATGTCGACATCGGTCAGATGCAGATGATTGACCGACACATCGCAAGTGACGCCCAGCCCCTCGCGCTTGGCCCTGCGCACCAGTTCGACGCCGCCCGCTGTGGCAAGCCTGCAGAGGTGCAGCCGCGCGCCGGTCGCGCGGTGCAGTTCGAATAAGGTGTGTAATGCGATCGACTCCGACTGCGCCGGCACACCCGGCAATCCCAGCCGTGCAGCGTAAGCGCCGCTTGCGGCGACGCCGTCACGCGAAAGCCAGGGATCATTCGGCTGAAGCCAAAGCACATAATCGAAAGTGCGCGCATATTGCATGGCGCGCAAAAGCACGGTGGTGTCCTCGACCGGAACGTCGGCCTGAGATAATCCAACGCAGCCGGCCTCGGTTAACTCGGCCATCTCGGTGATCACTTTGCCGCCCAGCCCGACGGTCATCGCTCCGAGCGGATAAAGATTCACCTGATCAAGCTGGCGAGCCCGATCCTTGAGCATTTCGACGAGTCCGGGCTCGTCGAGCGTCGGATCAGTATCGGGCGGCAGGATCACACTGGTCACGCCACCCGCAAGGGCGGCCTGCATCTCGACTTCGAGCGTCGCACGGTATTCCACGGGTTTGCGCAAACGCGCCGCCAGGTCGATGAGTCCGGGCAGCACCAGTTTCCCTGTCGCATCAATAACGCGGTCTGCCTTGAAGCCGGCGGGTGCCGGTCCGATAGCGGCGACCTTGCCGTCGGCCACAAAAAGATCCGTGACCGCGTCCAGGCCGGCGGCCGGATCGATGATGCGCCCTTGGGTGATGTGCAGTTTCATGCCGAGGCTCCCGCGACAATGCTCATTACCGCCATGCGCACGGCGATGCCAAACGTAACCTGATTCAGGATGACCGACTGACTGCCATCGGCTACCGACGAATCGATTTCGACACCGCGGTTCATGGGGCCGGGGTGCATGACGATCGCATCGGGTTTGGCCAGCGCAAGTTTTTCGGCGGTCAGCCCGTAGTGCTTGAAATACTCTTCGGACGAAGGCAGCAGCGCACCGCGCATCCGCTCGTTCTGCAAACGCAGCATGATGACGACGTCGACGTCGCGCAGTCCTTGCGCCATATCGGTAAACACGCGCAGTCCCATTTGCTCAAGACCCGCCGGGAGCAGTGTCAGGGGACCAATCGCCCGCACCTCGGCCACGCCCAGCGTGGTCAGTGCGTGGATGTTCGAGCGCGCCACACGGGAATGCAGAATATCGCCGACGATCGCCACGGTGAGATTGGAAAAATCCTTTTTGAAGTGCCGGATCGTGTACATATCGAGCAGCGCCTGGGTCGGGTGCGCGTGGCGCCCGTCACCGGCATTGACAACATGGACATGCGGCGCGACATGCTGGGCAATCAGATACGGCGCGCCGCTCGCTTCATGGCGCACGACGAACAGGTCGGCCTGCATCGCCGACAGGTTCGCAATGGTGTCGAGCAGCGTTTCACCCTTGGCTGCGGAGGAAACATTAATGTTGAGGTTGAACACGTCAGCCGAAAGCCGCTTGGCGGCGATTTCGAAAGTAGTCCTCGTACGCGTTGAGTTTTCGAAAAACAGGTTAAACACGCTTTTGCCGCGCAGCAGCGGCACTTTCTTGATCTCGCGGTTAGCCAGCGGGACGAAGCTCTGGGCGCGATCCAGAATCTGGGTGAGGATATCGCGCGGCAATCCTTCGGTGGTGATCAGGTGCGTGAGCTCACCGTGCCGGTTGAGTTGTGGATTGCGCATCATTGCTCCTGCGGTTCGATGGACAGGGCCAGCACACCATCCGCGGTTTCCGACAGCACCAGGTTGCCGGCGGGCGCCGGCTCGACCCGCGCGCCGATCGCCGCGGCCCCAATGGGAAGCTCGCGGCCACCGCGATCAATCAGAACCGCCAGGCGTATCGACGCCGGGCGACCGTAGTCGAACAACTCGTTCATGGCCGCGCGTATGGTTCGTCCCGTGTAGAGAACATCGTCCACCAGAATGAGGTGCTTGTCCGCCACCGGAAACGCGATATCCGTGGGCTGGGCCTGGCCATGCAGGCCGATGCGGTCAAAGTCGTCGCGATAGAAGCTGACGTCCAGCGTGCCATAGGGTTGGACGAGCTTGAGGTCCTTGTGAAGCCGTCGCGCCAGCCAGGCTCCCCCGGAATAAATTCCGATCAGATGCACCTGTTGTACTGGCAGGGACTTGATTTCTTCGCGCACTGCGACAAGAAGGCTGGCGTAAAGCGTTTCAGCGTCTGGCAGGGTCGCGGGAGTGTAAACAGGGGGGGTCGGTTGCATGGGTTCGACTCAGGTCGCATCAAAGTAGCGTTGCAGAATGATAGCCGCTGCCACCGCATCGTCGGGTGCCTGACCGGTCATTCTCTGGGCCTCGACGGAAGAACCGCGTTCGTCGACCAGTTCGACAGGCAGCCCGTAGCGCCCGTGCAGCTGATTCGCGAATCGACGACAGCGATTGGTCGCGTACTGGTCAGAGCCATCCGTGTCGAGCGCGAGCCCGACCACCAGCCGCTCGGGGCGCCAGGTATCGATCAGGCTCGCGATACGTGCAAAGCGCCCGATCCGGGTGGGCTCCAGGATGATGTCCAGCGGACGGGCCTGACGCAGCAGCGTGTTACCAATCGCGACACCAAGCTTTTTGGTGCCGTAATCAAACGCCAGCAGCGTTTCTTCAGGCATGCCCGGCTTCGCCCGCCAGCATGATCGGATCGATTCCGAGCAACTGCAGGGCCGCCGGGTAGCGTTTCTCGGGGGGAACGCCGAAAATGATCCGTACGTCCGCCTTGACGCTCAGCCAGGCGTTCTGGGCCATCTCGTTTTCGAGCTGACCTGCGCCCCAGCCGGCATAGCCCAGAGTCACCAGTAGTTTTTCCGGCCCCGAACCCTCGGCAACAGCCTGCAGGACATCGCGGGAGGTGGTCAGCGCAAGTTCGCCCAGGTCGATGCTCGAGGTGTACTTGCCGACGGGAGAATGCAGTACAAATCCGCGGTCGGTATGCACCGGCCCGCCGAAGAACACCGGAGCGTCAAGCCCCGGGGCAATCTCCAGTTTGAGATCGATTTTCTCGAAAAGGCTGCCAAGCGTGAGGTCGGTCGGCCGGTTGATCACCAGGCCCAGAGCACCCTTTTCGGAGTGTTCGCAGACATAAATGACAGTGCCGGCGAATTCCCCGCCCACCATTCCCGGCATCGCCAGAAGAAACTGGTTGGACAAGTCAATCGCGCCGGCAGGAGTACTGGTCGTCTGAGTGGTCATGATTCGTCCTTTAAAAAGTGAGCCCAAGCGGGCATCGCGCAGCGATGGCGTCAAACCTCCATCATTTCGAAATCTTCCTTGCGCGCCCCGCATTCCGGGCAAACCCAGTTCGGCGGGACGTCTTCCCAGCGCGTACCCGGTGCGATGCCCTCTTCGGGCAGGCCCGCGCTTTCATCGTAAATCCATCCACAGATCAGACACATCCAAGTGCGCATCGTTCCCTCGGCCAACAGTTGCAAATCCGATTGGTCGGCAGCGCAATCGCCACCCTAATCGGAGCTTCTCTTACAATGGGGTCAATCTTACCGAAACCAATACCGGCGTGCCGACAGAAATTCCCCGTCCAACACTCCGAACTATCCTGACCGGTCACAGAACCGAAGCTGGACTGCCACTGTGTCTAAATATTCCTTACCAATCGCTCTGATTTTTGGTCCTTTTGATCCGACCGGCTCAGACGGTCTGCCGGCTGACGCGGTCACTTGCGCAGCACTGGGTGTACATGCCCTTTCCGTCCTGACGGCCGTGACGACACAGGACACGGCAGACACAGAATCCGTCGTGCCCTGCCGTGCCGAGCAAATCGATGACCAGGCCCGCTGTGTGCTGGAAGACATGTCTGTGCAGGCAATCAAGGTCGGCGCGCTTTCCTCGGCCGAGGCGGTCAGCGCCGTCGCGCAAGTCGCGGCCGACTACAGCCAGGTGCCGCTCGTGCTTCACTTGGGAGCACAAGCCGTCGATTCCGAAGAGCCCCCCGAAGACGACGGGGCCGAGGACCTGGTGGGCGCGACGATTGAACTGCTCGTGCCTCAGGCCCATGTGGTGGTGATGGAAGCACGTCGTCTGGCGCAATGGGTCACCGAAGACGTCATTGAAGTCTCCGGGCAAACCGCCGCGCCGCAGGCGCTTCAGGCCATCGGCGCGGATTGGGTTCTGTTGACCGGCAGTCCTCAGCGACCGGGTCATCGGGTTAACGTCCTGGTTGGGCCGGACAGCGAAACCATCACCTGGCCATGGGTCGCGCCACCTGACCGTGTGCGCGACGCGGGCGGCATCGTCGCCACCGCGCTTGCGGCGCTGCTCGCCCAGGGGCTGTCGGTGCCGGAGGCGGCGCGTGCCGCCTGCACCCATGCAGCGCTGGCGCTGGAGCAATCCTTCGCGCCCGGTATGGGACAGCGCATTGCCGCCCGGATGCCCACCCCCATGCCAGCCAAGTCATGACCGCGGATTTACGGTTTCCGGGCGGGCTCTATGGCGTCACACCTGACTGGGACGATGCCGCGCAACTGGAGCAGGCCACGCGCGACGCTGCTCGCGGCGGTATGCGCGCGTTGCAGTTGCGGCACAAGACTGCCAGCGCATCATTGCGCGCGAAGCTTGCGCAAAGGCTTGCCGTGGTCTGTCGCGAACTGGGGGTGGTGTTCCTGATCAATGACGACTGGCGCCTGGCGCGGGATGTGGGCGCCGATGGCGTGCACCTGGGGCGGGACGATGAAGATCCCGCGGTCGTGCGCGCAGCAGTCGGCCAGGACTTGCTGATCGGCGTGAGTTGCTATGCCGATCCTGCGCGGGCGGCACGCCTGATTCAGCACTCCGTCGCCTATATCGCCTTTGGCGCCATGTTCGCCTCGTCGACCAAACCAAAGGCACCGCCCGCGCCGCTGAGCGTCCTGTCCGAGGGGCGCGCGCTGTGCGAAACCTTTCAGGCCCCGCGCCCTAGCGTGGTCGCAATTGGCGGTATCGGCCCGCAGCACGCCGGGATTCTGGCACAGGCGGGTGCGGACTCGATTGCGGTCGTCGGCAGCCTGTTTCTCGCACCCGACATCGAAGCCGCGGCGCGCGCGCTGTCCGCGCCTTTCGGCGCGGCCGGTTTCAATTCGAATTCATTTCCCGGTTAACGTTATTCTTCCTGGCAACGCTTCCCGTCAACGCGACCGTTCCCGTTCATCTTTCCGTTAATCTTTCCGTTCCGTCCGTCCTTCCGGAGTCAACCGCATGTCCCGTAACGCTGAACTCTTCGAACGCGCCAGTCGCAGCATCCCCGGTGGCGTGAATTCGCCTGTCCGCGCATTCCGTTCGGTGGGCGGAACCCCACGGTTCGTCACCCGCGCCCAGGGTCCCTACATCTGGGATGCCGATGACAGGCGCTACATCGACTATGTCGGCTCCTGGGGACCGGCCATTCTGGGCCACGCGCATCCCGAAGTCGTCAGCGCCGTCCAGCAAGCCGCAGTCCACGGCCTGTCCTACGGGGCACCCACTGAGGCCGAAGTTCAGATCGCTGAAATGCTGATCGAGCGCCTGCCGTCACTGGAAATGGTGCGGCTGGTGTCTTCGGGCACGGAAGCAACGATGACGGCCATCCGGCTTGCGCGCGGCGCGACCGGGCGCAACAAGATCATCAAGTTCGAGGGCTGCTATCACGGTCACGCAGACAGCCTGCTGGTCAAGGCGGGCTCTGGGCTGCTGACGTTCGGCAACCCGACGTCGGCGGGTGTGCCGCCGGAATTCGTCGCGCACACGATCGTGATCGACTACAACGACACGGAGGCAGTCCGTGCGGCCTTTGCCGAGCACGGCAAGGACATCGCCTGCGTGATCGTCGAACCGATCGCCGGTAACATGAACCTCGTCAAGCCGGCTGCCGGTTTCCTGGAAACCCTGCGCACGGAATGCACGGCGCATGGCGCGCTGCTGATCTTCGACGAGGTGATGACCGGTTTTCGCGTGGGTCCCCAAGGGGTGCAGGGGCTCACAGGCATCAAGCCGGACCTCACCACGCTGGCGAAAGTCATCGGCGGCGGGATGCCCATCGGCGCATTTGGCGGGCGCGCCGACGTCATGAAACACATCGCGCCGCTTGGTGGTGTTTACCAGGCAGGCACGCTCTCGGGCAATCCAGTCGCCGTGGCGGCTGGCATCACCACCCTCAAGTTGCTGTCCGCGCCCGGCTTCTATGAGCACCTTGCCTCGCAAACGCGCAAGCTCACTGACGGGTTGACAGCCTGCGCGCGCGCGCACGGCATTGCCTTCAGCGCCGACAGCGTGGGCGGCATGTTCGGCATCTACTTCGCGGATCAGGTGCCGGGCAGCCTCGCTGAGGTATCCGCCAGCAATATCGAGCGGTTCAAGGTGTTCTTCCATGCCATGCTCGACGAGGGTGTCTACTTTGCGCCGTCCGCCTACGAGGCGGGTTTCGTTTCCAGCACGCACGACGACGCAGTCATCGCCGCGACGCTCGCCGCGGCTGACCGCGCCTTCGGCAAGTTAGGCAACTAGCGTCGATCCGGCAAGCTGACAGATCAGGCTTGATTCTGCAAGCTTGCCGGGCAAGTCCGCAGGATCGCAACAGCGTCGCCCCGGTCACACGCCCAGGTAGCGGTGCCAGAGCTCTCGGTCGGCGGCCAGCGCCGCCGAGGCGCCGCTCCACACGACGCGCCCACGCTCGAGAATGGTGTGGCGATCAGCCAGCCCGATCAGGCGCTCGACGTATTTGTCGATCACCAGAATGGTCTGGCCTTCGCGCCGAAGCTGCGCGAGGCAATGCCAGATCTCCTCGCGCACCTTGGGCGCGAGTCCTTCGGTCGCCTCATCCAGAATCAACAGCCGCGGATTCGTGACAAGCGCCCGGCCAATCGCCAGCATCTGTTGCTCCCCGCCCGACAACTGGTTGCCCAGGTTCGAGGCACGTTCGCGCAACCTGGGAAACATCTCGAAGACCCGCCTGGCGTCCCAACCGGCATGCATGCCGGGATTGCGCTGATCGGCAAATGCGGTCAGATGTTCGAGCACAGTCAGGTTCGGGAAGCACTGACGCCCCTCGGGCACAATCGCCACGCCCAGGCGCGCAATGCGATCGCTCGCCCAGCCGGAAATGTCCTGCCCGGAAAAATGCACCGACCCGGTCTGCAACGGCAACTGGCCGAACAGCGTGCGCACCAGCGTCGTTTTGCCCATGCCATTGCGCCCGAGCACCGCGTGCACCTCGCCTTCGTCGATCTCGAGCGAAATGCCAAACAGCACCTGGCTCAGGCCATAACCGCTCGCCACATTGCGCAGGTTCAACACGACCAGGCTCCTGCGCTGCGGGCGTTGTCCTGCACGTCGCCAGGGACCGGCACATCGCTTTCACCCAGATACGCCTCCCGCACAGCAGCGCTGGCGCGAATCTCCGAAGGTGTGCCGGTGGCAATGATCTGCCCATACACCAGCACCGAAATACGATCGGCCAGCCTGAACACTGCGTCCATGTCGTGCTCCACCAGCAGCATGGCCGCGCGCCCGCGCAGGCCATCGATCAGTTCGGTCAGTCGCGCCGTCTCATCAGGACCCATGCCTGCCATCGGTTCATCCAGCAGCAACACGGTGGGATGCGAAGCCAGCGCAAGCGCAAACTCAAGTTTGCGTTGTTCGCCGTGCGGCAAGGTGCCCGCAGGCCGTGAAAACAGCGCGCTATCAATAGCGCAATCGGCAGCCAGAAGGCGCGCATGGTCGTGCAGCGCTGAATCCCGCGCCCTCGGGCGCCACAGGCTGAAGTTCGAGCCATCGCACGCCTGCACGGCCAGCAGCAAATTATCCAGCACACTCATGCCCTGGAAGATATTGGTGATCTGGTAAGAGCGCGATAGCCCCGCCCGCACGCGCTGCCGGACCGAGGCGTGGGTGACGTCGCGACCCGCGACCCAGAGCGATCCCGCGTCCGCTTTTGTCATGCCCGCCAACAGATGAATCAGGGTGGACTTGCCGGCGCCGTTCGGACCAATCAGCGCGTGAATCTCGCCAGGCATCAGGTCGAGGGTCACGCCATCCGTGGCAAGCAGCGCGCCGTAGCGCTTGACCAGACCACGCGCGCGCAGCACGGGCACGGTGTCTGTATCGTTAGCCATGGACAAAGCGGTCATGGGCCCGCCTCTGATCGGGTCGCCGCGACGGGCTTGCGGACCCAGGCGCCCGCGAGACCGGCGGGTGCCAGCAGCACAATCGCCAGCAACAGAAGCCCAAGCGGCAAGTGCCAGTAGTCGGTGTAGAGCCTGAGAATCTCCTCGAGCGACAGCATGACCGCGGCACCGACCGCACCGCCCCAGCGGTGACCGATGCCGCCGACGATCACCATGATGATGAGGCTTGCCGACGCAGTCCAATGCATCATGGCAGGCGACACGAACAGGTTATGGTTTGCCAGCAGCACGCCGGCCAGTCCGCCCATCACGCCCGCGATGACGAAGGCGAATAACTTGATTCCGAACACGGGATAACCGAGCGCCACCATGCGCGATTCGTTTTCGCGTATGCCCTGCAGTGCCTGACCAAACCGCGAGTCGATCATCCGGTTCAACAGCGACAGACTGCCAGCGAGAATGACCAGAACCAGGTAATAAAACGTCCGGTCACTGGCCAGGTCGATGCCCGGAATCCGCGAAACGCCGGCCAGGTTCAGGCCATCGTCACCGCCATATTTGCGCAGAGAAATAGAGATGTAATAGACCATCTGCGCAAAGGCCAGGGTAATCATGATGAAATACACGCCGCGCGTTCGCAGGGATACGGCGCCGATCATCGCGGCCAGAGCCCCGGCGACCAGCAGTGCAACCGGCCAGGCAAGCAGCGCGTTGTTCACGCCTTCCGTCGCCAGGATCGCCACAGCGTATGCGCCCGCACCGAAAAATGCAGCGTGTCCAAGCGCTACCATGCCGCCATACCCGAGGATAAAATTCAGGCTGGCGGCCGCCAGCGCGAAAATCATCACCCGCCGCACGAACGAGACATAAAACCCGAGGTCGAGCGGTGCAGCGACGAGCGGAAACGCCGCCAGTGCGAGCAGGACGATCCAGGGTGCGATTCGTGAAGTCTGCATCGCTAGCCGCGCGCGGGAAAAAGCCCCGAAGGGCGAAACACCAGCACGATGGCCATGACGATATAGATAAGGATCGCGGCCAGCGTGGGGCCGACGCTTGACGCAACTGCTGGCGAGAAGAACTCGCGCAGGATCATCGGCAGGAAAGCCCGTCCGGATGTATCGACCATGCCGACCAGCAAAGCGCCGACAAAAGCACCGCGTACCGACCCGATTCCACCGATCACGATACACACCAGAACGAGAATCAGGATCTGCTCGCCCATGCCGGCCTGGATCGCCGTCACCGGACCGAGCAAGGCGCCCGCCA
>JADZBO010000155.1 GCA_020851995.1 Burkholderiaceae bacterium
CGTTCTCGGTCATCGGCGAGGAGATCGCGAACACGCGTCGCGCGCAAGCTATGACCGCATCGGGCGGTGCGTGGATGCCGCCCCCGGATCCCTCGGCCTTTGGCGTGGTCGATCCGCACGACACGGCCTGGCTGCGCACGCATTGCACACCGCATCCGATTTCCACCTATGAGGATTGCCTGCAGCTTGACGGGCCAGTCGCTGCGGGCCTGCCGGTCACCTACATTGCCGTGACGCCGCATTATGGCCCGGGGAAGGCCAGCCGCGCCTATGCCCGGGCGCAGCAAGGGTGGTCGTACCTTGAGATGCAGGCGGGTCACGATGCCATGGTGACCTCACCCGAGTCTCTGGCCAAGGCGCTATTGCGGATCGGTGCCGCGGCCTGAGCACGACGACTTTTAATGCCCGCGCACCGGTCTTGTGCATAGACGCGCACCCGGCAGCGCCCGGCAGCGCCCGGCCGTTGATCCCGGTCCCGGGACCAATCTCCCATTGGTTTGATTGCTACACTAAGGGTTTGTGCGAATGACCTCGTCAACTGGGTCCGTCGCGAGAACCATTATTTTCAGGAAGGAGTCCGCATGTTCCCCGAGCACCGAGAACTGATCAGCCGTCTGAAGACCAGCGATCACCACTTTGCGAAGATTTTTGACAAGCACAATGCGCTGGACCAGAGGATCAAGAACATGGAAGCGGGTACCGAATCGGCGACCCACGTGGAAATCGAGGCGCTGAAGAAGGAAAAGCTGTTGTTCAAAGACCAGATTTACGCGCTGCTCAAGAAGGCCGGCGCCGCCTGAGGGCGGACCTGAGGAGTAGCCGGTGGATTCTGACCGTGATTTGACTGTTCGGAGTGAGACCGGGCCAGTTCCCAGGCTGATCGTTTTTGCGGGGCACGCCGGCACAGGCAAGACCACTCTTGCAAAGCGCGCCATGCCTCTGATCATGGCGCGTACTGGTCAGGCATTCTTTTTCCTCGACAAAGATACTGTCTACGGTCGTTACAGTGCGCGCGTCATGGAGCTGACCACCGGAAACCCGGAGGACCGTGACAGTCCTTTTTATCTCCAGAATCTGCGCGACCTCGAATACGCCGGACTGATCGACATTGCGCGCGAGAATCTGGAATTGAATGTCAATGTTGTGGCGGTAGGCCCGTTTTCGCGGGAAATCCGCAGCGGTCTCCTCTTCGATCCGGATGCGATGGGATTGCCCCCGGGCGTTCATGCCCGAATGGCGTGGATTGATCTGCCGGCAGAGGAAGCGCGCCGCCGGATGGTGCGTCGGGCAGACCCGCGCGATACCTGGAAGCTCGAACACTGGGACGAGTATGCGCGCCGGCGTATCGCACCGCCAGTCAATCCCCTGATTCGCCGTTTTGACAATTCGACGTTCGACGCGGCCGAGTTCGAGGCGCTGATCAGTCATCTGGTCAGCTGATTCCCGCCAGGCCAGTTCGTTGAGCGCACCCCGACACCCCCTGTATGGCGTCATGCTCAGCCTTGGCGCTGTCTTGCTGTTTGCAGGGCAGGACGGCATTTCCAAATCCCTGTCAATGGTGTACCCGGCGGTGCTGGTGGTCTGGGCTCGGTTCGTTGTCCAGACTGTGCTGACGGGTGTGGTCTACATGCCCACCATGGGCCTGTCGATTCTGCGCACGAGTCGGTGGCGCCAGCAACTGCTGCGCGCGCTCTGCATGCTGGCGGCGAGCCTCTGTTTCGTGGGCGGTTTGCGCTATGTGCCGGTGGGCGAAGCCACCGCTGTCGTTTATCTGTCGCCGCTGCTGGTCGTGGCCTACTCGGCGCGCGTGCTCAGGGAGAAGATCGGGCTCGGCCAGTGGATCGCGGCCATTTGCGGGTTTGTCGGCGTGCTCATGATCGTCAGGCCCGGGAGCGCGTTGTTCACGCCCGCGGTGCTGTTTCCGATCGCAGCCTCGGGCGCCATGGCAGCCTACCAGGTGCTGACTCGTCAAGTGCTTGCGGCTGACAACCCGGTCGCCAGTAACTTCATCACCAGCATCATATGCCTGGCAATCCTGAGCGCACTGGTGCCACTGTTCTGGGTCACGCCGACGCTTGGCGCCTGCCTTATGGTCGCGGCGCTGGGCGGGATAGCGATGACCGGTCACATGCTTCTGACCTATGCCTATCGGACTACCAGTGTGGCGCGACTGGCGCCGTTTACCTACACACAGATTGTCTTTGCGTCACTGATCGGGTTCTTGTTTTTCGGCCACGTGCCGGACCAGGCGACTCTGGCCGGGATGGGTGTCATCATCCTGAGCGGCCTGGGGCTCGTGTTGTGGCAGCGCAGATAGATTAAAGTGTTGCGCAAGGCGACGGGTGCGCCGCGGCGAGTGAATCGCTGGCAGGCACCGCGCACGGCCGCTTGCCGGCGGCGACACAACGGGAGACTCAAAATGGCGATATACGAACTGCGCACCTACACGGTGGTGGTTGGCAAGATGGCAGAGATCGTGGAACTCTACAAGAAGGCAGGCTGGCCCGCGCTGTCGAAACATCCGAACAAGCTTGCTGGTTACTTTATCGGCGACGTGGGTGCGCTTAACCAGATCGTTCACCTCTGGAAGTTCGACGATGACGCGGATCGCCGCGCGTTTTGGGCAGGCGTGTACCGTGATGCCGATTTCATGGCGTTTGCCGGCCACTTACGCCCACTGCTGCAGAAGCAGGAAAACCAGTTGATGACCGCGGCTCCCTGGGGTCCGCAGGTTTAGGATTTGCCGTGATGAGTCACGCACTCGATCGAGACGCCGGGACTTTTGATTATGTGATCGTGGGGGCCGGTGCGGCAGGTTGTCTGCTGGCACACCGCCTCACCGCAGATGCCGGTGTGACAGTCTGCCTGCTTGAATCGGGTCCGTCCGACTGGCACCCTTATCTGCATATTCCGGCAGGTTTCGTCAAAAAGATATTCGATCCGTCGGTGACCTGGCCGTTCACGACCGAACCCACGGAGCAGACCAACGGACGCCGGATTCCGGTGCCTCAGGGTCGCACGCTTGGCGGATCGACCTCGATCAACGGGCTCGTCTATAACCGTGGGCAGGCACAGGATTTTGACGACTGGGCCGCGGCCGGGAACCCAGGCTGGTCTTTCAACGAGGTGTTGCCGTACTTCAGAAAAACCGAACGACGCATCGGCGCCGGCGACGATCAATTGCGCGGGCGCGACGGGTTGTTGCCGGTCACCGATATTGACTGGATTCACCCGATCTGCGAGGCCTTCATCGAAGGAGCGCACCAGTTTGGGATGCCGCGCAACCCGGACTACAACGGTGCGTCACAGCAGGGTGTCGGCTATTTTCAGCGCACCATTGATCGCGGGTTGCGCATGAGCTCTGCCCGGACGTTTCTGCGTCCCGCTCAACGTCGCAAGGCGCTGACCGTGCGCACGCATTCGCAGGCGACCCAGGTTTTGTTTGAAGGCAAACGCGCTGTCGGAGTCAGGTATCGGCGCGGCGGCGCGCAAGGTGCGGAACAGACAGTGCGTGCCCGGCACGAGGTGATTCTTTGCGCGGGTGCGATCAACACGCCACGCCTGCTGCAATTGTCGGGTGTGGGCCCTGAAGCCTGGCTGCGCGACATCGGGGTGCCGGTGCTTCACGCCTTGCCAGGCGTCGGCAACCATCTGAAGGATCATTTTTCGATCCGGGTGGTCGCGCGCGTCAAAGGGGTTGCAACAATCAATCAAATTGCACGGGCACCGCGTCTCTGGGGTCAGATCGCGCGATGGCTGATGGTCAGGCCCAGCGTTCTCGCACTCAGCCCTTCGCTGGTGCATTTTTTCTGGCAGTCGCGCGAAGGTCTAAAACGCCCTGACCTTCAGGGGGTGTTCACTCCCGCCAGTTATCGCGAGGGCTATGTGGGCATGCTTGACCAATATCCTGGCATGACCTGTGGCGTCTGGCAGCACAGGCCGCAATCGATGGGAACTGTGCGGGCAAAGTCTGCCGATCCGTTCGAAGACCCTGAGATCCAACCCAACTACCTGGCGCACGAGGACGACCGCCGTGTCCTGCTCGATGGCGCGCGGCTGGCACGCAAGCTGCTGCAGACGCCGGCGCTGGCGTCCTTTGCCGATGGTGAGTCGATGCCGGGCGTGCAGGTCGAACGCGACGATGAACTGATGGACTACATTCGTCGCTTCGGGGTGTCGTCGTATCATTTGAACGGCACGGCCCGGATGGGGCCGGCCTCCGCTCCTGGCAGCGTGGTCGATTCGAACTTGCTTGTGCACGGCCTGACCGGTTTACGGATCGCCGATGCGTCGGTGATGCCAGACATTGTGTCGGCCAATACCTGCGCCGCAACGATGATGATCGGTGAAAAGGCTGCCGATCTGATCCGTGCAGCCCATCGCGCCTGAACAATCGCCCGTATGCAGCGCAGGTGCGATGTGGCAGGCCGGATCACTCAGGATGGGCAGGGCAGATCGGCTGCGACTTGTCCCGCAAACCCATTGCACCAGTCGCGCTAGAATCGTGCACAGAATACAAGGAACGCCATGACCGCTGATTCAAAGCCCTATCCTTATTTCCCGGGAAACCGTTTCCTGCACTCGCCGGGCCCGACGCACATCCCCAAGGCCGTGCGCGATGCGATGACCAATCAGCCGATGGATCTGTCCGATCCGCGCGTGGATCCGATCATCGCCGGTTGCGAGGATGGCTTGCGGCGTTTGCTCGGCACGAAGCAGGCCCAGATATTCCTCTACGCAGCAAACGGCCACGGCGGATGGGAGGCGGTGATCGCCAACGTGCTCGCCCCGGGCCAGAAAGTGCTGATCGCCGGCACAGGTCATTTTTCGGATTCATGGGCTCTCATGGCTGAGGCCATGGGAGCTGTGGTGGTGCGTACCCCGTATCGTGAAGGTTTCCCGATCGATCCGAACGAGATCGAGCAAGTTCTGCGCGCGGATACATCACACGAGATCGTTGCACTGTTTGCCGTGCATACCGATACCGCAAGCAGCACCACCAATGACATACCTGCGCTGCGTGCCGCGCTTGATGCTGCCGGGCACCCGGCGCTTTTCGTTGTGGATGTGGTGGCCTCTCTGGGTGCCACCGAAGTCGCGATGGATGCGTGGGGTATCAATGTGATCATGGGCGCTTCGCAAAAAGGCCTGATGACCCCTCCCGGGATTGCCTTCTGTGCGGCGGACGCGCGTGCCATGGAGGTCAGCGCGAAGAACCCGTCCCACCGGTTCTACTGGGACTGGCAACTGCGCGCGGGCCCGTTTTCTTACAAAAAGTTTTGTGGCACGCCGCCCCATAATCTTCTGATGGGCTTGCAGGCGGCGCTGGGTCTTATTTTCGAAGAAGGCGTCGATCAGGTTCTGGCCCGTCACCGCAGGCTCGCAGGCGCAGTGCAGGCTGCAGTCGAGGCCTGGTCGGCAAGGGGGCAGCTTGGGTTCCTCGTCCAGGTTCCGCAGTCCCGGTCAGTCTCTGTGACTACCATTCTGCTGGCGCCCGGAGTGAGCTCCGATGACATCCGGACGATTGCCCGAGAGCACTACCAGGTATCGATTGCGGGAGGCCTCGGGCCATTCCAGGGGCGCGTCATCCGCATTGGCCACCTGGGCGACCTCAACCCGGCGATGATTCTCGGGTGCCTGGCCGGCGTCGAGGCGGCGCTCAGGAAACTGGGGATCGCGATTGGCGATGATGGTTTGCAGCGAGCCATGCGCGCGCTTGAGGACTGAACGTGCAAAGGGTACATCGGCGCGAACAGCGCTCACATCCCGACCGCTTTGATGAACATTGAAACTGACACACCCAGCGCGAAGACAGCGAACACCTGCTGAATTCGTGCCCCGGGAATACGCCTGGCGAAGCGGCGCCCGACCAGCATCCCGGTCAATGAACCGAGTGCAAACGGAATGGCGATGTGCCACAACATGTTGCCGGATGCCGCTGCAATCGCCACGCTGCCGCTTGATACCAGCGTCAGCACGCCCAATGAGGTCGCGACAATTGCATTCACGGGTAGATCGGTGAGCCGTCGTAGCGAAGGCACAATGATGAAGCCGCCACCCACACCGAGCAGTCCCGAAAAAAAACCGGCCGTGGCGCCTGCTGCGGCAAGACATCGCGCGCAGGGCACGGTCCAGATCAGCCTTCCGATCGACGCGTTCAGCAAGCAGGGTGGCGCCTTGCGTTCGACTTCAGGAATCCCGCGGATTTCACGCCAGGCACTGATCAGCATCCGCAGAGCCACATACAGCAACACGAACGCGAACACCATGGTGAGTGGCTTGTTCGGCACACGCGATGCCACCCAGAGCCCAACGGGGGAGAGCATCAGCCCGAAAAGCGCCATGAAGCAGGCCGCCCGGTAGCGCAGGATCCCGGCGCGCAGGGCAAGCAGGGCACCGACGCCTGCCGAAACGCAGACCGCAAGCAGCCCGATCGGTGCGGCCTGCGCGACCGTCAGGTGCAAACCGAAGACCAGCAGCGGCACTGAAAGAATTGCCCCTCCCGCGCCTGTCAGTGAAAGGATGAATCCTACGATGAGTCCAAGACCGCTGGCGACGAATTGAGCAGCTTCCATGGGGGCGGCAAGACGCGTGTGACCTGTTGATGCGAACCTGAAGTGGTCGTTGCGCAAGTATATGACCTGGCGCTGTGAAGTGACCCGGCGCCATGAAGCAGGGTTTCGTCAGGAGGCTTGCGCGCTTGCTGTGCAACTTCAAGGCAATAAGTACC
>JADZBO010000156.1 GCA_020851995.1 Burkholderiaceae bacterium
GCACCATTGTGATGATGATGTCGGCGTGCTGCGCGACTTCCTTGCCGTTTGCGCAGGGCTTGCCGCCCGCCTCGACGAGCGATGCGGGAATACTCGGGATACTGAAGAGAAACACCTCATGACCCGCCTTGATCAGGTGCTCGGCCATCGGGGTTCCCATGATGCCCAGTCCGACAAAACCAATTTTGCTCATTGCCTGCTCCGTGAATGTCATTCAAGATGCTTGTCGCGCAAGGCCTGCATCGCCGACCGGCCTCCCGTTGGCGCTTGCTCCAGCATAAACTTTTTTCATTGCAACTGCGGTTCTTCATTGTGAGTATCTTCATATCATGAGCACGCCGTCATCGTTTGCCCAACTGCCAGGCCCGCCGTATTACGCGGTAATCTTTTCTTCGCACCGAACACTGGGGGACGATGGGTACGGGAAAATGGCCGAACAAATGATTGAGCTCGCGTCCCTGCAGCCAGGCTTTCTTGGTTGTGAAAGCGCGCGTGATGCCGAAGGCTTTGGCATCACTGTGTCGTATTGGTCCTCGACCGAGGCCATTGCAGCCTGGAAGTCCAATGTGGATCATCTGGTCGCGCAGGACAGGGGCAGGCGCGGGTGGTACGAACACTACCAGGTTCGTGTCGCCAGGGTTGAGCGGGCTTATGGAAAACCCGCCACCTGATGGCGCCGATTTCTGCCAGATTGCGTGGCAATAGGGTCAGTGCCCCTTGTAGATTTTCCCGTCCTTGATGACGACGGGAATACCTTCGCCCTGGCCGAGCAGGCATGAAATATCACTGAGCGGGTTGCCGTCCACGACGAGGATGTCGGCAATCGCGCCTGCGCGCAGGACGCCCAGCCGTCCGGACATGCCGATGATTTCGGCACCCACCAGCGTGGCTTGTTGCAATGTCATGCCCGCGCCCAGGATATCGGCACGCAGTTTGAGTTCATCCGACTGATGACGGTGCAGGGCACCCAGCAGGTCGGTTCCCAGCCCCATTTTGACTCCGGCTTTCGCCAGGATTTCCAGTGCCTTCTTACCATCGCCACGCACGGTCTCGATTTTTGCAACGGATTCGGCAGGAAGCCCCAAGGCTGCGCCTTCGTTGGCGAGCGCTTCATAGGTCACCAGCGTCGGCACCATGAACGCATTGCGCTCGCGCATCAGATCCGCAGTGGCCGCGTCGACCAGGTTGCCGTGCTCGATCGTGCGAACGCCCAGACTCACTGCCCGGCTGATCGCGCGCGGTGTGTAGGCGTGCCCCATGACGTAGGTGCCTGCATTGGCGGCTTCCTCGACAATGGCGCGGATTTCGTCTTCGGAATAGCCGAGAAAATGAATCGGATCGTTTGGCGAGGCCACGCCACCCGACGCCATGATCTTGATCTGCGTCGCGCCTTTCTGTATTTCCTCGCGCACGGCGGCGCGCACGTTGTCCACACCATCGACCACCCGGCCGATGTTGCCGACCTTTTGCGAACAGGCGCAGGGTTCGATGATGTCGTTGCGCGCCCGAAAATCGCCATGACCACCGGTTTGCGACAGCGCGTGTCCTGCCGGGAAAATCCGCGGACCGTCCACGACGTCGGTTCGGGTGGCTTCGCACAGACTCCAGTCGGCGCCGCCGGCATCGCGCACCGTGGTGAAACCACGCATGAGGATGCCGCTCAGGATGGGAACTGCCCGCAGAGTGGCGAGGGCATTGGGCAGATTCGCGTTGATGCCGAGGTTCAGTTGCGAGGCGACGACGTGCGTGTGGCAGTCGATCATGCCCGGCATCACTGTCTTGCCTCGCGCATCGATCACGTGCGCGTCGGCGGGCGGGGTGATGTTCGGGCCGACCGACTCAATGACGCCATCGCGCACCAGCACGCTGGCCTGGCTGAAGATCAGGGTTTCGACGTCGAGGACGTTGCCGCCCTGAATGAAAATCGTGGTCATGGTGATTTGCTGCCGGAAGGCCCGAAGGCATGAAGATGTCACGGATTATTCCATACTGTAGACAGGATTCGGTTAAAAAGGAGTCTCTTAACTGATCGTCTGTAGTGAGTCCGTTTTCATGTCGTCCGACCATCCGCTGGCTCCCGAATCGCGTCCCCGGCGTCCTCGCCGTCCTGTGTTTGACCCTCGGGCGCAGCCCTCGGTGGCATCCCGGGCGAGCTTTGCCGCGGTTCCCGCCGATCGTCTGACCCCGGCTGCGCTGCGCGCTGTGCTTGGTGTGTATCACCGGCGCGCACTCGATATTCCCAACGAGTCCGTCCAGTGGTTCGCCGATCGCGAGGGCGAGCCCATCGAGGCCGCCGTGCTGGTGCCGCTGGTCATGCGTGCGCAAGGCGTCACGGTGCTGCTCACCCAACGCACCGCTCACCTGAACGACCACGCCGGTCAGATCGCCTTCCCCGGCGGCAAGGTCGAATCGCACGACACCGATTACGTCGCGACCGCGCTTCGGGAAACCGAAGAAGAGACTGGCCTTTCGCGCACTTTTGTCGAGGTACTCGGCGGCTTGCCCCGGTATGTCACGGGGTCGGGTTTTGCCATCAACCCGATCACCTCGCTGGTCCGACCGGAGTTCAGTCTGACACCGGATGCCCAGGAAGTTGCCGAAGTTTTCGAGGTGCCGCTCGCATTTCTGACCGACCCCGCGAACTACCGCCTGCACAAGGCGACGCTGTCGGATGGCACCATGCGTCAGTACTATTCCGTACCCTGGGAGCAATACTTTATATGGGGTGCCACTGCAGCCATGTTGCGAGGACTTTGCCAGATTCTGTCTGAAGCCGCGTCGCAACGGGTTTAGTCGCGTCGCAAAGGGACTAGCAGCGTCGCAACGGCGTCAGGTGTGTCGCAAAGGGACTAGCAGCGTCGCAACGGCGTCAGGTGTGTCGCAAAGGGACTAACCGTGATGGTTGCTGGCGTGCGCCTGGCGCGCGTGGAGCAGCCGGACGTACAAGGCGTGCCGGGCAGCGTCGATCTCGCCCCGCGCCAGCGCGGCGAGAATTCCGCAACCGGGTTCGTGCTGGTGCGAGCAGTTGTAAAACCGGCATTGTTCGATGTGCGCCTGAAACTCCGGAAACCCGTGCTGGATTTCGTCGAGGGTGAGGTGCAACAGACCAAAGGCCTGAAACCCCGGGGAATCGATCAGATCGCCGACTTTGCCCGGCAGGTGATACAGCCGGGTCGACGTTGTGGTGTGGCGCCCGGCGCCGAGGGCGACAGAGTGTTCCCGGGTGGCGGCGAGCGCGTCCGGAATCAGCATGTTCAGCAGGGTCGATTTCCCCATGGCGCTCTGGCCGAGCAGCAGGGATGTCTTGCCCGCCAGAAGCGGCAGGAGCCGCTCGTGCACCTGGCGCTCATCCCTGGCGCAGAGTTCGATGACGCGTACACCCAGGCGGATGATTGGTGCCAGACTGGCGCGGGCCTGAGCCAGCCCATCGACGAGGTCGACCTTGTTCAGAACGACAACAGGCGAGATGTCCGCCGACCAGGCTCCGGCCAGGGCGCGTCCGAGCAAATCCTCTGAAAACGGCGGCACGACAGCTACCACGATCAGCAACTGATCGACGTTCGCGGCAAACTGCTTGCTGCGTGCTTCGTCTGATCGATAAAGCAGGTTCTTGCGCGGCAAAATCCGCTCAAGCGAGCCTTCGTGTGCGCCCTGCAGCAGGATCTCGACCTGATCGCCGACCGTGGCGTCGGTCTTCTTGCCGCGCGGAAAGCAGCGCAGCACTGTTCCGTCGCCAAGTTCAACCGAGTAATGCCGTCCGTGGGCGGCGATGACGCGACCGGTTGCGCGATCCGTCATTGAGCGAGCAGGTGGCGAATGCGAATCGCCGCCGGAGGATGGCTATCGTAGAAGGCCGAGTGAATCGGATCCGGAGTCAGGGTGGCCGCGTTATCGTCGACAAGCTTGACCAGCGCGGAGACAAGTTGTTCGGGCGCGCTCTGTGAGGCGGCGAAACGATCGGCCTCGAATTCGTCGCGGCGCGAGAACCAGCTGAACAGCGGTGTCAGCACGAAAGTGAACACCGGCACAACCATGAAAAACAGTATCAGCGCGATGGCATCGTTGCGTCCGTCCATGCGCGGCGTGACCCCAAGGTCGGCGTAAAACCAGCTTTGCTGCGCCAGCCATCCCAGGATTGCAAAGAAAACCAGAGCGCTTGTGAAACTGATGACCAGGCGTTTAATAATGTGCTTGTGCTTGTAGTGCCCGAGTTCGTGGGCGAGTACCGCGATGATTTCAGCCGGGGTCAGGCGCGCGATCAGGGTGTCAAAAAACACGATTCTGCGTGAGCGGCCGAATCCCGTGAAATAGGCGTTGCCGTGCGCCGACCGCTTGGAGCCATCCATGACGAACAGGCCCTTGAGCGAAAAATCGCAGCGTCGCGCCAACGCATGAATATCCTCCGCCAGTGCGGCATCTTCGAGCGGGGTGAACTTGTTGAAGAGCGGTGCGATCCAGGTCGGGAAAATCAGCATCACCAGCACGCTGAAGGCCGCCCAGAGTCCCCAGGCCCACAGCCACCAGAAGTTGCCCGCACTCGCCATCAGCCAGAGCACTGCAGCGATCAGCGGCAGGCCGAGCAAGGCGCCAACGACTAAACCTTTGACCAGATCCGTGGCGAACAAACCCGGCGTCATCCGGTTGAATCCGAACCGTGCTTCCAGCACGAACTGCCGATAAATCGAAAAGGGCAGACCGATCAGGCCCGTGAGCAGGCCCACCGCGACCACGAGCAGCACCTGGCGCAACAGGTCGTGCGATGTCAGAGAAGCCACGAAGGTATCGATCGCCTGCAAGCCGCCGAGCAGTGTCAGTGCGACGACCACTGCGGCGTCGAAGACGCCCTCGAACATCCCGAGCCTGACTCGTGCGGTGGTGTAGTCGGCCGCGCGCTGATGGCTTTCCAGGCCGATGCGCGACGCAAACTCACCCGGTACCTGGTCCCGGTTCGCGCGAACATGTCGAACCTGCCGAGACGCCAGCCAAAGCCGCAGCGCTACGGAGGCGAGAAGGAAGATCACGAAGAGAATAGTCAGCATGCGAGAATTCCGCCCGTCAGGCGGGTTGTGAGAAAATGGCACTTTAGACGAACCGGTCAAATTATATGGCGATCACCCCAGACTCCACACCGAAGGCTCCGCAAGGCGCAGCGGCACCTGCAACGACGAACGATGCGCGCCTTGTCTGGATCGACATGGAAATGACCGGCCTTGATCCCGAAAAAGAACGCATTATCGAAGTCGCCGTCGTGGTGACCGAGCCGGATCTGACGATTGTGGCCGAAGGTCCGGTGCTGGTGGTGCACCAGCCCGACAGCCTTCTCGATCTCATGGACAACTGGAACAAAGCGACCCACGGCCGCAGCGGGTTGATCGAGAAGGTCAGGGCATCGACCCTGACCGAGGCCCAGGCAGAGGACGAACTCCTGGCGTTTCTCGCACCCTATGTGCCGGCGGGCAAGTCACCGCTGTGCGGAAACTCCGTCAGCCAGGATCGCCGGTTCATGTTCAGGTACATGCCGCGCCTGGAGCAGTTTCTCCACTATCGCACCATTGATGTCAGCACCCTCAAGGAACTCGCCCGGCGCTGGAAGCCCGAGTTGCTCAAAGGGTTTGAAAAGCGCAGCAAGCACGAAGCGCTGGCTGACATCCATGAATCGATCGACGAACTCAAGTATTACCGTGACGTATTCATCAAGCTCTGATGTGTACTGGTAGTGTTCAACGGTAGTGTTCGCGGCGCACCACGAATCGATACCAGCCGTGCAGCAGCAGGGTGGAAACCGCCAGGCCGATGGTCGCCATCAGCCACATTGAACCCGCCCCCGGCGGGGAGCCGGCCAACAGCGTGTCGCGCACCGGATCCATCAGCGGACGGCCTGGGCCAAAGCCAAACCACCAGCCGCCGGATAGCCCGACCAGCATCAGGGCAAAGGCCTGCAGCAGCATGGGAACCATGGCGACTTTGTGAGCCCGAAGCAGATAGCTGTTGATGCACTGCATCGAGTCGACAAAGTGAAACCAGGGCAGCAGCGCAAGCAGCGAAAACGCGACCGCCGCCACCTCCGGGTTGCTGGTGTACAGCGAGACGATCGTGGCCCGACCGGTGTACAGAACAACTGCAGTGATCGAGGCTCCGCACAGTCCGACGACAATACCCATCATGCCGTTTCGGTGGGCCTGATTCATCTGCCCGGCGCCGATGGCCTGTGCCGTCAGCGAGGCGGTTGCCACGCCGATTGCCATCGGCATCATGTAGGCGAGCGCCGCGAGGTTCGCGGTAATCTGGTGTCCGCCGATCACATCCGTGCCCTCGCGCGCGACAATCAGCGACATGAACGTAAATGCGCAGACTTCCACGAGGTAAGAGCCGCCCATTGGCAACCCGAGACGCAGGATCGACCACAGCGCAGCAAAATCCGGACGACCGATGCGCAGGTGAAACTGACGGTAGAACGGGGTGCGCAACACCACCCAGAGCCCGATGAACAGACTCAGCCAGTAGACGATGCCTGAGGCGATCCCGGCCCCTGGGGCGCCCATTGCGGGTAGCCCCCAGTTGCCAAAGATCAGCAGCCAGTTCAGGAAGGCCTTTACGGCGATGCCGACCAGGTTGATCATCATGATCAGCTTGGGGCGCGATACTGCGTTGGCCAGTGCGTACACAGTGCGGAACAGCAGCGCGGCCGGCAGGGCAAATGTCAGCGCCAGGAGGTACTCGGCCATGCGCGTTCGCACTTCGGGCGCCACGTCACCGGAAAAGCTCAGCCAGAGATCAGGAAACAGCAGCGTGGCGCCGCCAAAGACGGAGAGCACCAGCGATACCCAGACCCCCTGGCCCCAGGATCGTCCAACCTCGTCGAGTTGCCCGGCGCCCACGTATTGCGCCTGGATGGGGAGCAGCGCATGCATCACGCCCATCAGACCGACGAACACGGTGATATAGACCGACACGGCGAGCGCCATCGCTGCCAGATCCGTCGGGCTTGAGTGACCTGTCATGGCCGTGTCGAGCACGCCAAAGGCCATGCTGGCCCATTGGCTCACCAGGATCGGCCAGGATTGCCGCAAAATTGCGAGAAAAGTCTGACCCCTGCTGCGCGGGCCGGTGTCGATGACCGTCATTTGCCGCCAACGCGCAGCAGCCGGTAGCGATCGAACCGGTCCGCGCCGCGTGAACCCTGCCACAACACGGTCGCGCCGTCGCTGTATCCCGCGGACCCGTCCTGGAGTTGTTGCTTGGACGTGAGCTGAAGCACGTAGGGACACGACGAATCGTAGGTGAAGGTGATTTTGTCGAAGACGTAAAGGGATGCGCGCGGGCCCAGCGACAGCCCCTGCGCGCGCACGCAGACCGGGCCGCCGGCTTTGCTCTCGAGGGCGGTCAGCGCGGAGCGTA
>JADZBO010000157.1 GCA_020851995.1 Burkholderiaceae bacterium
AGAGTGCGGGTGCCGCCTCAGGTGTCGGACTTGGTCCGCGCGGCAGCCATCAGCTTCTGCACGAGCGGATGATGCTGGCCTCGACGCGAACGGATGGCGTGGATCTCTTCCTTCACGTCGTCGCTGCTGCCCAGAAGACGAAGCCCGCGCATCAGTCCGTTGTCGTCAGCTCCCAGCCGGCTGACCGGAAATACCCCCAGACCGCGGGCGGCGAAGACCGCCAGCAACGCGCTGTCCTCGAACTCGCCAACGATACGTGGCCTCACGTCCTGCAACTCGAACCAGTGGTCCAGCGTCGTGCGCAGCACCGAGTGTCCGGTGGGCAGCAGCACGGGCAGAGCGTTCAGGCACTTGGGGAATTGGTCGCGCTCCACCTTGCCAACCAGGCGCGCTGGCCCGTACCAATCGACCGGCGCATCGATCAGTCGCTCGCTCGACAGGCGCAGGTTGGGGTTGCGCGGCGCAGCCTGGCCCGCGAGCACCACGTCCAGATGATGCAACGCGAGCTCGCTGAGTAACTGTTCGAATTCGCCCTCATGGCACACCAGGCGCAGGTGGGGGGTGTCGAGCACCGGCTCCAGCAGGGCGTGTGCCGCGAGCTTGGAAATGCCGTCGGAGAGCCCGACCGCGAGTCGGGCCACCTTGCCGCTGGCCGCCTCGCGCACCTCGTCGGGGATGCCCCGGCCCAGTTGGAAGATCTCCTCGGCGCGTGCGAAGGCGGCCTCGCCGGCCTCGGTGAGCGCGACGCCGCGTCCTGAAGGCTTCAGCAGCTGATGGCCGAGCGCCTTCTCCAGTTCGCGCACCTGTGCGCTGATCGTCTGCACGGCCATGTCCAGCCGCTCAGCGGCCCGCGCAAAGCCGCCCTCTTTGGTGACGACCCAGAAATAGTGCAGGTGGCGGTAGTTCAACATGTGCGCTCCGATTCGGAAAAACCGAACTATAGGTGCGTTTCACTCTGGTTTGTTTGAGGTTTATCCGTCCTCATACTACACCCATCCAAACACTTCTCGGGTTCTCGATCATGATCTACGTTCTCAGCTGGTTCGCCGTCGCCTCTCTGCTCGGACTGTGGTCCCTGGCCACCTGGGCCTTGAATGCCGTCGCAGTCTGGTCCGTATCCAACGCGCCTGAGCTGTCAGGTAATGCCCTGGGCCTCGAAAGCATCGTCCTGCCGGATTCGCTGGCACTCTGGGTGCCGACGGAGTTGGTGCACGCCGTCACCCAGATGGTGGTGGGGTTCGGGCCGTTGGTTGACAGCCTGCTGCAGGCCGCTCCGGCCCTGGCCGGCGGGCTGACTGTGATTGCGTGGATGGTCTGGGCTCTCGGCGTCGTTGTCCTGCTGCTGCTGGGTGCCGCGCTGCACCTGCTGATCGCGCTGTGGCGCCGTCGCGGCAGCGGTGGCTCCGCTCCGAGTGGCGGCCCTTCGCTGATGATGCGCTGACCCGCGCAGACACTACCCGACTGACACGAACAACAACTATTCAAGACTCATCCACCGCATCACCATGAACGCCAGCACACTGCTTCTTGCCACACTAACCGCCACCTTGGCGGGCGTCACCTTCCATGCCTGGAAACTGGGCAACGAGAAGCGCGATGTCTCGCTGCTGGGGGTGTTCAGCGGGCTTTGCGGCGTGGGCACTCCGATCACTGCCAACCTTTGAAGAAAACAACATGGACCTCCTGAATTCCTTCCTCTCCGCCGACTTCATGGACAAACCGGCGTGGGTCTGGCTCACATTCGTCGGCATCGTCATCGCGCTGCTGGCTTTCGATCTCGGCGTGCTGCACAAGGAGGACAAGGAGATCGGCGTGCGCGAGAGCCTTCTGCTGTCGGGCGGCTATATTAGCGCGGCGTTGCTGTTCGGCGCCTGGGTCTGGTGGTACTTGGGCGCGGAAAGCGGCATGGACTACTACACCGGCTTCATGATCGAGAAGTCGCTGTCGATGGACAACGTCTTCGTCATCGCGCTGATCTTCACCTTTTTCGCGATCCCGCGGCAGTACCAACACCGGGTGCTGTTCTGGGGCATCCTCGGCGCGATCGTGCTGCGCGGGATCATGATCGCGCTGGGCGCCACGCTGGTCAGCCAGTTCAGCTGGGTGCTCTACCTGTTCGGTGCGTTCCTGATTTTCACCGGCATCAAGATGTGGATCATTGCCGACCACTCGCCGGATATCGCGAACAACCCGCTGCTGAAGTTTCTGAAGCGGCACATGCGCGTGGTCGAGGGTCTGCGCGGAAACGCCTTCTGGGTGCGTGAACCCGACCCTAAGACCGGCAAACTGGAGCGCTTCGCAACACCGTTGTTCCTGGCCCTGGTGTTGGTGGAGTTTGTCGACCTGATCTTCGCGGTCGACTCGGTGCCGGCGATCTTCGCCATCACCACCGACCCGTTCATCGTCTACACCAGCAACATCTTCGCCATCCTTGGCCTGCGCGCCCTCTACTTTGCGCTGGCCGCGATGATCCAGCGGTTCAAGTACCTGAAGTTCGCTCTGGCGCTCGTGCTGGTGTTCATCGGTAGCAAGATCTTTCTGGTGGGCATCATCGGCAAGATCCCCGCAGTGATCTCGCTGAGCGTGACCTTTGGCCTGATCGCCGGCGGGGTGCTGGTATCGCTCTGGAAGACCCGGGATCAGCCCGGTATCAACCAGTCCACATGACGCCGCCGGCTGCCTCCCCCTGGTTGACTCCCCACTCAAACCACGCGCGCATGGGGTTTCCTGAACAGCGCGGAGAATCCGGGATGGAGGACTGTTTTGACGCTACTGCGACTTCAGCGCCCTGAGTTGAATCCATACAGTCGGTGCGCGTTGTCGACCAGCACACGATCACGGGCTACCGGATCGGGTACCCAGTCGGCGAGCAGATCCAGAAGATCGCCCACGTTCATCATCGGCGCCCAGTGCGCCACGTTGGGCCAGTCTGAACCCCAGACACACCGGTCAGGGGCGGCGGCATGCAGACGCTGGACGAACGGAACCGTATCTGTGTAGGGTGGCCCTGACACGGTGTTGCGATAGGCACCCGAAAGTTTCACCCACGCACCATCCCGAACGAGAGTTTCCAGTGCAAGATAGCCTGGATCGGACAGTCCCCGGGAAACTGGAAAATGGCCCCAGTGATCGATCACAATGGGCACCTGAAGCTTTGCGATGCGCGGCGCCAGGGCAGGCAGATCGGTGGCGCTGACCAGGAACTGCAGATGCCAGCCGAGTTCCCGTGCCATGGCACCGTAGGATTCGAGCGCATCGAACCCAATGCCGCCACCGTACAGCACATTTAATCGGAGTCCAACGACACCGGCATCCTTCAGTATCGCTAACTCGGCCGAATCGACATCGGGCGAAACCACCGCGATGCCGCGAAGCCGCTGCGGATTTGCTTTGAGTGTCTTCACCATCAAACGGTTATCGGTTCCATGCACACTGACTTGGACCAGAACCCCATACGTCATCCCGCTGCGATCGAGCATTTCCAGGTAGGCCGCAGGCGTTGCCTCGGGCGGCGTATAGCTGCGCTGATCGACAAACGGATATTCGGGCGGCAGACCAATGACATGGGCGTGTGTGTCGACCGCACCTGCCGGAACACGAAATCTGGTCGCACTCTTCACAGGCCAAGCGGGACCGGGGCAGGGGGGAGGCGTGACGATGTGGTCATCTTTCTTTGATGTCATGGAGATCCCTTGGGTAGGCTTACGGCAAAACCAGGTTCAAAAAGATAGCATGAGCGAATGAGCACGAACGACTGCAGCCTGGAGAATGACAACGCAATGCGCAGCGCTTTCGGTCACGCTTTGGCGCGGTTTAGTCAAGTTGTGTCGCGGTTTGGTCAAGGGTTGGTCAGGCCGTTTCAAGAGCCATTCCGATAAACGATTGTTGGTCAGGCCGTTTCACGAGCCATTCCGATAAACGATTTTACGTAATCGATTCCGATATCCGCTTCCCGGGTGCCAAGAAAAATCTGCTTTGCGATGCCCTGGCGACCCATTCGCACGGCACGGATCGCGACACGATCGGCGTATTCATCGACCAGCCAGCGCGGCAGGGCTGCCACGCCGCGTCCCGCCGCAACCATCTGCAGCATGATGTCCGTGGTTTCGATCACCTGGTGACGCTTTGGACTGCAGCCGGCAGGCAGCAGAAACTGACTGTAGATATCAAGGCGCTCGATCTCGACGGGATAGCTGATCAGGGTTTCATTGTTAAGGTCTTCGGGCTTGACGAAGGTTTTGCGCGCAAGGCGATGCTGGCTGGCTACAACCAGCACCTGCTCGTAGCCAAATACGGGTTCGTAGTGTAAGCCCTGCCGGTACAGCGGATCGGGTGTTACCAGCAGATCGATCTCGTGGCCGAATAAAGCCCCTACGCCGCCGAACTGAAATTTTTGCCTGACGTCCACATCGACGTCCGGCCAGGCATTGAGATAGGGTGAAACGATTTTGATGAGCCACTGATAGCAGGGATGGCACTCCATGCCGATGCGCAATGTGCCGCGCGTGCCCTCGGCGAACTGGCGCATGCGCATTTCCGCGTGCTCCAGTTGCGGCAGCAGGCGATTGGCCAGCCCGAGCAGATACTGACCTGCCTGTGTGAACCGAAGGTTCCGGCCTTCCTTGGTCCAGACGGGGGTTCCCAGCTGATCTTCGAGCTTTTTGATCGCGTGGCTGAGTGCGGGCTGAGTCAGAAAAAGTACGCCCGCGGCAGCGGTGAGCGATCCCTGGCGATCGACTTCCCGAATGATGGTCAGATGTGTGCGATCCAGCATGCGTTAATCCATCAGTTGATGCTCAAGTTAATACATGAAAAATATTAATGAATAAATAAAATAATACCATTGGAATTCATGTTTTGTGGTCGTTAGCATGCGTACTTCAACTCTCAGGATGAATGAACCATGGTCACCACACACAACCTCGGCTTTCCGCGAATCGGCGCAAAACGCGAGTTGAAGTTCGCGCTGGAAGACTATTGGAAAGGGTTGACGACGCAAGCCGAATTGTCCGACTGTGGCGCCGAACTGCGCAAACGCCACTGGGAGATCCAGGCGGATCTCGATTACGTGCCGATTGGCGACTTTTCCTTTTACGACCAGGTGCTTGATACAAGCTTCCTGCTCGGAAACGTGCCGGAGCGCGTCAAGTCCCATGGCGGAACCGAGTTGGATCATTATTTTCGTGCTGCGCGTGGTCGGTCCGCGAGCGACTCCGTCTGCGCTTGCGTGCACGCGGGCGAAATGACGAAATGGTTCGATACCAACTACCACTACATCGTTCCGGAATTCACTGCCGCAACGGAATTCGCGCTCAACGCATCGCGCCTGGTCGATCAAATTGCACAGGCGCGCCGCACTGGGGTGCACGCCAAGCCGGTCATCATCGGGCCGCTGACTTATCTCTGGCTTGGCAAGTGCAAGGATGGCTCGGACAGGCTCGGCCTTCTGCCCCGCTTGTTGCCCGAGTATGCAAAGCTGTTCGACGCGCTTTCGTTACTTGGAGTCGACTGGGTACAGATCGACGAACCCATTCTCGTGACCGAGCTCGATACCGCCTGGCAGCGTGCTTTCGCAACGGCGTACGCCGCGCTAAACACACGCAAAGTGAAGGTGTTGCTCGCCACCTACTTCGGGCAACTCGGTGAGAATTTGCCAGTCGCCTGCAGTTTGCCGGTACAAGGTTTGCACCTTGATGCAATCAATGCGAAGGATGAAATTGAAGCCGCGATTCAGTTGCTGCCGGATGACACGATCCTTTCGGTCGGTGTGATCAACGGCCGCAATATCTGGAAAACCGACTTGCACGCCACGCTCGGCTGGCTGGAGCCGGTTCACCGGCGCCTGGCCGATCGCCTGTGGATCGCACCGTCATGCTCGCTGCTGCATGTGCCCGTCGATCTGACCAGCGAGCGCAATCTCGACCGCGAAATCAAGTCATGGCTGGCTTTCGCAATTCAGAAACTGGTGGAATTACGGCTACTGGCAAAAGCGCTCAACAACGGCCGCGTGTCGGTTCAGGAAGAACTCGTCGCAAATGCAGCCGCAATCCAGAGCCGGGCCAAGTCAGCCCGTGTACACAATCCGGAGGTCACCGCGGCGATTGCGACGATCGATGCCGCGCTCGGCCGCCGTGCAGCCACGTACGAGGATCGGGCGATCCGACAGTCCGCATTGCTGGGCCTGCCGCCTTTTCCAACCACCACGATCGGATCGTTTCCCCAGACGAGCGAAATCCGCCTGGCCCGAAGCCAGTTCCGGGCAGGACAGCTGGACGAGGCGGCCTATCGCCAGACCATGAAGGCTGAAATCGCCCGTTGCGTGCGTGAGCAGGAAGCACTCGGGCTCGACGTTCTGGTGCATGGTGAGCCGGAGCGCAACGATATGGTCGAGTATTTTGGCGAGCAACTTGAAGGGTACGCTTTCAGCCAGTTTGGCTGGGTGCAATCGTACGGTTCGCGCTGCGTGAAGCCGCCCATCCTTTTTGGCGACATCACCCGACCCAGGTCGATGACGGTTGAATGGACCCAGTACGCGCAATCATTAACCAATAAGCCCATGAAGGGCATGCTGACGGGTCCGGTCACCATTCTGAACTGGTCCTTCGTGCGCGACGATCAGCCGCGATCCCTGACCTGCTATCAGCTTGCATTGGCAATCCGTCAGGAAGTGCTTGATCTCGAGCAGGCGGGCGTGCGGGTGATCCAGATTGACGAAGCGGCGTTACGCGAGGGGTTACCGCTCAGACGCGCACAGTGGGGCGCCTATTTGCGCTGGGCCATCGAGTCGTTTCGCATCGCCGCCAATGGGGTCAGGGACGAAACGCAGATCCACACGCACATGTGCTATTCGGAATTCAACGACATCATCGAGTCGATTGCCGATATGGATGCAGACGTCATCACCATTGAAACGTCACGCTCTGACATGGAGTTACTCGATGCGTTTGATCACTACAATTATCCCAACGAGATCGGGCCGGGCGTCTACGACATTCATTCGCCCAACATTCCGGCCCAGTCGCAAATCGTCAGCCTGATGCGCAAGGCGGCGCAACGCATTCCCGCCGAACGCCTCTGGATCAACCCGGATTGCGGGCTCAAGACACGCGCCTGGGACGAGGTGATTCCTGCGCTGCAGAACATGGTCGCGGCGGCAAAATATATGCGCCAGGGTCTGGATGCGTCTGGCGCAAGTTAAGCGCAGATCCGCCGCAATCGACTGACTGTTCGTAATGGGTTGTTAGACTTTCACACTGCGCCCGTCAGGTCGAACGGCGCAGCCTCCGTCAAAAGCAAATGTGCAACCATCGATGCTGATTGCACAGTATGCTGAGCGCAACACAGTGTGGATTTTGTGCTGAACAATCGCCGTAACACCAGACCGCAACACGGCGAGTACAGCGTTAACGACCCAATAGAACTTGTTTCCGCAAGACCGCCATGTCACCTGATGCGTTAAACACAATCGTGATGGATTTGATGGCGAGCGTCACGACCATGACGCTCGCGACCTGCAGGCAAAACACGCCGCGCGCGACGGATCTCTACTTCGCCAACGACAAACTGGATTTGGTGTTCTTCTCCTCTGCGGATGCCGAGCACTCTCGCAATCTTGCCGCAAACGAAAATTGCTCGGCGACCGTGCATCCTCCTGTTTCGGGATGGAAGGAAATCAAAGGCATCCGTGTCGAAGGCATTGCACATCCTGTTGACGATGCATCGCTCAAAATCCGTGCGCAGGATGCCTATCTGAGGAAATTCCCGTTCGCGGCGCAGTTTCTGAGCCCGCCCACACGCGCGGACCAGTCGACGAACCGCAGCGCGGCGGGCGCCGTCACACTCTACCTCCTGCGGGTTTCCGGTCTGACCTATATCGATAATTCGCTGGGCTTTGGCACCAAATACTTCACGCCAGTCAGTGACGGCGAATTCGCTGGAATCCCGGCACGCAACCAGAAATCCTAGCTGTGAGCGCAACGCCTTGCTTCTGTCCCGGACGGTAGGCTATCGTTGAAGGTTCCAGTTACCTTTTTCAAGGCATCCCGATGTTGTTTGAACCCTATACCGCCCGCAGTCTTTCCCTTCGCAACCGCGTTGTGATGGCACCGATGACGCGCAGCCGTGCTGTTGAAAACAATACCGCCAACGCCCTGATGGCTGAATACTATGCCCAACGCGCATCCGCGGGCTTGTTGATCACTGAAGGCGTGTCGCCCTCACCCAACGGGCTGGGCTATGCTCGAATTCCGGGGCTCTTCAACCAGGATCATGTCAGGGGATGGCGCCTGGTCACAGACGCCGTGCATGCCAGGGGCGGCAAGATCGTCGTGCAACTGATGCACACGG
>JADZBO010000158.1 GCA_020851995.1 Burkholderiaceae bacterium
AATTCCGCACTGGTGTGCGATAAGGTTTGCAAGGCGTCGCCCCGCGGTAGCTTAGCCATGACTGTGCGAGCACCTTAAGCAAGCCTCACACGTTACGTGACGAAATCTCGTTTGACTTGGCTGCGGTACTCCCTAAACTGGTCACATGTATCAGTTACCTCCAGCCCAACCCGGCATGTCAGAGTCCGAGATCGAAACCCCTGCCTTGATTCTCGATCTCGACGCATTCGAATTTAATCTCGACACAATGGCGCGCCGGGTGGCAGGGCTTGGCACGAGGCTTCGTCCACACGCGAAGACGCACAAGTCTCCCGTCGTGGCGAACCTACAGATGCGCCGCGGTGCAATTGGCCAGTGCGTGCAGAAAGTCGCAGAAGCAGAGGTCATGGCATGGGGTGGTGTAGAGGACATCCTAGTGACCAACCAGATTGTCGATCCGCGCAAGCTTGCCAGGCTCGCCGCCCTGTCAGGGATAGCGCGAGTTGCCCTGTGCGTTGACAGCCTGCAGCACGTTGCATTGTTGGAGGCTGCCGCTCGAACCGCTGGCGTCAGGACGTCCGTTCTTGTGGAAATCGACGTCGGCTCGCGGCGTTGCGGCGTGCCTGCGGGAGAGGAAGCTGTCGGGCTTGCGAGGCGTATAGCAAGCTCGCGCCACCTCGCTTTCTCGGGACTCCAGGCTTATCACGGCGCTGCGCAGCACTTGCGAAGTGCGGTCGAGCGGCGCGAGGCCATCGGCAAGGCAATTGCCGCTTGCGAACGAACGGTCGAAGGACTGAGTCGGGCGCGCATACCCTGCGGGATCGTTTCCGGCGCTGGGACCGGGACGTTCGAGTTGGAAGCCGCTTCTGGCGTCTATACCGAGCTTCAGGCGGGCAGCTATTGCTTCATGGACGGCGACTATGCGGCGAACCTCGAGGAAGATGGCAAGCCGTACCGCACTTTCAGGCATTCCTTGTTCGTCCTCAGTTCCATCATGAGCACCGCAAGGGCGGGGCAGGCCGTGTTGGACGCGGGACACAAGGCCGTGGCTATCGACAGAGGCCTGCCAACGGTGTGGCAGCAGCCGGAACTGCGAATTGTTTCAGCGTCTGATGAGCATGCGCGATTAGAGTGTCCCGCAGGGCACTCAACGCCTGGGATCGGGGAAAAACTGCGACTCGTCCCAGGGCATTGCGATCCTACGGTTGATCGCTTCGACTGGTATGTCTGCGTCAGAGCGGGCCGCGTGGAAAGCGTCTGGCCCATCACCGCCCGCGGCGGCGTGCAGTAAATAACAGCGGGCTATGGGTGCTCCGAGAATGAAGTCTCGTCAAATCTCGGAGCTATTCATGAGCGTCTCTCACATCAGATATTAGACAGACTTGGTTGCTTGATCTGTGGGCGTGGCCGAGAATCTCGTCATCGTTCTCACTTCACTAGGGGTCTATATGAAGTTACTCCAGACACGTATCAGCAGGAGGATCTTTTCTGTTCTGTCCGCTCTCGCGTTGGCGTCGCTTGCGGGGCAAGGCATGGCCGACAACTATCCAACCAAGGCGATCCGCGTTATCTCGCCCAGCCCGCCGGGCGGAGGCACCGATGCAATGTCGCGGTTGCTGGCTTCCAGGCTGACCGAGACGGCCAAGTGGCAGGTTTTTGTCGAGAACCTGCCGGGCGGCGGCAACAACATTGGGCTAAGGGCTGGGGCGAAAGCGGCGCCCGACGGTCAAACCTTGGTTATGGGTGAAACCAGCAATCTCGCAGTCAATCCGTACCTCTATAAGAACCTCGATTTCAGTGCGGTGGACGATTTGGTGCCAGTCGCGCTGATGGGCACGGGGCCGCTCGTGCTGGTGGTTCGCACGGATAGCCGCTTTGACAGCCTTGCATCGATCATTGAGGCGGGCAAGAAGAGCGATCTGTTCTACGCTTCATCCGGAAGTGGAACAGTCGGTCACTTGGTCGCAGAGAGCCTACGTGACGCTACCGGCGTCAAGCTGCAGCACATACCGTACAAAGGCGCCGGCCCTGCGATGACTGACCTGCTGGGTGGTCAGGTCGACCTGTACTTTGCCTCGCTGACTGCTTCCCTCCCGCACATCGCCGCCGGGAAGCTGCGGCCACTGGCGGTTTCGTCTGACATGCGGCACGGCGCGCTGCCGCAGGTGGCGACCCTGGCGGAGTTGGGTTTCCCAGGCTTGACCTTCACCGCTTTCTACGGCGTTGTCGCGCCGGCTCGCACTCCCGAGGGCGTGCTGGACCTTCTGAACAAGCAGATCAACAGTGCATTGGACACGGACGAAGTGCGGGCGGTTTTTGCCAGGCAGGGCATCACGCCCCTGCTGATTTCGCGAACCCAGTTCGCCTCGTTCCTGGCCGCGGAGCGCGCCAAGTGGTCGGCTGTCGTCAAGAACACGGGGGCAGTCGTTGATTGATTGCAAATCGCTTGTCGAACTTCGCAGCGACACAGTCACGCAGCCGACGGAGGCGATGTACCAGAGCATGCTGAAGGCGCCGCTGGGCGACGACGGCCTGGACGGCGACCCGACGGCAGAGGAATTGGAGAGCGGCGTAGCCACTTTGTTGGGCAAGGAGGCCGCGCTCTTCGTACCCAGTGCGACCATGGGGAACCTCGCGGCCATTTTGGCGCAAACCGCCCGTCAGGAACTCGTGGTGACGGAGGCTTCCTCCCACATATACACGGCGGAACGCGGCGCAGCAACGTTCACGGGCGCTTTCTATGAGCCGATCGCAGGCGCCGCCGGGGCGATGAACCTCGAACGGCTGGAGCAGGTCTTGGTGGAGCCACCGGGCAGGCTCAAGGCAGCCCTGGTCTGCATGGAGACATCCCACAACAACGCTGGGGGGACGGCCTTGCCGTTGGAGCACATGCGCCAAGTGCATGACCTGTCCCGGCGCCATGGAGCCAGCATCCATTTGGACGGTGCCCGCCTCTTCAACGCAGCGGTGGCTTTGCGCGTGGTGCCTGCAGCCATCGCTGCTTGCACGGACACCGTCACGATCTGCCTGTCGAAAGGACTTTCGGCCCCCATGGGCGGTGTGGTCGCCGGCACGAATGCCGTGATAGCGCGGGCGCGCGTGATTCGAAAGATGCTGGGCGGCACGCAACGCCAGGTGGGCATCGCCGCGGCGGCAGGACTGGTAGCAATCAACAGCATGGTCGCCCGGCTGGAAGAAGATCACAGGAGGGCGTCGCTGCTTTCTGGTGGACTTAACGCGATCGCGGGGCTAAGGGCGAACAGCCCACAGACCAACATCGTCCAGGTTGATGTCAGCGCCACGGGCATGGATGCCTCGCTTTGGGTTGCGAGCCTCCTGAGCAAGGGTGTTCTCGTGCGGCCATGGTCGCGATCTCTGCTTCGTTGCGTGACGCACCGGCACCTGAGCGATGTTGATGTGGAGACGGCTGTCCAGGCATTCGCGTCCGTTAGTAGAAGCGCGGCCGCCGCAGCACGCCGCACGCCAAGCGCTGGGATGCAAAGTGCCGACGTCGGCTAGCCGCTGCGCTAGGTCGGGTTCTCCTGCCGACTCGCAATGATCGACAGAAACGCGTCGCGCGCTGCGTTCACGTTACGGCTATCCTGGTCGGCCTTACGCCGCACAAGCGACAGCTGCCGCGATGGAGGATTCCTTCCCAGCGGGACAACACGCAAGTCGTAAGCGCTAACGAGCTTGGGGCGCGGGAGCGGCACGACCGATACGCCAAGGCCCTCGGACACCATGGCGACGATGGCGTCGACCGACCTCAAGTCCACGATCCCCCGTGAGCCTGGGGCAATTCGCCGGACATACTCTGCGGCCGCTCTGCCGCCACTCGTCTGGCGGTCATAGGCAATCCAAGGCAGTTTACGCAACAGCTCCTGCGGTCTCGACTCCTTCACGTCCGCCGCAGTCAGCATGACAAACGGCTGCCGGACCAAGTCTTCCCAAATCAGCCTGGAAGATCCGCCTGAGGGGGGGCGCACCAGTGCGGCAGCGTCGAGCTTTCCTGCGGCGAGGGCATCGAGCAAATCTGGGGTGTCGTTCAACGGCGCGACGGAGACTACCAGCGCCGGGTGCTCATTTCTCAGCCTTCTCAGCACGTATGGAAGCAGGTCCGATTGGATGCTGGTGAGCGCACCGAGCCGCAAGGTGCCGGACACCGTGAACGTTGGCCGCACTCGCAGAGCCTGGATGCGGGCCGTCGTATCCCTGGCCGCCTGCGCGACCTCCAGAGCGAATGCTGTCGGCCGGCTCTGGCGCGAAGACCGGTCGAACAGGGGCTTGCCGAAGTAGGTCTCCAGTTGCTTGACCTGCAGGCTGACGGCGCTTGGCGTGCAGCCGATCACTTCGGCTGCGGCCGTGAAGGTTCCCTTGTCAAGGATGGCTAACAGAGTAGCCAAGTTGGTTAGATTCAGCACGCCTGCATCCCTTCACCAAGTTGGTGGCTCCGGATGGTCATTAGGGTAACTCAAGTTTCCTAACCACGACTTGATCTGACGGGGGTACTGCTTACGCAGCGACGGCAGTTGTCGGCATTGTCCGAACGCACCCATAGGTCTACATCAACCTGGAATTGATCAAGTGATGTGTACAACTTGCGCCTGAAGGCGCTCGCAAACAACTCGTTTCGGATGGTCTGATGAACCCCCTCGCAGATGCCATTCAAGTGTGCCCACCAGCGGGGTCGACCGGCTAAGCCTGACCAACTTCCACTACGTGGACGTGGTTCGCCAGACGTTGTGCACGGTAACCAAAAATAACTTACTGGTGCCCGGAACCGGAATCGAACCGGTACGCCTTGCGGCGAGAGATTTTAAGTCTCTTGTGTCTACCAATTTCACCACCCGGGCTTGCTGCGATCGCAGCCCGCAACAGCTGGAGGCGTGCTGCTGCGGGATTGCGATTGTACGATATCGACCATCGGCCCGATAAACACCGCGCCATTGCGTTTTGTCAAAAGTTCTCCCGCCCGATGCCCCGAATTGATGGGGATCGGCACTAATGTAGCGCTTCCGTTGCCCGGGGTGACCCAACATGACCTTGATGCCCATGACCTTGCCGGGGATGGACTCTCCGATCGAGATGCTGGTCGCGTGCCACCAGAAAGTCAGGCACTTTGCCCGCCTGTCGAGCAAACTCGACGCGCATTTGGAAACCACTGGCGCGGATGGCAGTGCACAGGAAGCCGCGCGTAATATCCTGCGCTACTTCGACACGGCCGGGCCGCTGCACCATCAGGATGAGGAGGAGGATCTATTCCCGGCGCTGCGCGCGGCCGCCGCGCTCTTGGGCGACACACCGACCGCGCAGGCACTTTGCAGCGCGATCGCCGAAGTTCAGGCTGAGCATGCAGTGCTCGACACGCTGTGGGACGAGGTCCGGGCCTGGCTTGAACGTGTGGAGCAAGGCCATTCCAACCCCGCGCCTTCGGGAGTGGAAATCTTCGCAGTGCAGTATCCTATGCATGCCGGGAGGGAAGAGGCCGAGATTTACATTCATGCGCGCCTGCTGACCGAACCCCAGCTTGCGCGGATCGGACGCCGGATGTCTGAGCGCCGCGGGTTAAGGTGCGACGCGAGCGATCCTCCGGTCGCCGGTGCCTGACCCTTGGCGCGCGTGGGCTGTCGGCATGATATTCACCGGCACTAACATTTTGGGTATTCCGAAGGCTGCACCCGATGCATGTATCTCACATCAGTCCCGTCGAATTTGACGCCGAACTCATCGCCAGGCATGACGGCAGTGGTCCGCGGTACACCTCGTACCCGACCGCCGACCGGTTCACCCAGGGGCATGCTGTACCGAACTACCTCAACGCACTGCATTCGCGCCAGGCGCAGCGTCCCGGCGCCGCACTGTCGCTTTACGTGCATCTGCCGTTCTGCGACACGGTTTGCTACTACTGCGCCTGTAACAAGATCGCGACCAAGGACCGGGGACGCGCGGACGTTTACCTGGACTATCTTGAGCGCGAGATCGCGCTGGTGCGCGCCGAGTTTGACCAGCAGCCTGAAGTCAGTCAGTTGCATTTTGGCGGCGGCACGCCGACCTTCCTGACCAACGCGCAGTTTGAGCGGCTGATGGCCATCCTGAAGAAGGGCTTCACGTTCAAGCCGGACGCCGAGCTTTCGATCGAGGTCGATCCGCGGCGCCTGCATGACGGCATTCTCGCCTTGCTGGCGCGCCACGGATTCAACAGGATGAGTCTCGGTGTGCAGGATCTTGACCCGGTCGTGCAAAAGGCAGTCAACCGTATCCAGCCGCCAGAGCTCACCCAGTCGGTCCTGGAGCAGGGCCGCGCGCTTGGCTACAAGTCGATCAACCTTGACCTGATTTATGGCCTGCCCCATCAATCCGTGAAAACGATGGAGGCAACGTTGGTCACGGTGCTGGGATGGCGACCGGATCGTATCGCGCTTTACAGCTACGCCCACCTGCCGGAGCGCTTCATGCCGCAGCGACGCATTGAAGTCGCCATGTTGCCCGCACCCTCGGAAAAGCTCGCGATGCTGAAGTTAGCCGTGACCACGCTGCTTGACGCAGGCTATGTCTACATCGGGATGGATCATTTCGCGCTTCCGGGCGACGAACTTGCCGTGGCGCTGGACGAGGGCACCCTGCAGCGTAATTTTCAGGGGTACTCCACCCAGGCCGATTGCGACCTGATTGCGCTCGGGGTCTCGGCGATCAGTCGTATCGGCGATGTCTACGCGCAAAATCATCGCGTGCTGGAGGACTATTACGAAGCGCTTGATCAACGCATGCTGCCGCTCGCCAAGAGCCTCGTGATGACGCGTGACGATCAGGTGCGCAAAGCGGCGATTCACGACTTGCTGTGCCAGTCTGTGATTCTGATCCCCGATTTCGAGCAACAGTGGGGCCTGTCGTTCGCGGATTACTTTGCAGCGGATCTGGCTGCGCTGCGTGAACTTGAGCAGGACGGCCTGGTGACGATCTCTGACCAGGAAATTCGAATCACCCCGCGCGGCCGATTCCTTGCCCGCATCGTGGCAATGCGTTTTGACCGCTATCTGCGCGAAGCGACGACCACCGCAAAATACTCCCGCGTCATCTGATCGCGACCTTGCCACCGGAGCCTTGATCGGTCTGGGTGCGGGCGCGCCGGCGACAAAACCTCCTCGCGGGCTGGGGAACGACTTCATTGGCGACAAACAACGTTCAAGCGCATTGCGCGGTGCAGCAATGTGTGGGCAATGACGCATGAGCTGACGAATTTTTTGATTCGAATCAACGAATTTGAATAGATTCTTCAAAAAGAGGTGTAACCACAATATGTAGTGCTAGGATCGCCCCTACGCACAACATAAGGTGTCCTCATGCAGAGTCAGCCGCAGTTCCCAGCGCAAACGCTGGTCGATGTTGAAAGCTCAATGGAGGAGTATCTTGAGCAGCGCGACTGGCGCGTCAACGCAAACGCCAACCAGGGGTACAGCCTCGGCGGGCTGATTCTGAATGTGGCCGGCAAGGTGACGGCCAACTACTGGCTCTCGCATGTATTCAGTGCGGCGGCTGGGCAGGCGCATCGGTCCGGCGACATCCATATTCATGACCTCGACATGTTGTCCGGGTATTGCGCCGGTTGGTCGCTGCGGCAATTGCTGACTGAGGGATTCAACGGGGTACCGGGTAAAGTCGAGGCCAAACCCGCAAAGCACATGTCGGCCGCAGTCGGCCAGATCGTGAATTTTCTGGGTACGCTGCAAAACGAATGGGCGGGTGCGCAAGCGTTCAGTTCGTTCGATACCTACATGGCGCCGTATGTCCGCGTCGACAAAATGACCTACCCGCAGGTCAGGCAAAGCATCCAGGAACTGATCTACAACCTGAACGTGCCGAGTCGCTGGGGTACGCAGACGCCGTTCACCAACCTGACTTTCGACTGGACCTGCCCGGACGATCTGCGCGAGCAGATTCCATATGTCGGTGGCCAGGAGATGCCGTTCACGTATGGTGAATTACAAGCCGAAATGGATATGATCAACCGTGCCTACATTGACGTCATGATGACGGGCGATGCGCTGGGCCGGGTGTTTACCTTTCCGATACCAACCTACAACATCACGCCGGATTTTGACTGGGATCACCCGAATTCCGACCTGCTGTTCGAAATGACCGCGAAGTACGGACTGCCGTACTTCCAGAACTTCCTGAATTCGGATCTGAAGCCGCACATGGTGCGGTCAATGTGCTGTCGGCTGCAACTGGACCTGCGGGAGTTACTCAAGCGCGGTAACGGGTTGTTCGGCTCCGCCGAGCAAACCGGCAGCATTGGCGTGGTGACGATCAATTGCGCGCGCCTGGGCTATCAGTACGCCGGCGACTGGCCCGGGTTGCTGGCCCAACTCGACACGCTGATGGATCTGGGGCGCGATGTGCTTGAGGTCAAGCGCACGGTCGTGCAGGGGTACATTGATAAGGGGCTCTATCCCTACACCAAGCGTTATCTCGGGACGTTGCGCAATCATTTCAGCACCCTCGGCGTGAACGGTATCAACGAGATGATCCGCAACTTCACCCGCGACGCTCATGACATCACGAGCCCGCAAGGGCACGCCATGGCGGTGGCCTTGCTGGACCATGTGCGCAGCAAGATGACACAGTTTCAGGAACAGACCGGCCACTTGTATAACCTTGAAGCCACGCCCGCGGAAGGCACCACCTACCGCTTTGCCCGCGAAGACCAGAAGCGCTGGCCCGACATTCTGCAGGCCGGTCCGGAGGACAAGCCTTACTACACCAATTCGAGCCAGTTGCCGGTGGGCTTTACCGCCGATCCTTTCGCCGCGTTGCAGATGCAGGAAGAGCTGCAATCCAAATACACAGGCGGCACCGTGCTGCACCTCTACATGAACGAGGCCGTATCGTCGACGCAGGCGTGCAAGACACTCGTGCGCAGGGCGTTGTCCGGCTTCCGCTTGCCGTACATCACGGTGACGCCGACATTCTCGATTTGCCCCACGCACGGATACCTTTCCGGGCACCACGAATTTTGTCCCAAGTGCGATGAAGTCCTGCTCGCCGAGCAGGAATGCCAGTCGTGCGAGTAGCACTTCACAGGAGCCCTCCGATGACCAATCTCTCAGAACAGCAGCATTTCACCCGCCCAGTTGTCCTGGACGACTCGCAACGCACGCGGTGCGAGGTCTGGACTCGTGTCATGGGCTACCACCGTCCTATCGCGTCGTTCAATACCGGCAAGCAGGGCGAATTCCAGGAGCGCCTGTTCTTCCGGGAATGCAAGTCCTCCTGATCGGCAATCAGGGCAGCCATGCTGAACGAATTCCGCGCAACTTCCTGCAAGGAAGCTTCCGTGTCCGAGCCTGCACCAGCGTCTGAGCCTGCATCTGGATCTGGATCTGGCTCTGGCTCTGGATCTGGCTCTGGATCTGGTTCTGGTTCTGGTTCCGGTTCTGGTTCTGGTTCTGGTTCTGGTTCCGGTTCCGGTTCGGCAACCGTACCTGTATTTTTACCCAAAGATACCCGGCCAGTTCGGGATCGAAAGCCGGTCATTGGGGGTGTGGTGCCGTTTTCCACAGTGGATTGGCCTGGCAAGCTCGCCGCAGTCCTTTTCGTGGCCGGCTGCCCCTGGCGTTGCGGGTATTGCCATAATCCGCATCTGCAGCGGCGACACGGTCAGCACGACTGGGATGATGTACTGCGATTTTTGCAGTCCAGGGTCGGATTGCTGGATGCAGTGGTGCTTTCCGGTGGTGAGCCCACCGTCGACCCGGCCTGCGAACGCATGCTGCGGGACGTCCGCGCGCTTGGTTTTGAAATGGCGCTACACACTGCCGGTATGGCGCCGGGCCATCTTGCAAGTGCGTTGCCCTATCTGGATTGGGTCGGACTGGACATCAAGACAACCACATCGCGCTACCCGGCGCTGACTGGCCGGCGCAATAGTGCGCCACCCGTGCAGAGAAGCCTGGATTTGCTGCTGCGCTGGGGAGGCCCTTTCGAGTGCCGCACGACATGGAGCCCCGAATGGCTGGCGGAATCAGAATTGCTTGATCTGGCGCAAGGATTAGCGGCCCAAGGTGTGCGGCAATATGCACTCCAGCGTTATCGCCCGAATCCGGTGAGCCCACCGGTAGCCGGGTTAAGTGACGAATCCCGTCACCGACTGCTGGATATCTTTGAGCATTTTTCCTACAGGTGAGGTGATGGCAAAACCGCTCGACGTCAGCGAGTTTCTCGGGCACCTACCGATCTTCCGAACGCTCGACCGTGTGTCACGGCAGGAGTTGGCGGACGCAGCGCGCGCAAAGCGGCTGGTCAAGCATGAGTACCTGTTCCGGCGAGGTGATTTGCCGACCGGGATGTACATTGTCGTCGTCGGTACCATGAAGCTATCGATTCCGGACGTGCGAAACAATCTTGAAAAAGTGGTCGAATTCATTGCGCCTGGCGAGGTGTTTGGCGAAGCCCTGATGTTTCTCGCTCACCCTTACCCGACCGATGCGCAGGCGCTCGATGACTGCCTGGTGATCTGGATCGATCGCAGCGATATCGACCGGCTCATCGATCATGACCCCCTGTTTGCCCGACGGATGCTCACGAGTCTTTCCGGTCGGTTTGAACGTCTGCTGCACGATATTGAAACGATTAGTCTGCACACGGCGGACGAGCGACTGGTTGACTATTTGCTGCGGCAGCCTCGCGAAGGGGACACCACACGCCTGATGTTCAACAAGCGCGTGATCGCGTCCAAACTGGGGTTAAAGCCGGAAACGCTGTCGCGGTCTCTCCAGCACCTTTCGGCAGAGGGTCTTATTTCGGTCAACGGCGCCCGGGTACAGATTCTTGACGAGGAACGGCTTACGCGCATGGTGTCCGACCTGAGTGAGCCGTTTGATGGACCGGATTCGAGTCGTACCCCGCCGATCTCCGTCCCAAAGACCACGCAAGCGAACTCATCGGGTGCCGGCGGGAACGGCTTTGATCCGTCCGCCATGGCCGCGCAGGATGACGGCAGGGTCGTGGGTAAGGCTGCGGCGTTAGGGTGGTAGCCTGTACTCCGGTGTTAAATGTGCCTTCAAGCGTCGAACGTCCGGAGGGGAAAAGATGAAAGACAAGGCGATCCGCGCATTACTGGCAGAAGCGCAAACGTCGTTGCGCGAGGGGCGGCTTGCTGATGCGCGTCAACAACTGGAAAATGCGCAGGCGCTTGGCGCCGACCGTGGTCTGGTTTGCGAAGGACTGGCGCACGTTGCGGCGGAGCAGGGTGATATCCCCGCCGCTGCGGTGCTGATGGTTGAGGCAAGTGCGCTACTGCCCGAGGCCGTTAATGTGGCCTACCAGGCAAGCCATTTCAATCAACTGGCAGGTCGCTTCGACATCGCACTCGAACTCATTGATCGTGCCCTGATTATTTCCCCGTTGAACCCCGCGCTCCATTACGCCCGGGGGATTACGCTTGGTTCGTTGGGTCGCTATGAAGAGGAAATATCGTCCTACAGTAAGGCGATTGAAATCAAGGACGATTTCGTCGATGCCTACGTGAACATGGGCGTTGCCCTGCGGAAAATGCAGCGCTATGACGCTGCGCTGGCCGCTTTCAATACGGCGATCGGGCTCAACCCCGAGCATGAGGACGCGCGCACCCAGTGTGCGCAAACCAGCGTGTTGCTCGGCAAAATATAGAGCATGGACGGCGCTATCGCCCCGATTCGATGCGAGCCGACCACCGGGATCGGGCAGTCTGAGGCGACCTCGCCAGGACGCCAGATGCCTTGGCCTACGTGGCAGGCACCCAGGATCCGGACTTCCCGCCGTGCTTTTCCAGCAGACGCACGCCGTCGATCACCATGCCGCGATCGACCGCCTTGAGCATGTCGTAAATGGTCAGCAGGGCCACGCTGGCAGCGGTCAGGGCTTCCATCTCGACGCCCGTGCGTCCTACCGTCTCCGCCGTCGCAGTGCAGGCAACCGACGACGCCGATGCATTCAGCTCGAAGTCGACGCTGACGCGCGTCAGCGGTATTGGATGGCAAAGGGGAATGAGCGATCCGGTTTGCTTGGAAGCCATGATGCCCGCGAGCCTCGCAACCCCGAGCACATCGCCCTTGGCCGCGGATCCGCCCGCAAGCTTTCCGAAGGTGGCCGGTTGCATGTTGATCCGCCCGCAAGCCACCGCGCGCCGATGCGTTTCGGCCTTGGCAGCCACGTCAACCATGTGTGCCTGGCCTGAGGCGTCGAAGTGTGTGAGTTCCTGGCTCATCGCGGCTCCCGCGGCGTGTCAAACATATCCATGCTGTTGAAATTGCTGAACGCAGACGCGTCGTCGAAGGCGACCGCAACGGCACCCAACTGATCGAGCCAGGCTTGCACCGACCCATGCCCCGTATCGAGAAATTTCGAGAGTGATCCGCTGACCGACGGGTGCAGTAAACAGCACAAGGGTTGGGGGCCGTCCTCGGTGGTTGCATAGGCAGCCAGTAGTCCTTCCCGGGCGGTTGCGGCGGCGCAGAGCCGGGCCAGCAGATCCGCGGGCAGCATGGGCGTGTCGCAGGGCACGACCAGCACCCAATTGCGCTTGCATCGCATCAGCCCGGCCTCGATACCCGCCAGCGGTCCGGGAAAGCCGGCACGCTCATCGGCGACCACGATGTGACCCGTCTGGCGGTATGCATCAAGATTGCGGTTGGCGCTGATGAGAGTGCGCTGCGGCGCAGTTTGCTGTCTGGCTAGGCGTTCGAGCACGTGCTCCACGAGCGGCAAGCCCCGCCACATGATCCATCCCTTGTCCCGGCCGGCCATTCGGCTTCCCTTGCCACCGGCGAGGATCAGGGCGTCGTAGGCGAACGCGGACTGTGCCGCCGGTTCGCGGCTGTCGCGTGTGTCGTCGGCGGATTGCAGCGGTTTCGGATTGTTTTGCATTGGTTCAACTTGGGATCAATTGTCGCCTGTTGCCTTGAGCGGCAGATCTGACCATCGCATCGCGGCGCTGGCGTCGTGCGTCCGCGCCTCGATCCAACGGGGACCGTCGGGTGTCCACTCTTTTTTCCAGAACGGCGCTTCGGTCTTCAGATAGTCCATGATGAACATATTGGATTCATAGGCGGCATGCCGGTGCGCGCTGGCAGTGAGCACCAGCACGATATTGTCGCCGGGAAACATTTTGCCGATGCGATGCACAATCCGAATCGCCTGCAGCGGCCAGCGCCCGGCGGCCATATCGGCGATGCGAGCCAGCGATTTTTCCGTCATGCCCGGATAGTGTTCAAGCTCAAGCGCAACCACGTCATCGGCCAGATTCAGGTCGCGCACCTGGCCGACAAATGCGGTGACTGCACCGATTGCGCGGTCGCCATCGGTCAGGCTGCGGTGCTCGCCGCCGAGATCGAAGTCGTCATTGCGGACATCGACAGAAATCCTGGTGAGGTGGCTGCTCATCTAGCCTCCGGTGACAGGGCGGAAAACGGCCACTTCAGCCCCGTCGGTCAGTGCGGTGTTCTCCGTGACCATTTCCTGGTTCAACGCGATGCGCAGCGCGGCGCCCTTGGCGAGCTCTTCCTGCCAGACCCCGCCCCGGGCAGCCAGGTGTGCGATCAGGTCGGCCACCGTGAGAACATCGGCGGGCAGATCCAGCGATTCGCCGGTCTGGCCGAAGCGTTCACGCAGTTGCGCAAAGTAGAGTATCTGAATCCGCATGTTCATCAGTCCATCAGTGCGGAAAGGGGAATGTAGCGAACCGTATCGCCCGCCCGAATCGTGGTCGATGCCGGAACATCCACCAGACCGTCGGCCCATGCCATGCTGCTCATGACCCCGGAACTCTGGTTGGGCCAGAGTTGCAGCGTCGGCGGCGTTGAAGCCGGGTCGAAGCGCACCCGCATGAACTCCCTGCGCCGGTCCGGACGCGGCACGTCAAACCCGGCGACTGCATCGATCGCGAACAGGCCGGCATCGGGCATACCCATGCGCCGTTGCAGGAAGGGTCGCGCGAGCAGCAGGAACGTGACAAAGGCGCTGACCGGGTTGCCAGGCAGACCAATGAAATCGGCGTCGCCCACGCGGCCATAAGCCAGCGGTTTGCCTGGTTTCATGGAGATTTGCCACAAATCCAGTTGGCCAAGACTCTGTACGGCGGCCTTGACATGGTCTTCCTCGCCAACCGACACGCCTCCACAGGTGATGATGACGTCGTTCTCGGCCGCCGCGCGTGCCAGTGCTTCACGTGTTGCGCTTGCGGAGTCGCGCACGATGCCGTAATCGGCCACCACGCAGCCCATGCGATGCAGCAGCGAGACGATCGCATAGCGATTGCTGTTGTAGATTGCTCCCGGTGCCAGAGGATTGCCCGGTTCGGTCAGTTCGTCTCCGGTGAACAGTACGCCGACATGAACGCGGCGAAACACCTCGAGTCGGTCGACCCCGACTGAGGCGGCAAGCGCCAGGTGCTGTGGACCCAGCCGCAGCCCCGGTGCGAGCACGGCGGAGTCGGCGGCGATGTCTTCGCCCTTGAGGCGAATGTGCTGTCCAGCGGTGATCGGATGCGTGACGCGAATCCGACCGTCCTCAAGCTCGGTATGTTCTTGCGGAACGACTGCGTGACTTCCCGGGGGTACTGGCGCACCGGTGAAAATGCGCGCAGCGGTGCCGGAGCCGAGAACAGTGCCGGTTTGACCCGCGGCAATTCGCTGCGTGACCGGATAGGAGTGCGGCAGTGCCGAGAAGTCTTCGATCGCCAGCGCGTAGCCGTCCATCGCGGAATTGTCGAAGCCGGGGACGTTGATCGGCGAGATGACCGGGCGGGCAAGGATCAGCCCGCTGGCGTGCAGCAGCGGCAGGGATTCAGTGCGGGTGGGTGCTCGGGCTGCGCCAAGAAGCTTTGCCCGCGCGTCGTCGAAATCGAGCATTGGTCGTTGCAAATTCATGTCGGTTACGGTCGCGGAATCAGGTTGCGGAAATTCCGTGTTCGACCGCGTAGATTGCGGCCTGAACCCGGTTGTGTACGCCAAGTTTCTTCAGAATGCTCTGGAGGTGAATTTTGACAGTGCTTTCGGCCAGGTCAAGTTTGCGGGCAATTTCCTTGTTGGCAAGGCCAGCGGCGAGTTCAACCAGTATTTCCCGCTCCCGGGGCGTGAGTTTATCTGCATCGCTCGCGCGAACGGGCACCGGGTTGCGGAATCTGGCGACGAGCTTGGCGGTCATCGCCTCCGAGATCACGGAGTCGCCGGCAAAGGCGCGTCGCAATGCGTTGAGCAAATAGTCGGCGTCGATGTTTTTCAGCAGGTATCCCGCAGCGCCATTTCGGAGCGCGACCGCCAGGTCCTCGGCGTCCTCCGATACGGTGAGCAGGACAACCTGACATGCAGGGGTGTCCTGAAGGATCAGCTGGATCGCTTCGAGCCCCGAGAGTCCTGGCATATGCAGATCCAGCAGCACGATGTCCGGTTTGAGCTCGCGCGCGCGTTTGACGCCATCGACGCCGTCGGCTGCTTCGCCGATCACCTCGAAATCCGGGTGGCGTTGCAGCAACAGCCGGATGCCACTGCGAAACAGCGAGTGATCGTCGACGAGAAGAATGCGTATGGGTGATGTCATCGGGGGGCGTCAGGCGGTGGCTCGGGCGGTTTGTTCGAGGTGGAGTGCAATTCGCGTGCCAAGCCCGGGTGTCGAGTCAACCGTAAGACGCGCTCCCAGGCGGGCCGCGCGCTCATGCATGATCTTCAGACCGACATGGGTTTCCTTGCGCGCCTGGCTCTCGGAGACGTTGAATCCGCAACCGTCATCGGTGACCGACAGCTTGAAATCGTCGGCGTTTTCGACGGTGATATGAACGTGTTGCGCGTGTGCGTGCTTGCGGATGTTCGACAGCGCCTCCTGCACAATGAAGAGCAGTTGCAGCTGTTGCTCGGCAGGCAGCGGAGCACCGCTTGCGCGGGTGTCGACATCGACGCTGACCCCGATGCCGGTTTGCCGGCGAAAGCGCTCGGCGGAATTGTTCAGGGCGTCGAGGAGTTCGCCTTCATCGAGTTTGGTGCGGAAGTTCATCAGCAGTTCGCGCACATCGTCATAGCTTTCCCGAAGCCCCGCTTCGATCATCTGGATCACTTCCCGCACCTCGTCGCGCGCGTCCCGCTCCAGTGAGTCTTCCAGCATCTGGACCTGTAGTTTCAGGAAGTTGAGACCCTGCGCAATCGAGTCGTGCAGACCCTGCGCAACCAGATTACGCTCCTCGGCGATGGCAAGTTCGCGCGTGCGGGCGAGCAGGCGCTGGTTTTCAATGGCCACCCCCAGGTGCTGGCCAACCGAGTCGAACAAGCGCCGGTCGCCCGTCGAGAACGCATGCGGCGTCTTGAAGTGCAGGGTGTAGCTGCCCATCGTCTGACCGCCGTTGCTGATCTGGGCGATTGCGATTGAGTTGAAGCCTTCCTGGTGGCAAAGGTAACGGAACTCGGGCGTGAGTTTACGGAAGTCGTGCAGCCTGACTTCGCCCTGCTGAAGGGCCTCGGAGCAAAGGCAGTCTCCCGCGTGCACACATTGTTCCTGCTGAACGAACTCTGGGGATAATCCCTGATGCACTGTCAGGTGCAGATTGTTCAGACGAGGATCAAGAATGCGCACGGTGCCGCCGTCTGCCCCGAAGTGTTCAATCAGCCGTGACAGGAAGCCTTTGCAGCGATCTTCAAGCTCCCCGGGCTGGCTCAGGTAGGCCGCGAACTCGTAGAGCGTGGACAGCGCACGGTTGCGCTGGGCAAGCAGGAGCGTCTTCTGTTGTACTCGCGCCTCAAGGTTGCCGTAGAGTTCCTTGAGTTGCGCGGCCATATCGTTGAAGCCAGCGGCCAGTTCGCCGAATTCGTCGCGTCCTTCGACGGGCACAGCGACGTCGAAATTCCCGGTCGTCATCCGGGCGATTCCGTTACGCAACGCTTCGACCGGACGGATGACCCACCCGTACAACAAGTAGATGAGCGCAACGCAACCGGCCAGCATGAGCACGATCAGGGCGAGTTGAGAGGCGCGCAGATAGGCGGTGTCCCGTGCGTTTTCGGCTTCGATCAATCCGACGAGTCGGTCGGCCTCGCGCACGAAGTTGGGCAATACGCTCAGGTAGGCGGCAGAGGCTTCGACGGACCGCGATGGCTGGTTCAGGATCATGGTCAGCGTCGTTTGCAGCGAATCGGTCCACAGAGTCGCGACGCGTTCGAACTGCTCCTGCACAGCGGTGCCGGACGGCAGCCGAAGTGGACGCTGCGGGTCGCCGCGCCGCAGGTTGTCGAGAGTCTGATTCAGCGCTCGAACCTGTTGTTCCAGCGGGCGCGGGTCGATGACCGGCTGATTGACGGTCAACCCCAGGCGCACCGATTGCACCCGCAAGCTTCCGGTGTCATTGATCGCGGCAGCGGCCCCTTCGAGCGCCCAGGACAACCATAACGTACCCATCACCATCGTCAAACCAAAGACCAGTCCGACAATCGTTACAGACACCAGTCGCACGCCCAGTTTGTAGTTTCGGCCAATGGGCAAGAGCCGGTCCCGGGCCCGGAGCGCTTTGGGCACACGGCGCGTTGTAGCCCCGTCAGCGCGGTATTTCGCGTCGGCTTTCATGGATTCAGGTCTCGACCCCGGATGCGCTCTCCGGGTTCGCCGGTGAGCGCTCAAGCGCGCTCACCATGGGCAGGAAGGCTCCGGTGCGTTTTGAGTATGCAAGCAATTCACCTCGGTCAAGGTCGAAATACCACCCGTGAATCGACAGCTTTCCCTGATCGATTGCTTCGCGAACCCACGGGTAGGTCATGAGATTGTTCAGGGAGTTCAGGATGGAAGACTGCTCGCAGACCCGGCACTGGACTTCAAAAGAAGCATGACCAAAGGCGGACAGCGTACTGCGCTTCGCTGCGGCACCGATGCCGACCCAGGCGCTGACGAAGTCGAAAGGGCTGTCGCTCGTGGGTACGCCACGCATCAGCGCCCGGATTCCGCCGCAGCGCGCGTGCCCGAGCACGATGATGCGTTCGACTTTGAGTTGTTCCACGGCGAACTGGATCGCGGCGCTGACGCCATGGTGCGTGCCCTGACAGATTTCGCACGGCGGAACCATATTGGCGATATTCCGGGATACGAAAACATCGCCGGGCTCCGCGCCCATCAGCAAGCCCGGATCCACACGCGAATCACTGCAGCCGATCAACAGCGATGTCGGGTGTTGCCCCTGTGCAAGTTCCTCGATGCGGCTGTTGTCCTCACCGTAGTATTGCTGCTGGAAACGTTCGAATCCGGCGATGAATTTCTCGAGGTCATGGCTGGGCATGACGAGCCACCGGTTCAGCCGCCCGTCTGTGACATGAAGCGCACAATTTTGGTGGGCGCTTCGCGAAACTCATGACGTTCGGGCTTGAGCTCAATGGCGCCGCGCAGCGCGGCAATAAGCTCGTCATCACTGGCACCGCCGCGCAGGAGTGGCCGCAGCTCGACCTTTTCTTCCTGTCCCAGACAGAGATACAGCGTGCCGTCGACCGACAGACGCACGCGGTTACATGTGGCGCAGAAGTGCTGGCTGATCGGTGTGATGACCCCGATTTGTCCGCGGCCGTCAGCGGTACGCCAGTACCGGGCTGGACCGCCACCGAGCTGCTTGATTTCGGGAATCAGGTTAAAGCGTGCGCGTAACTCGTCAACGATCGGCCCGAGCGGGGCGTAACCCGCGGCAAGGCCTGTTGCGCCCACGGGCATGGTTTCAATCAGGCGCAGGATAAACCCGCGCTCGATACAGAATTCGGTCATGGCCTCGACCTCACCCGCGTTGACCGCAGGCATGACGACCATGTTGAGCTTGATGGGAGAAAAGCCCGCTTCCTGAGCCGCGGCAAGGCCGGCCATGACGTCATCGAGCGAATCGCGCCCGGTGATCTGGGTCATGCATTCGCGCGAGAGAGTATCCAGACTGATGTTCAGGCGTCGAACCCCGGCAGCGCGCAATGCCTGCGCATGCTTGGGTAGTTGCGTTCCGTTGGTCGAGAGGGAAAGATCGGTTATCCCGGGCAGGACGGAGAGCCGCGCGGCAAGGGCGGGCAGATTCCGCCTGAGCAGGGGTTCGCCACCTGTCAGGCGCACGCGCGATGTCCCCAGTCGGGCGAACAAACCGATGACGCGTTCGATTTCATCGAAGGTGAGCCAGTCTTTCGGTTCCTGGTAACCCTTGAAGCTTTTGGGCAGGCAATAGCTGCAACGCAGGTCGCAACGATCCGTTACGCTCAGGCGCAGATACTCAATCTTTCGGCCGAACCGGTCAATCAGGGGCGAGAGGGCGTTTTTCATACAGTCTATTGTCTACTGTTCCGGCTTATTTTGCCACGATGCGAACGGAGAGGACTCCCTTAGTTCTTTAGGAGTAGGCGAACGCTGACGGGTCGTCCGTTGTTCCGGCGGGTGATCTGCATCCGTTGAATTTTGCCAAGACGCGGGCGCCTGGGCGGCAATGGCTCGGCAGTGCGCAAGGTTATTGAGACTGGTGACTGATTGCGGATGATGCATCGCAGCATCGGGTTTTTCGGCAAATATTCTCGGTAAAAACCAGCGACTCGACCTGTTCGTCGGAACAGGATGCTGACCCCGTCCCGGTTGGCACGCCTCGCCGTGCCACTGGCGTGGCGTAGGGATCCCCTACTAAAGGAGTAGATCCGCCTAGGTCGATTGCCTCGGCCAACCTGCGCGACTGACGTATGGGCGGCGACCGATTGCGCGCGTAGCCTTTCTCATACCAAAACAAGTGTGTACGAGGAGCCGTCCATCATGGACCCGAAACTGCGCAAACCCGTCATGGTGCTCACCTCCAGCACGTTCGCGTTCACGATCTGCTTCGCAGTCTGGATGATGTTTGCCGTGATCGGGATTCCGATCAAGAAGCAACTGAATCTGAATGAGACTGAGTTTGGCCTGCTGGCAGCGATGCCTGTGCTGTCCGGTTCGCTGATCCGCGTGCCGCTCGGCTTCTGGACCGATCGTTTTGGTGGCCGGATTGTGTTTTTTGTGCTGATGCTGTGTACGGTCGTGCCAATCTGGATGATGTCCTACGCGACCGAGTTCTGGCAGTTCCTGGTGATCGGCCTGTTCGTAGGTCTGGCGGGTGGGTCGTTCTCCGTTGGCACCCCCTACGTTGCCCGCTGGTTTCCCAAAAGCCGCCAGGGTCTGGCCATGGGGGTGTTCGGCGCCGGCAATTCCGGTTCGGCCCTGACCAAGTTCGTTGCGCCGGCCCTCATCGTCGCCGCAGGTGGTGCCTGGACCATCGTTCCACAAGTCTACTCAGTCGCGATGCTGGTGACTGCGCTCCTGTTCTGGATGTTTTCCGCCACCGATCCGAAGCACAACGTCCCCGGCAGCGTGTCGCTTGCCGATCAACTCAAGATGCTGCGTGACCCAAGAGTCTGGCGCTATTGCCAGTATTACTCGGTGGTTTTTGGCGGGTATGTGGCACTCGCGTTATGGATGACGAAATACTACGTCGGAGAATATGGGTTCAACATGCAGACTGCCGCCCTGCTGGCTGCGTGCTTCTCGCTGCCGGGCGGCGTCTTGCGTGCTGTCGGCGGCTGGATTTCCGATAAATACGGTGCCTACCAGACCACCTGGTGGGTGATGTGGGTGTGTTGGGTGGCCTTCTTCTGGCTCAGCTATCCGCAGACCAGCTTCACCGTTCAGACCGTGACGGGGCCACGCGACTTCTCGCTCGGGCTGTCGCCAACCTTCTTTACGGTGATTCTGTTCGTGGTCGGGATCGCCATGGCGATTGGCAAGGCCTCGGTCTTCAAATTTATCTCTGACGACTTCGGCGCCAACATCGGTGCAGTGTCGGGCGTGGTTGGCCTCGCGGGTGGCCTCGGTGGATTCGTGCTGCCCATTATGTTCGGCGCGCTCGTTGACCTCACCGGTGTGCGTTCCTCCAGTTTCATGCTGATGTACGGCACAGTGTGCGTCTCGCTGGTCTGGATGCACTTCAGTTTCCGCAAGGAGCATTTCGCGGCGGGGTCTGCCAAAAAGGCTGCGGTCGGTGCACCGGCTCCTGCCACCCGCTGACCCCAGAGCCGAACGCACGCAACCCAAACCCAACTCGCCGCAAGGCACGGATCGCACCCCGCGACCGTGCCACGGCAAACACCGGAGCCAACGATGGCCTCAAGTTATGTAATCTCCCGCTGGGAACCGGAAAACGCCGCTTTCTGGAAGGAAAAAGGCGAGCGGATCGCCAACCGCAATCTGTGGATTTCGATCCCGGCGCTGATGCTCGCATTCATCGTCTGGATGCTCTGGTCAGTGGTCGTCGTGAACCTGAACAAAGCGGGCTTCAGCTTCACCAAGAATCAGATGTTCTGGCTGACGGCGCTGCCCGCGCTGTCCGGTGCAACGCTGCGGATTTTCTATTCGTTCCTGGTGCCCATCTTCGGCGGGCGTCGCTGGACGGCCATTTCGACGGCGAGCCTGCTGATTCCGGCGCTTGGCATGGGGTTCGCCCTGCGCGACCCCACGACAAGTTACCCGACCTTGCTGGTGCTGGCGCTGCTGTGCGGCTTTGGCGGCGGAAACTTCAGCTCCTCGATGGCCAACATCAGCTTTTTCTTTCCCAAAGCGCGCAAGGGTCTGGCGACAGGCTTGAACGCCGGCATCGGCAACCTGGGCGTGTCGGTCGTACAGTTCGTGTCGCCGATCGTGATTTCCCTGGCCGTGTTCGGTGCACTCGGTGGGGACGGACATGATTACGTTGCGGCGGGCAAGACGCAGACGATCTGGCTGCAAAACGCCGGCTTCGTGTGGGTTCCCTTCATCGCGCTGGCGTCAATCGCCGCCTGGTTTGGCATGAACGATATCGCCGAGGCCAAGGCGTCGTTTTCTGACCAGGCGGTGATCTTCAAGCGCAAACATAACTGGCTGATGTGCTGGCTCTACCTGGGCACCTTCGGCTCGTTCATCGGTTTTTCGGCTGGGTTGCCCTTGCTGACGCAGTCGCAGTTTCCGGACATCAATCCGACCAAGTATGCGTTCCTCGGTCCGCTGGTGGGCGCGCTGGTCAGGCCGGTCGGCGGCTGGGTATCGGACAAGATGGGCGGCGCGCGCGTCACCTTCTGGACTTTCCTTGGCATGGCGATCGCCGTGGGCGGTGTGCTGTATTTTCTGCCGCGCGGCGGCGTGGGCGGAAGTTTTGAGGGCTTTCTCACGCTTTTCATCATCCTGTTTGCGCTGACGGGCATCGGCAACGGTTCGACCTTCCGGATGATTCCGGTCATCTTCCTCAACGAGCGCCAGCAGGCCGCTGCCAAGGATCCCGCTTCACAGCGTCAAGCCCAGCTCGACGGCGGCAAAGAGGCCGCTGCCGTGCTCGGATTTTCGGGTGCGATCGGCGCCTACGGTGGCTTTTTCATTCCCAAGAGTTTCGGTACGGCCATTGATTTGACCGGCACCCCCCACATGGCGCTGTGGTGTTTCATCGCCTTTTACCTGAGCTGCCTGGCAATTACCTGGGTCTGGTATTCACGGCGCAACGCACCCATGCCGTGCTGATTTCGGAGAATTTATATGAGTCACTTTTTAGATCGTCTGCGGTTCATGTCCCGCACCAAGGAAACCTTTTCCGGTGACCACGGTGCCGTCGTTGAGGAAGACCGTACCTGGGAAGACGCCTACCGTCAGCGCTGGCAGCACGACAAGGTCGTGCGGTCCACGCATGGCGTGAATTGCACAGGCTCTTGCTCGTGGAAGGTGTATGTCAAGAATGGCCTGATCACCTGGGAAACCCAGCAGACAGACTATCCGCGCACGCGCCCGGATCTGCCAAACCACGAACCCCGCGGCTGTCCGCGCGGCGCATCCTACAGCTGGTACGTTTATTCGGCACAGCGCGTCAAGCACCCGATGGTGCGTGGCCGGTTGATGGAAATGTGGCGCGATGCCCGCAAAACCATGGGGCCGATCGAAGCGTGGGAATACATCAGCCAGAACCCTGAGCGCGCGCGCCGCTATAAAAGCGTACGCGGCCTCGGCGGCTTTGTACGTGCCGACTGGGATACCGTGACCGAGATCATCGCAGCTGCCAACGCGCTGACGATTCGCAAGTTTGGTCCCGATCGCATTATCGGCTTTTCGCCCATCCCGGCGATGTCCATGGTGTCGTATGCGGCCGGATCGCGCTATGTCAGCCTGTTGGGCGGTGCCTGCCTGAGCTTTTACGACTGGTACTGCGATCTGCCGCCCGCGAGCCCGCAGATCTGGGGCGAGCAGACGGACGTTCCCGAGTCTGCTGATTGGTACAACTCGACCTACCTGATGGTGTGGGGATCAAACGTTCCGCAAACCCGAACCCCGGACGCCCACTTTTACACCGAGGTTCGCTACAAAGGCACGAAGACCGTCGCCGTTTCGAGCGATTTTGGCGAAATGGTGAAATTCGGCGATATCTGGCTGGCGCCAAAGCAGGGAACCGACGCCGCCCTCGCCATGGCGATGGGTCACGTGATCCTTAAAGAGTTTCATCTGTCGGGCAAATCCGACTACTTTGCGGACTATGCCCGCCAGTACACCGACATGCCGATGCTCGTGATGCTGCGCGAGCAGGGCGGTCGACTGCTGCCGGATCAATTCCTGCGCGCATCGCATCTTGCCGGCAACCACGGCGAGGCGAACAACCCAGAATGGAAAACCCTGCTGATCGATTCGAAGACCGGCGAACTCGTTGTGCCGAACGGCGCGATCGGTCTGCGCTGGGGCGAGGGCAAGGTCAATGACGGCGCACAGGTCGGACGCTGGAATCTGGAGAAAAAAGACGCAAAGACGGGGCGCGAAGTCGAGGCCCAACTGACCCTGCTTGATCAGAACGGTGAAGTCGCGGGCGTTTCGTTCCCCTACTTTGGCGGCGAAAAGGACGACTTGCTGGTGCGCAACGTACCGGTCAGGCGTGTGCGTCTGGCGGATGGCAGCGAAGTGCTGGTGACAACCGTCTACGACCTGCAGATGGCGAATTACGGCATTGACCGCGGAATTGGCGGGGGCAACGTCGCCGCAAGCTTTGATGACGATGTGCCCTACACGCCGGCCTGGCAGGAGAAGCACACGACCGTGCCGCGCAACCTGGTGATTCAGGTTGCCCGCGAGTTTGCGCAGAACGCGCACGACACGCACGGAAAGTCGATGGTGATCGTGGGTGCCGCCCTCAACCACTGGTATCACATGGACATGACCTACCGCGGCATTATCAACCTGTTGATGATGTGCGGATGCGTGGGTCAGAGCGGCGGTGGCTGGGCACACTACGTTGGTCAGGAAAAGCTGCGGCCCCAGTTTGGCTGGGCCCCGCTGGCGTTCGGGCTTGACTGGTCGCGTCCGCCGCGTCAGATGAACGGCACGAGCTTTTTCTACAACCACACCAGTCAGTGGCGGCACGAAAAGCTTCACGTGGACGAGATTCTTGCCCCGACCGCCGATCCGGCGAAATACAACGGCATGAGCATGCTCGACCTGAATGCCAAATCCGAGCGCATGGGATGGCTGCCGTCGGCGCCGCAATTGCAGACCAACCCGCTGGACGTCGTCGACGCCGCGGCCGCGGCTGGCAAGGATCCGGTTGCCTACGCAACCGAGATGCTCAAGCAAGGTGCCCTCAAGATGTCTTGCGAGGATCCTGACAATCCCGCGAACTTCCCGCGCAACATGTTTGTCTGGCGCTCGAATATCCTGGGCTCGAGCGGCAAGGGCCACGAATACTTCCTCAAGTACCTGCTTGGAACGCAGAATGCCGTGTTTGACGATGCAACCCAATCGGTGCGTCCAAGCGAAGTCAACTTCCAGGAAGAGGGCGCTGAGGGCAAACTTGATCTGCTGACCGTGCTCGACTTCCGCATGAGCACCACCTGTCTGTATGGCGATATTGTTCTGCCGACGGCCACCTGGTACGAAAAGGATGATCTCAACACGTCCGACATGCACCCCTTCATCCATCCGCTCTCGGAGGCGGTGCAACCGCTGTGGGAAAGCAAGACAGATTGGGAAATCTACAAGCTGCTTGCCGAAAAGTTCACCGAAATCGGCGGCCCCTACCTGGGGACCCGCAAGGACATCGTCCTTCAGCCGCTCATGCACGATACCCCGGGTGAACTTGGCCAGCCGTTCGAGCCCAAGGACTGGAAGCACGGCGAGTGCGACCTCATCCCGGGCAAGACTGCGCCGAACATGGTCGTGGTCGAGCGTAACTACAACGATATCTATCGCAAGTTCACCTCGGTCGGCCCGTTGCTCGACAAACTCGGCAACGGCGGCAAGGGGATCAACTGGAATACCGAGCACGAAGTGCACGAACTCGCCGGACTGACCAAGACAGTCACCGAGCCGGGTGTCAGCCAGGGGCGTCCGAAGATCGAGACGGCAATCGATGCCGCCGAGATGATCCTGACCTTCGCGCCTGAAACCAACGGTCACGTCTCGGTGAAAGCCTGGGAGGCTCTGTCCAAGATCACCGGCCGCGATCACTCGCACCTTGCCGTGGGTCGCGAACACGACAAGATCCGCTTTCGCGATGTGCAGGCGCAGCCGCGCAAGATCATCTCCGCGCCGACCTGGTCGGGTCTGGAAAGCGAAGAGGTCAGCTACAACGCTGGTTATACCAACGTGCACGAGTTGATTCCGTGGCGCACGCTCACGGGCCGGCAGCAGTTTTACCAGGATCATCGCTGGATGCTGGACTTTGGCGAAGGCTCCTGCGTGTACAAACCGGCCATCGACACCAAGACGGTTGCGCCGATGCTCGGATCCAAGCCCAACGGCGAGAAAGAACTGGTGCTGAACTTTATTACGCCGCACCAGAAGTGGGGGATTCACTCCACCTACTCGGACAATCTGCGCATGCTCACGCTCAGTCGTGGCGGCCCGCACGTGTGGGTTTCGGAAGCCGAGGCCAAACAGGCCGGCTTGTCCGACAACGACTGGGTCGAGGTCTTCAACGTGAACGGTACGCTGACGGCGCGCCTGGTGGTCAGCCAGCGCGTTCCCGCAGGGATGTGCCTGATGTACCACGCACAGGAGAAGATCGTGAACGTGCCGGGCGCCGAAATGAGCGGCAAGCGCGGCGGAATACACAATTCGGTCACACGTGCGGTGCTTAAGCCAACCCACATGATCGGTGGCTACGCTCAGCAGGCCTGGGGGTTCAACTACTACGGCACGGTGGGCAGCAATCGGGATGAGTTCGTGATCCTGCGCAAGATGAAGAAGGTCGATTGGCTCGAAGGGCCGCTGGTTGAGGAAGGGGTCGCAAAATGAAAATCCGCGCACAAATCGGCATGGTGCTGAATCTGGACAAGTGCATTGGCTGTCACACATGTTCCGTGACTTGCAAGAACGTCTGGACCAGCCGCGATGGCGTCGAATACGCCTGGTTCAACAACGTTGAAACCAAGCCCGGCATTGGCTACCCGAAGCAATGGGAAAACCAGAAGAAGTGGAAAGGTGGCTGGGAGCGCACCGCGGCCGGCAAGCTCGAGCCGCGCCAGGGCGGTCGCCTGCGGATTCTCGCCAATATCTTTGCCAATCCCAATTTGCCGTCGATCGACGACTACTACGAGCCGTTTACCTTCGACTACGAGCATTTGCAGAACGCACCATTGTCACAGACACCGCCCACGGCCAGGCCGATTTCGGTGATCACCGGCAAGAAGATGGACAAGATCGAGTGGGGTCCCAACTGGGAAGACGATCTGGGCGGCGAGTTCGCTGCGCGCAGTCGCGATGCGCTGTTTGAGGGTGTTCAGAAGGAGATGTACTCGACTTTCGAGAGCACCTTCATGATGTATCTGCCCCGGCTGTGCGAACACTGCCTGAACCCGGCGTGCGTGGCGAGTTGTCCTTCGGGATCGATCTACAAGCGCGAAGACGATGGCATTGTTCTGGTCGATCAGGACAAGTGCCGCGGCTGGCGGATGTGCGTGTCGGGCTGCCCCTACAAGAAGATTTATTACAACTGGCAAAGCGGCAAGGCGGAGAAGTGCACGTTCTGCTACCCGCGTATTGAGGCCGGGCAGCCCACGGTCTGCTCCGAAACCTGCGTGGGCCGCATTCGCTATCTCGGCGTGCTGCTCTATGACGCGGATCAGATCGAGGCGGCTGCATCGGTCGCCGGCGAGCAGGATCTCTATCAAAGCCAGCTCGATCTCTTCCTGGATCCGAACGACCCCGCCATCATCGAAGAGGCCCGTCGTCAGGGCATCCCCGAAGCCTGGCTTGAGTCGGCCCGCCGTTCGCCGGTCTACAAGATGGCCGTCGAATGGAAGGTCGCCTTCCCCTTGCACCCGGAATACCGGACCCTTCCCATGGTCTGGTACATCCCGCCGCTCTCGCCGATCCAGTCGGCTGCCGAGGCAGGCCATATGGGCATGAATGGCATTATTCCGGACGTCAAGAGCCTGCGGATCCCCGTACGCTACCTGGCGAACCTGCTGACCGCTGGCAAGGAAGAACCCGTGCTGCACGCCCTGGAGCGACTGCTTGCGATGCGTGCCTACAAGCGCGCGCAGGTCGTACACCAGCAGGCGGATGATGCGGTGCTCGCCCAGGTCGGGCTTGATGCCGCGACTGTGGAAGACATGTACCAGATCATGGCGATCGCCAACTACGAGGATCGCTTTGTCGTGCCGAGCAGCCACAAGGAAATGGCCGAGGACAGCTTCAATGAGAAGGGCAGTTGCGGGTTTACCTTTGGCAACGGTTGTTCTGGCGGGACTTCGGAAGGCACGCTGTTCGGGCGCAAGAAGCACGGCAGCGACATCTTCATTGACATGCCCAAATCGCGCAAGGCGCGCGTCGAGTCACTCTGACGTCATGCGCTCACGCCGACACCAAACCACCCCACGCCCGCGCGCTGCGCGGGTCGGAGACTTCTGATGCAAGAGTTCAAACTTCTATCCGCCTTGTTGTGTTATCCCGAACCAGAACTGCTAGCGGAGCTTCCTGCGATCCGGCAGATGGCACGCGACGCCGAGTCGCTGCGCGATCGTCTCGATCCGTTGCTGGATTACCTGACCGCGCATTCTCTGATCGAGTTGCAGGAAAACTATGTGGCGACGTTCGATCGCAGGCCCTCGCACAGCCTGCACCTGTTCGAGCACATACATGGCGAGAGCCGCGATCGTGGTCAGGCCATGGTGGATCTGCTCGCTGAATACCGGCAACATGGTTTTGATCTGGTGACGACCGAGTTGCCGGATTATGTGCCGCTGTTTCTCGAATTCCTGTCGGAGCTGCCGCAGGATCAGGTCCAGCCCTTACTGGGTGATGCGATTCACGTGCTGGCGGTGCTTGGGGATAAATTGCAGTCAAACGCCAGCCCCTATGCGTGCATTTTCACGGTGATCCGCGCGCTTTGCACCACGGAACCCCAACCCTTTATCGAGCCACCAGTGCGCGATATGGACGAAGCGCTCGAGGTTTTCGGGCCGGGTGCCGATGGGGTCGAGCCGCTTTTGCGACCGTCCGACGCGCAAACAATTCAGTTCTATCCGAAATCATCGCGGCAGGGTGCACCCGCACCCGCCCGCGCTTGCTGAAGCCCAAGGGGAGCGCAACATGAACAACCTCAATCAGTTCGTATTCGGGATTTATCCGTACATCGCCCTGACGATCTTTCTGCTCGGCAGTCTGGCACGGTTTGAACGAGAGCAGTACACGTGGAAGAGCGACTCGTCGCAGATGCTGTATCAGGGGCAACTGCGGCTGGGGAACATCCTCTTTCACATCGGAATTCTCGGCCTGTTCTTCGGCCACCTGGTCGGTCTGCTGACCCCGGTGTGGGTTTGGGATGCCCTCGGCGTGACGCACTCTCTGAAGCAGATGGTGGCGATCGTCGCAGGTGGTGTGATGGGAGCGATCTGCCTCATCGGACTGCTCATATTGATACAGCGCCGCTTTACCAATGCCCGGATCTCGGCGGTGACCCGCACGGGTGACAAGGTGTTGCTACTGTGGATTCTCTGCTCTCTGTTATTGGGGCTGGCAACGATCTTCGTATCGTTGCAGCACCGTGACGGCGAGGAAATGGTCCAGCTCATGACCTGGGCGCAGCATGTGATGACCTTCCGGGGCGATGCAGCGTCGTATATGGAGAATGCATCACCGATCTTCAAGCTGCACATGTTCATGGGCATGACCCTGTTCGTGATCTTTCCGTTCACGCGGTTGGTGCATGTATGGAGCGGGTTCGCTTCTGTCACCTATCTCGGTCGCCCGTGGCAACTGGTTCGCCGGCGCTAAAAGGAGGGAGTCATGGCTATCCGCATCAATGGAAAGGAATTGACCGACGCGGCGATCGAAGCCGAGATCGCCAATCATGCGCAGGCCGAGCGGCCATTGGACGAGGCTCTGCGCGTGCTTGCGATCCAGCAAATCGTTCTTGACGAGGCGGCTGATCAAGGCATCGACGTATCTAATCCGGAGCAGGCCACCGCTGAGTTGCTCGACCGGAACGTCACGGTGCGCGAGGCAACGGCCGAGGAGTGCCGTCGACACTACGATGCAAACACTGCGCGGTTCACCGTGGGCGAATTGGTGGAGGTCAGCCACATCCTCTTTCAGGTGACCCCGTCAGTCGATCTGGAATTGCTGCGCCGAAAAGCAGGCGATGTCCTTGAGCGTTTGCGTTTGGAACCCGATTCGTTCGAGGCGCTCGCAGCGGAGTGTTCGAATTGTCCCTCTTCGCGAATCGGCGGCAGTCTGGGGCAGATTTCGCGCGGCGATACGGTTCCTGAATTCGAACGCGCGGCCTTCGGTGCGCAGGAGCAGGGATTGATCGGACGTTTGATCGAAACCCGCTTCGGTCTGCACATCGTTCGGATCGATCGCCGGATTCAGGGCAGACTGCTTCCATTTGAACAGGTGCAGGGGCAAATTGCGCAGGCGCTTGGCGCCGCGCTCGCCGACAGGGCGGCCAGGGACTTCGTTTCACGGCTGGTCGCAGCTGCGCAGATCGAAGGCATCGTGCTTGAACCCGGCGGCGAGAGCCTGCTGCCGCACAGTCACGCTGACCACTGAACGGCCGGCGAGTGATGCCCGAGTGTGGCGGCTCTGGCTGACTGCTTGCCGTCTGACTGGTTGAAAAGAAGGGGTCGATCCGTGCACGACTGACTGGCCTCGGGTCACAGCCACTGATGTGTTGATTCGTTGTCGTTTTGGCAGGTGTTTTTTTGACTATTGTCTAAGGCAGACGATCGCGGCACAATGCGGCAACCTCCAATCAGGATGACAATGCCCGCAAACGCGCTCCGCGAGCCCCTCAGCCGGAACTGGCCACAACTGCTGGTGTTTGTCGCGGGCTATGGTTTTGTGCTCTACACCAAGGGCTGGGACTGGGCTGTTGCAGGCTGGACATTCGCGGGATCCTTACTCGTTCTGCTTGCCTATCCGGTGATTGCGCAGCACGCCGTGCTGCGCAAGACGTTCGCGTATGGCATCTTTTTTGTAACCCCTGTCCTTTCCCTGACAGACCAGATCTCCGTGCTGACGGGCTTTGGCGGAAGTGGCGCTTCTTTGCCCTGGGTGGCGTGTACGGCGCCCGTTGAATTCTTCTGGATCAATTCGTGCAGTTAACCGGCCTCACCATTCTGCTGATCGGCGCGAGTCATCTCGCGACTCCAACCTATCTCGTCGGTCCGTTGCACGACGGGTTGGTTGCGCAAGGTGCGCGCGTTCACAGTATCGGGATTTGCGGTACCACACCGAGCGATTGGTCGAAGGTGACCGAAGGCAGTTGCGGTGGCGTCGAACGCATTGACCGCGCGCCACCCAAGGTACTGATTTCCCGCGCCGCGAAGACCACGCCGCTGCGCACACTGGTGACAGATGAAAAGCCGGATCTGGTGATCGTGGTGATGGGCGACACGCTGGCGAACTACGCCAAAAAGGATACTTTCGACAGAAACTGGGTGACCAGGGAAGTCTGGACCCTGACGCGCGAGTTCACGCAGACGAATGTGAACTGTATCTGGGTGGGCCCGTCCTGGGGGACCGATGGCTTTCCGGCGGGCAAGACGAATGCGCGTGTCAAAGAGGTTGCCGAATTTCTGTCCCCGCGTGTCAAGCCCTGCACGTACCTCGATTCGCTCAAGATGTCCAAGCCCGGCCAGTGGAAGACCTCGGACGGCCAGCATTTCTACCAGGAGGGATACAAGGCCTGGAGCGACTCAATCATCAAATCGATCAAGGCGTTGCCCTGACCGGACACGCCACACTGCGAAGTCGGATTCCAGAATTAATATCAAAAATACGATACAGTGGCGCCTTGGCTAAATTTTTTTGCAAGGTAAGGTTTGGGCTGGATCACCCTGGTGGCGAATGCTGTGCGAGCAGAGATGCAGTTTGCCTGTCAGACGGTCGACTGGGGGAGGCGTTCGCCTGGCAAGTCATTTGAACTGATTGCAAAATCGGTTATGCGGCTGCTGTTCTTCTTTCCCTGCACTGTTCGCCTTGCGCGTGCCTTAGCTGTGCTTGATTGTCCGGAGTTGCAGACACAAAACGCCGGCGTTTTCCTGAAACATCTGCGCAAGGCCTATGCCAGTAATCTATCCACTGCAGAGCGTGCGCGCATTGTTGCGCATCACTACAGCGTGGTGCGCGAACGCCTGGGGCTGAATTTTCTCAGTAATTCGATCGACCGCGGAGTGTGCGTCTGGTCGGCCAATGACGATCCGATGGGGCCCCGAATAATCGCCAGAACGGCAAATCAGTATGACTTCGAAAGTGAATTGAATTTACAGTTCATTCTGGGTTCCGAGTTGCTCTACATCATGAGCGCCGTCGTGGCGCCGGGAACGCTCTGGCAGAGCGATGAGCCTTCCGTGATGGTCATCACGCGCGTACAGGGCATCCGCTTGAAGACCCCACAGATGAAAGCGGCAACCGCGATTTGCGGCGATTGCGCTCCTCGGCTCTTGCTTTTCGCGGCAATGGAAGGGCTTGCGATCTCGCTGGGAGTAAGTCAGATCATCGGTATCGGCGTGCGCCAGCAAATCGCCACCGCGTTCGGATCGGTCAAGTCCCCGAGTTTTAATGAGAACTACGATCTGTTCTGGCGCAGTCTGAACGGACATTTTCGTCTCGACGGCAACTACAACCTGACCGCACCGTCGCTGCACACGTCATTGGATAGCGTTCCGTCCAAGCATCGCACCCGATCGCTGCATCGGCGCATTTATCGCGACCTGGTGATGCGAAGCGTTATAAAAGAATTTCGGAAGTGATGCGATTCAGGCATCACGACCGCGATGCCGTTTCACATGACACTTGGCATTCCAATACTTGCGAGTCGCTTCCCGGGAAAATAATTGGCCAGGAATTGATCATGCAGCGCAAGCCGTGTCGGACACCCCCGCACGCTTCATCATTACCGCTCAAGTGGATTTCCCATGGCCGCATTGGCTTCGCTCGCTTTAGCTGGCCCGCGTAAAAAGCGCGCAACGGCAACGGCCGCGAGCACACCGATCAGCGACCCGCAGGGATACACCCAATAAGTCGAAAAATCGCCTCGGGCAAAGTCCGGTCCGAACGCCCTGGCCGGATTAAAGGCCGCACCTTCGAAGGGGCCGCCCATCGTGCCCATGGCCATTACATAGGCGCCCACGGCAAGCGGAACGGAACTGCCATCGAGTTTAGGGCCGTTCGTCATGCCGAGTACCAGCAACACCATGCCAAAGGTCAGGATTGCCTCGAGCGCAACCGCCTGGTAAAGCATACCCGGTTGCGGGACGGTGGCCGCCAGATTCCCGCCGGTGCCAAACAGCGCGGCGGCGACACATGAGCCCGCTGCCGCGGCGACCAGTTGCACGACTATGTAAAGGCACGCCATGGGCATGCCAATATCGCCGCGCAGTGCGAAACCCAGTGTCATGGCCGGGTTGAAGTGCGAGGAAATATCGCCCAGGAAAAAAATGGCCGCCACGAGCCAGAGCGCAGCAACGGCTGAGAGAATGAAGGCAAACTGGTAGGGCGCAAGCGTGGCGCCCCCATAGCCAGCCAGGATCGCTGCGCCACCCGACAAAACAAAAGTCAACCCGGACGTGCCGATAAACTCCGAGACCAGTCGCCTTGCGCGATGATCGTTACTTTTCCAGTCTGCGTAAAAGCGATCACCGACTTGCTGCCGCAGAGCCTGCTGACCCGAAAGCTCACTATTGGGGGGGGCGCTCATTGCCTTGCTCCCATCAGACTTTGGTGGCTGGCACGTCCGCGGAGCCAGGGTGCGTCATATTGATCGGCACCACAATCCGATCGTAAAGCGCTTCGTCGACGCCCTTGGCCAATGCCGCTTGTTTCAGGGTTGTATTGTTGTCGATTGCATAATGCGCAATTTCGGATGCCTTGTCATAGCCGATCACGGGCGAAAGCGCCGTCACCATCATGACCGAGCGCTCGATATTCGACTTGATCTGCGCCTCATTGACGACGGCGCCTTCGACCATGAATTCACGGAAGTGATCGCACATGTCAGCCATGATCAGGGCAGAGTGCAAATAGTTGCTGATCAGGATGGGCCTGAAGGCATTAAGCTCGAAATTGCCCTCCGATCCTCCCATCTGAACTGCGACATCCGAACCCATGATCTGGATGCACACCATGAGCATGGCCTCTGCCTGCGTCGGGTTGACCTTTCCTGGCATGATCGACGAACCGGGCTCGTTCGAGGGAAAGGTCATCTCCATGAGTCCCGTGCGCGGGCCAGAGCCAAGCCAGCGCATGTCGTTGGCGATCTTGTACAGCGATACGGCGGCACACTTTAATGCTGCGTGTGCGCGCACCATGCGATCAAGCGTGCCCTGGGCTGTGAATTTGTTGGTGGCCGTCTTGATGGCAAAGCCGGTCAGTTGTGTCAGTTCAGCCGCCACTGCGTCGCCGAAGCCAACCGGTGAATTCAGGCCGGTACCGACAGCCGTGCCGCCCATCGCGACCTGCAGCAGACCCTGGGTCGCGTAGTCCACATCGGCGATCGCATCGTCGAGTGCACCGACGTAGCCTGACCACTCTTGTCCCACGGTCAGCGGGGTCGCATCCTCAAGGTGCGTACGGCCGATCTTGACGATGGTCGACCATTGCTTTGATTTGGCATCAAGCGCGTCACGCAACCGTTTCAGGGCAGGGATCGTCTTTTCAGTCGCCATTTTGTAGGCGGCAATATGCATGGCGGTCGGGAACGTGTCGTTGCTCGACTGGCCCATGTTGACGTGGTCATTGGGATGAACCGGCTCCTGGCTTCCCAGGGTACCTCCCACAAGCTGAATGCACCGGTTCGAAATGACCTCGTTCACGTTCATATTGGATTGCGTACCCGAGCCGGTTTGCCAGACGTACAAGGGGAACTCGGCGTCGAGTTTGCCGCTGATGACTTCGTCGGCTACTTGCTGGATCAGTTGACCCTTCCAGGCAGGCAGCCGCCCGGCCTTGGTGTTTACCACCGCTGCGGCTTTCTTGACGAAGCCATAGGCGTGGTAGACCTCTTTGGGCATCTTGTCATGGCCGATGTTGAAGTGAATCAGGCTGCGCTGGGTTTGTGCGCCCCAGTAGTGGTCTGCGGGTACCTGAACCTTGCCGATGCTGTCGAATTCCTCTCGCAAACCGGTGGTCGAAAGCCCGATAGGCAAATTCAGGATGGTGGGTGTCGATTCTGTTGTCATGGTTTTCCCTTGGTAGGCAAAGTCAAGCGAGCGTAACGTATGGAAACACGATTGCTTCGATTAAGTCAGTTTAAACATATTTGGTGTGCAGGACGTTGCATGTGTTGCAACAGCGAACCGTTTGCTTTCCGTCAGTGCGCACACCGCTGGCCATCCGGATCGACTTGCGCAACCGGCAATTTGCCAGACTGAGGCGTCCCCGCCTACTCCCTGATATTCAGGACGCCGCCACCCATCGCCTGGTACAACGCGACCGTGTCAGACAGGCGCTGTGATTGTGCGGCCACCAGGTCGAACTGCGTTCTTTGTGCCTGCATCTGTGCAATGAGTAATTGCAGATAGCTGGCCGTGCCATAGGTGTATTGCCTTTGCACAGACAGCAGCAGGGCACTGGCCGCAGCGTTGGCCCGGGATTGGGCATTGAGCGTCTGTGCATCGTTTTCAAGTGCACGCAGGACGTCGGCGACATTGCGCAACGATTCCAGTACCACCACCTGATAATTTGATGCGGCGGCCTCAAAGGCTGCCAGGGCCGCACGGCTTTCCGCGGGCAACCCTGGATTAAACAGAGGCTGGGTCAGTTGCCCCAGTATTTGCCAGAACAGCGTTCCACTGCCAAACAACGTACCGGTGGTGAGTGCCAGTGAACCGGCGCTGCCGCTCAGCGTCAGTTGAGGGTACATCCTGGCGAGCGCGGCGCCATATTCGGCGTTGGTCGCCCGCATCAGCGCTTCTGAGGACTGGATGTCGGGGCGGCGTCGCACTAACTCCGACGGCACGACCAGGGGCAGATGGGTGGGTATGGTGAAGTCCTCAAGCGTGAAGTGGGGCAAACCCGCCTGGCCGGGCGATTGCCCAACCAGCACGGCCAGCAGATGCACAGACTGCTCCCACCGCGTGCGCAGCACCGGAATGCCTGCGCGTGTCTGCTCGATTTCGGTTTGCAGGGCGAACACATCGTCCTCGGATGTTTGCCCCAGGCGCAACCGGTGGTTGGCCACAATCAGCTGCTCCTCCTGCGCCTTCAGACTCACCTCGTTGGCCTGGATCTGACCGGCCAGCTTTGCCTGTGTGATGGCACTGGTGGCCACGTTGGCGGCGAGTGTCAGGCGGGCGCCAGCGAGCTGATACTGCTGATATTCGGCGCGCGATGCCAGTGCCTCGAGCACGCGACGATTGCCACCGAAAATATCAAAGTTATAGGAGACATTGACCGACGCGTTGTAAAGGCTGAACAGGTTGGTGTTGTCCGGCTGTCCCTGAATCGCACCGTTCAGTTGCTGACGCTGATCGGACAGATTCGCGCCGAGTTGCGGATAAAGCGTCGAGCCTGCGCGGGCCGAATAGGTTTCCTGTGCCTGACGCAAAGTGGCCTGCGCAGCGAGTAATGAAGGATTCTTCTCCAGCGCCAGCTCAATGAGTCGATCCAGTTTGGGTGACCCCAGCATGCGCCACCAGTCTGCGCGCACCGTGGTGGCGGGGTCGAATGTCTGAGCGACGCCAAACGCGAACCCTGACGATGCTGTTTGGGCTGGCACTGCACCGACCGTGTATTGCGCAATGGCCGGCGGTTCCGGGCGCAGGGCGTCTGGACCGACCGTACAGGCCGACAAAAGAGGCAGTCCGAGAGCCACCAGTAGTCGTTTGAGGTGTTTCATTCGAAATCCCGTCCTTCGCCAACTTCTTCCTGGGTTTTGCCGTCCCGGATGTGATAGATGCGCTTGAACGTCGGGATGATTTTTTCGTCATGCGTGACGACGATGATCGCCGCTTCGTATTGGCGTGCCATCTGGTTCAGTATCCGGATCACGGCGAGTGCGCGTGCTCCGTCAAGCGGGGCAGTCGGCTCATCGGCCAGAATGACAGGCGGGCGATTGACCAGCGCCCGCGCAATTGAAACGCGCTGCTGCTCCCCGCCAGACAATTGCGAGGGCATGGCACGGGCACGATGCGCGACATCCAGAGCCTGCAACAGCTCGAGAGCTTGTTGGCGGGCCAGCGCATTGGGCAACCCTGCCAGCATGGGCAACAAGGCTACATTATCAAGCACGTCAAGAAACGGGATCAGATAAGGCGCCTGGAAGATGAAACCGATCTTGTCGCGCCGCAACGCCCGCAGATCCTTGATCGCCCAGCGATTGTCATAGATCAGCTCATCACCAATCGTCATGCGCCCCGCGCTCGGCTCAACCACAGCGCCAAGACATTTCAGCAGTGTGCTCTTGCCCGATCCGGAGGGGCCGACCAGCCCCACCACTTCGCCGGGGGCGATCACCATGTTGACGTCCTTGAGGGCATCCACGGCCGTGTCACCCGAGCCAAAGCGCTTGCGCAGTCCTTCGATGCGAATTCCGGCTGTATGCACATCAGCCTCCGATCGCTTCTGCGGGATCGACCTTGAGCGCCGCCCAGATCGAGATGGCGCTGGCCAGTGCGCAGATCACCATCACCACGGCAAAGCCGCTGAGTGCGTCACCCGGCTCAAGCAAGACGTATTTGGGAAACACGGGTGCCCAGAACGTGGCCGAAACCTTCCCGACCACGAAACCAATGAGCCCAAGTCCCAGTGCCTGCTTCAGGATCATGCCGGCGATCGTCCGGTTGCGTGTTCCGATCAGCTTCAGCACCGCGATCTCGCGTATTTTGCCCATCGTCAGGGTGTAGATAATGAACGCCACGATCGCAGCACTGACAACAGCAAGTATGGCCAGAAACATGCCGATCTGCCTGGCAGAGGTCGCAATGAGCTTGCCCACCAGGATCTCCTCCATCTGCAAGCGGTCGTAGACCTGCAGTCGTTTCCAGCGCCGGATGGATTCCGCGACCTCGGCGTGTGAATAACCCTGTTTGACCTGCACGAGGACGGAATTGACAAAGGGGTTTGCACTCTGCGTTGCAATCACGGCATCCAGCACGTCCGGCTGTCCGGGTCGGTTCAGCGCCGGGTTCTGTTCGGTGCGTCGGCGCTGTTCAAGGATGGCGTCGTTATCCTTCAGGAACTGTGCCTGCTGGGCATCCTTGATGGGAATAAAGATCATGGGATCACCGCTGGACGACACCATGCGTCGTGTCAGTCCGACGACTGTGTAAATATTGCGCCGGATCCGGATCTGGTCCCCGAGCCTGAAGCCCGTGGCGATGTCAGCGACCGCCTCATAGTGACCACGCGTGATCTGCCTGCCGGCGATCAGGTAAGGCGGCCAGCCGGGTGCGCCGGTTTCGCCCATCACAATGCCCGTGACGAGCACACGGACATCTCTGTCGCCATGGCGCACCTGCATGGTCAGGTACGTCACGTTCGTGGCGCTGGCCACGCCCTGAATGTTGCGGATGCCACGCCAGTGATCGTCGTAGATGCTGGAGGGTTCGGCATAAGGTCCCAGGGTGTCCTTTTGCACGACCCACAAGTCGGCTGAACTATTGTCGAGCAACACCTTGGCGTCATCGACCATGCCGCGATAGACGCCTGCCATGGTGAGCGTGACACCGATCAGCAACCCGAGGCCGACGCCGGTGAAGACAAATTTTCCCCAACTATGCAGGATGTCCCGGCCAGCAAGGCTGATCATTGCCCGGCCCCCGGGAGGCGATCAACGATTTTGATCCGGCTTTGCGTCGTCAGTGCGCGCTCGCTGTAAACGACGATTTGCGCCTGGCTTTCGAGTCCGCCCAGCACTTGCGTCATTCCGCTCAAGTCCGTTGCGCCGGTCGTGATCGGGGTGAATTCCAGTGAATCCCCCTTGACTTGCCACACACCCACCCGATTCTTGAATCGTTTGAGGCTGGCGTTTGGTACCACGATCGCAGGCGCCAGGTCGGGCAATGTGACGGTAATCTCGGCCAGTTCGCCCACTGGCGGCAGGGTTGCGAACGCTTTGTCAAAACCGACTTTAGCGGTGATTTCTTCCGTGACAGCATCTGCCAGTGGCTCGACGCGCGACACATGGCCGCTCAGCGCCTGACCGGCGCGGGAGCGCAGGACAACCTGCGCGGCCAGTCCGGTTGCAAGGCCTCTGGAACTCAACTGGTCAAAGCGTGCGTTGACCCAAATCGTGGTCGGGTCGATGAGCTCAACAGCCGCCTGACCCGCCACGAGCGTGGTGCCCGGATCGGCCTTGCGCGCTGACACCAATGCGTCCACGGGCGCGACCAGCTTAAGGTTCTTACGTTGAGCGCTCAGCCCTTCCTGGTCGGAGCGGACACGTGACACTTGTTGTTGCGCTGCTTTCAGGGTGGCATCCGCAAGCTCGAACTCGTGACGCTTTGCGGCGTAGGTTTCTTCGCTGGTCGAACGCACCGCATGCAACTGTTCATACCGCCGAGCCTGTGTCCTGGCGTAGTTTTGACGCGTCTGGGCTTCTTGCAACTGAGCCTCTGCTTGTTTCATCGCAGCCTGCTGCGCGCGAAGTTTGTCGTCCAGGTCGACCGGATCCATTTCCCCCAGCACTTGTCCGGCGGTGACACGGTCGCCGACATCGACGTCGAGTCGCAGCAGCCTGCCCGTTGCGATCGGGCCAATTTTGTAGGTGTGCCGGGCGTCCACTGTGCCGATGCCAAACAACGCCGGTGAAATCGCACGGCGTTCGACCGACGCGATGGTGACGGCAACCGGCGCGAGCGGGCCCGAGCGCAGCGCGACGTAAATGAATAGCAAGGTCAGGGGCACCAGCGTTACCAGCAACGCAAGCGTACGGCCGCGCAAGGGAAGTTTCTTGATCATGCTTTTCTGATACCCCTGAGGTAGAGCGCAAAAGCGCCTTCTGCCCGGCCTTTGATGCGCCCGATGTCACCCGTCAGCATGCTTTGCATGACCAGGCCCTGGATGGTGCCGATGAATACAGTGGCAGCCGCAGCCACATCGATCTCGTCGCTGACCTCGCCCGCTGACTTGCCCTTTTCGAGCAGGTGGACAATGCGTTTCGCATAGTTCTGCATCAGAGTTTTGGCCATCTGCTTGGCGGCGGAGTCCTTGGCATGCTGCAGTTCGCCGAACAGCATCCGCGGAACCCCCGGGTGCTGCGCGACAAACTCGATGTGTGCCGCAAAAACCTTTTCCAGTGCTTCCAGCGGCGAGGTGCAATTCAGGATGGCGGTATCCACACGCCTGAGCAAATGCTCGGCCACCCATTGCATGACCGCGCCCAGTATCGATTCCTTGGTTGGAAAATGACGAAACAGGGCACCCTGAGTCAACCCCATCCTCTGCGCAATCGCGGCGGTCGTGATGTCGTTCGGGTTTTGCTCGGCGGCCAGTTCGATGACGGTTTCAACGGTGATGGCACGTCGTTCATCTGCCGGAAGATGTTTTGCGTGAGTTTGCATGCGCGGTCGGTGGGTTTCGGGAAATTGGTGGGTTCAGGAAATCAGGTGACTGGGCAGGTCAGGAAGTCATTGATTCTGCGACGATTGTCAGAAAGTAAGTAATTAGTTACTATCTTAGATCTGTGAAGCTGTTTTGTCAACTTGCTTCGGTGCATGCCAGTTAGTGGTCGTCCGGGTGGTTCACACTGAGATTCACCCGGCGAAGAAAGTAGACGCCGACGCATCCAGGAATGGGTGCATGTCTTGTGTGTAATTGTTTGTTTTTGTTGGCGGAAGCGGTGAGATTCGAACTCACGGAGGGCGCAAACCCTCGCCGGTTTTCAAGACCGGTGCCTTAAACCACTCGGCCACGCTTCCATTAAAGCGATCAATCTGCCGGGGACAACCCTGCTTTGCGCAGGAAGCCGTGCAGAAATCTGTGGAAGGACTGCATAATAATCGATTTGCGAAACTGTTTGCGGAGTCTTCATCATGCGCGCGATCGAAATTGTCCAGCCCGGTGGTCCGGAAGTCCTGGTACCCACCACCCGAACCAGGCCAGTGGCAGGCCCTGGCGAAGTGCTTATAAAAGTCGCTGCGGCGGGCATTAATCGACCGGATGTGTTCCAGCGCATGGGGGCCTACGCGCCGCCTCCGGGTGCGTCGGATATTCCCGGACTGGAGGTTGCCGGCGAGATTGTTGATGCGGATTCTTCGGGCGGTCGTTTTCGCGTGGGTGACCGTGTTTGTGCGCTGGTCGCGGGCGGCGGCTATGCCGAATACTGCGTTGCGCCGGTAGAGCAGTGTCTGCCGATCCCGGCTGGTCTGTCGATGATCCAGGCGGCCGGTTTGCCGGAAACCTACTACACCGTGTGGAGCAATGTGTTTGACCGCGGCGCGCTCGCCAAGGGTGAAACCCTGCTGGTGCACGGTGGCGCCAGCGGCATTGGCACTACAGCGATCCAGATTGCGAAGGCGATGGGTAACACCGTGTATGCGACTGTTGGCAGCGACGAGCGCGCGAGCGCGGTCGAGGCGCTGGGTGCCGCAAAGGGGATTAACTACAAGACGCAGGATTTTGTGTCTGAAATCAAGACCCTGACCGGCGGACGGGGCGTTGATGTGATTCTCGACATGGTCGCTGGTGAGTATATCGGCCGCGATATCAAGGCGCTCGCTGATGACGGGCGGATTGTGGTCATTGCGACGCTCGGCGGTAACAAATCGCTATTTGATTCCAGCGAACTGATGCGGCGTCGACTGACAATTACCGGATCGACCCTGCGGCCGCGTCCCGTCGCCTTCAAGGGGAAAATTGCCGAAGCGCTCGAGGCCAAGGTCTGGCCGCTGCTCGCGAGTGGAAAAATCAAACCCATTATTCACTGCACAATGCCGCTGGAGGATGCCAGCAAGGGCCATGCGATGATGCAGGCGGGTGAGCAGATCGGCAAGATCATCCTGACGGTTTGAGTTCCTGGCCGGATGTCGCGCACGGTTAAAGCACCGCTATCCGCCCGTAGTCTGGCCAGACAAGGTAGAATACCGGGTTTAACCCGGCTTCTGCGCTGGTGATTCATGGCGCAGGCCCTGAGTCACATCCGTTCAGGAAGCAAGCCATCAACCCGATCGCCAGGAACCCGACTGCCGTGAACCAGACCAATGTAAACCAAACTGCAACCAACGCAACCGGTGGTCGTACCCGTCTGGTCATTGGCAACTGGAAAATGCACGGCAACCTTGCAGACAACGCAGCGTTGCTCGCGGCCTTGCGTCCGGCGAACCCGGCTGCACGGATCGCGGTTTGCGTGCCGTTTCCCTACCTGGCTCAGGCAGCACAGGCACTCGCCGGTTCGACCGTGACCTGGGGTGCGCAGGATGTCAGCGCGCACTCGCATGGCGCCTATACCGGCGAGGTCTCGGCGCCCATGCTCAAGGATTTTGGTTGCGCGTGGGTGTTGGTTGGCCATTCCGAGCGGCGTTCGATGCACGGCGAATCCGATCAACTCGTCGCTGACAAGGCGAAGGCCGCGCTGGCTGCCGGGCTCACCCCGGTCGTCTGCGTCGGTGAATCCCTTGCCGAGCGCGATGCTGGTCAGGCAATTGCCGTGATACAGCGGCAGCTGGCTCCGGTGCTTGCGCTGGGTGCGCAGTCCGTATGCCAGATGGTCATTGCCTACGAGCCGGTCTGGGCGATCGGCACCGGCCGCACTGCCACTCCCGAGCAGGCTCAGGAAGTCCACGCGGCAATCCGCGCGGCCCTCGACGGTATTGGTGCCGGCGGGATCCAGATTTTGTATGGTGGCAGTGTCAAGGCTGCCAACGCGGCCAGTTTGTTTTCCATGCCCGATATTGATGGCGCGCTGGTAGGTGGCGCGGCCCTTGTTGCTGACGAATTCCTGCGTATTGCCGCCTGAGGGCGTCTGCGGGAAGTCTGCTTTTTGGTTTTCGGAGTTTTTCAATGTCCTGGATTTTTACGCTTCTGCTGGTTGTGCAGATCATTTCGTCACTGACGATTATTTCCCTGGTGCTTTTGCAGCAGGGCAAGGGTGCCGACATGGGCTCGGCCTTCGGTAGCGGTTCCGCTGGCAGCCTTTTCGGCGCGACGGGCGCGGCCAACTTCCTCTCGCGCGCCACCAAATGGGCCGCGGTGGTCTTCTTTATTTCGACCATCGGCCTGGCGTATTTGTCCAACCGCGGTGCCAAAGGCCAGGATACTGGTGTGATGTCAAACTTCACGCAGTCGGCACCGGCTCCGCAGCCTGTGGGCAGTGCGGTTCCCGCCGCGCCGGGCAGTCTGCCGGGTGCAAGTGGCGCCGCCGTACCCGCAGTCCCGGGCGGTGCGACCGGGGCCGCTTCGGTTCCTGCCGTTCCGTCGGTTCCGGCTGTGCCGGCGGTTCCGGCAGCACCCGGGTCGAAGTAATAAATCAAACTGAATCCGTGAAGCGGCCAGTCCGCTCGCGTGATATAATTATGGGCTTAGTCGGATTGCTTTGGTTTGCCACAATTTCCTCGCGGCGCGACCTTGCAGTCTGACCCTCTCCCAGAGCTATTCCGGGATATTGCCGACGTGGTGAAATTGGTAGACACGCTATCTTGAGGGGGTAGTGGCGAAAGCTGTGCGAGTTCGAGTCTCGCCGTCGGCACCAGAAATTGAAGGGCTCTTCCCCATTAACGGGGAAGGGTCACTGACTTGACCTCCTTTGCCATGCCGAGAAATCGGTGGGCTATTTGCATCAGCCAATGCAACGCTCAGGCGGTAGGCCGCCTGAAAATGCACACTCCACTCAGTGTTGACGCCACTCCCGCGGTGCTGGCCGCTGATCCCAGCGTCTTTGCCACTCTGCCTTCTGTGCGTACCAGCGCTGTCCCTGATAATGGGCATCCCAGTAGGATCCAAGTGAAAACTCCACTTGCGGCAGCCCGAGGGTTGGGCCGGCATGAAGGACCGTGACCGCGGTGTCCTTGTGCGGATAGGAAAGAAAGCGCGTGTACACCCAACCACGGGTGCGCCCTGCAGAGATATCGCACCAACGCCAGTTGGCGGTGCACCCCTCCACGGTGACCGATGTACCGGTCATGAGCCAGGTCACGATCGGAAAGACGCTGTCGGGGCCGGAGCGGACGTTGACAGCACTGGAAATGGTTGCCGTCTGTGCCGCCACAGGTGGAATGCACGAGGCAATGGCCAGCGCGAGCATGAATTTCAGATGTGTACGCATGAATTCCCTATTGATGGTTAATTCAAATTTTATTCCGGGGTTCAACGACGCTTCGCGTGGCTGTCGCCAGCATGCGCAGCCCGGACTCCGGGCGATGGTGCGAGACTGTGCGCATTCTGATCGATGAGCGTTCGGCGCGCGAGCATGACGCAGACGGCTCCACCCGCAAACGCCGCCGCGATATGCTTCAGCGTGTGTCCACTGACCGAATAGCCCAGCGAACTGAACACCTCTGAGTCATAGGTTTCCAGTGCTTTGCTCAGTGCATACCAGATGAACACCCAGTAGAGATCGGTGCCGCGGGTATAGCGTGACGGTGCAAACGCTGCCATCAGCAACAGAATAACCATCGAATACGCCTGCAGTACAGCATAGGGGATCACATTGCCGGCATTGGCGCGCTCTGTGGCGCGCCAGTACATGACGGATACCACCCCAAGTACCAGCATCGGAATCAATAAGCGGATTCCCGCGCGGATGTCGATCCGATCGACAATCTGACTACTGACCAGCGCCATGAAGGCAATCGTCATGGGCAACCGATCCCAGAACAGGGTCTCGTTATCCGGATTCAGGTGATAGTAGGTTGACCCCGCCGCGGTGAGCGCCACGCCGACGAAGAAAAACGTGTACGGCCGCCGTTCGATCGTGAACTGAAAGCAGGCGCGCCGACCGAGTGCGATGAACAGACCGGCGATCCCCACCACCAGAAAGCCGACATTTGATGTGACATTCAGAAAATTGGGGATTCCGGCTGCCTCTCTGGCATCCGCAAAATCATGGTAGGCAAGGGGCTGCGGCATGGGCGGGATCAACAACGCCGCGGCAATTGCCGCCAGAGTGATCAGGGTTACAAGCGCGATGCGCCAGGCCAGGAGGCGATTTTTCATGTTGTCAGTGACCGGCGGCCGTCAACACGCGCTCGCCATCAGCGCGGTGCATGTCGAGCATTTGCCGGGCGATGCTCCAGGTCGTTGCGGATTCAAGTGCGGAAAGGAACTGTCGCTCCTGTTGCATGACGTTATCTTCGTTGCAGTTTATTCGCGTGACTGCGGCAGGCCCAAGTGAAATACGATCCGCCTCGACAGTGTAGGACGCGCGGAATGTGTTGCAACCGGCAAAGCCTTCTACCGAGCCTTGCGTGAAGGTGATGGCAAGCATCGTATCCGACATCGGACTGACAACAGCTTGTCGGCCATTATTGAAGCCTGTGACCTTCCACGTCACACCCTCAAGCGATGGGGCAGGTTCTGTCTGGAATGTCAGAACTGGATCGTCCCCCGAAATCAGGGTCAGCTTATCCTGCTCAAGAACGTAGCGAAATGTCCCGGCCAGCGCGTTGTGCACAGCGCGCTCGACCGTCATTGCAGGTTGTTCACACGCCATCATCGAGCCGGCCAGCGGCCCGATCACCACCCGGTCGCGCTCGACTGTGTAGGGTCCGACGAACTGATTACACCCGGAGAATCCACTCACGCGACCCGCGTTGAAACCCGCCGTCACCGGTCGCTTTGCATCACGCAGCGCAACCGGATCAAGCCCCCGCAGTTCGGTGAGTCGCCAAATCGGCCCCTCGATTGACACCGTGGTCGATGGCTCGGCAGCTGTCACGTGTGAACTCAGGAGCAAGAGGGCTAAAAGCGCCCAGTCTGCCTTTAGTTTCATGCTTCGGGCTTCGCTCAGCATTCCAGTCACGAGGGCGTTGCAAACTAGTTGCGCAGCAATTCGATTCCGCTATTGGTGACACGCACGCGGTCGCCAACTCGCAGATTTGGCGATGCGGTCTGCTGGATTGTGGCGAACGAGCCGTCGTCGTAGCGCACGCCGATGCGCCAGACAATCGTCTGGCTGCGCTGGGCAAGCTGATTCCCGGCGATTCCGCCACCGACTGCACCGACGACTGTTGCCGCGGTCTGGCCGTTACCGCTGCCGATCAGGCTACCCAACCCGCCGCCGATCAGCGCACCACCGACAGTGCCGACGCCGGTATTGACGTTTTGTACGGAGTCCTGCGTGATCGATTGGACGGTGCCGACCCGGGCGACCTGTTGCTCTGTGACCTGAAAGGCGGGCGGGGTGTTGCAGCCTGCAAGCGCCAGTGAGAGGCAGGCGGCGAATACGGCGGCGCACAGCCGCCACAACGGGGATTTTGTCATCTTGATTCTCCTTTGCGGAATCTATGCGTTTATTCGGGAATCGAGTTCAACAGATACATCGCCACGAGCAGATTGGACGGGCGACCTAGCTTGCCCAGCCATTGGGCATAGATCGTTTCGATTTCGCCGCTCAGGTAAACCTGCGTCAGTGCTCTGTTGACTTCGAGTCTTAGCGCGGAGTCATTGCGCGGCAGCGCCAGCGCATTCGGTTCGAACGATAACTCCTCGGCCAGCAGCGCCAGCTTGGCGGGTTCTTTCGATTGCACAGCCAGCCCGACCAGTTTGACCTTGTCGCCGGCGTAGGCATCAATGCTGCCAGACTCGATCATCGTGACACCCTCGGCGGCATCGGTGATCGGAACAACCACTGCGTTGATCAGACGATTGCGCAGCACCTCGTTCAGTCGGGTCTCGGTCGTCGTGCCCTTGAGCACGGCGACCCGCTTACCACCCAGGTCGGTGAGCTGATTGATCGGCGCTCCGGCCTTGACCAGAAAGCCGCCGGCGTCGATGAAGATCAGGTTGGAAAAGTCGACGTTGGCGAGCCGGGACTGCGTCTGCGTCGTGTTGGCGCATTCGAGGTCCGCGCGCCCCGAGGCGACCATCTGCAGACGCTCGGTCACGGAACCGGCGAGCCAGTTCACTTTGAGGTTAGGTTCACCGACCGCGCGCCCGATCTGGGCGATGACACGTTTGCACAAATCGATTGAATATCCGGCCGGTTCGTTGTTCGGGCCTGCAAAAGACAGAGGAAGCGAATCCGCCGAATAGGCGACGTTGATGGTTTTTGCTGCTTTGATTTTCCCAAGCGTATTGGGACCGGTCTGTGCTGAAGCGCCAGTGGCGGCGAGACCCGCCGCGACGATCAGTACTGCGAAGAAATTCTTGACCATCATGACCTCAAGAAAAATGAAAGAATCGGCCCCGCGCGGTTGCGCACTTTTGCTACAGGCTCCGGGAACCGGAATAAGGAGCCAATAGAGACATCGGGCGCAGGCACCGGTACGGTTGCAGGTACATGACCCACTGCCAGAAGCTGTCACAGGACGCATGCACTGTGCGAATCCCGGGGTGCCACACAAGGCACCCCGGGGTCAGGGCTTACGCAAGCGCTTTCGCCTTCAGGCGCGCGAATTCGTCTGCAGTGATGGTGCCGTCATCCAGCAATTGCTTGGCCGAGGCGATCTGATCGGCCGGTGATTTGCCGGCGACTTCGCGGATGTAGGCATCGGTGTGCGCTTTGGCGCTGGTCATCTCGGCGCGCTGGCGCTCCGCCATGCCGTCGCCTCGTACGAGGATGTAGAGCAGAGCGGTCAGAACCGGCAGAAAGATCAGACCAAGCAGCCAGACTACTTTCGCGCCGCCGCCAAGCTCTGCATCACGGAAGAGGTCGATCACCACCCTGAAGAGAACAATCAGGTAGGCGATGAAAAAAAACGTCGACACCATGAGGACGACGGTGTCCCAAAAATTACTCATGCAGTTTCTCCAATGGAAGGCGCAAGACCGGAAATCGGTTGATGCCGCGCGACCGGCGCGGACGGCGGTAGGAATTTAGTGTGGTTGCCTGGCGCGGTCGATGCCCTTGCGCAGCGACGCAAACAGGAACCCGCCGGTCAGCATGCCCAGCACGTAGATCGCAAAAACCAGAAGTGACAGCGGAAGGGTGATGCTGACTGAAAAGAACGAGATCGTTGCGTTTTGGAGGTTCTGAAACATGAAAAGCAGGACAAGTGCCGTAAACACGACAATCAGCCCGATGTACAGTTTCCTCATGGAGTTCTCTCTCAGCGCAAGATGTCCACGATGCGCGAGGCGCACAATGCTTCCAGCAACGTTGCAAATTTAACATAATGCCCCTTAAAAAGTGACATTTGTCATGCATGATCCTCGGCGGCCAGAGCGGTTCGCGCTGTGGACCCCTGTGTACAATGGCTTCGCAGAACTGGCACTGGTGTAGCCCCTCGGCAGGAGTCGCTGAATCATGAACGACCGCTTTCAATCACCGGTGTCCGGGGCAATTCTCGCGGTGGTCATCGGCTGGGTGCTCTTCATCGGCAAAGATGTCTTCATCCCGATCATTCTCGGTGCGCTGGTCGCCTATGTGATCGTCGGCGTGGCGCGACTGCTGTGCCGGGTTCCCATCGTCGGTCAACTCGTGCCGCCGCGCATCCGCTCGGCACTTTCGGTTCTGGTCATTGCGTACGGACTGGTTGCGATCGCCAACCTGATTCTTGCCAACGTGGATAGCGTCATGGCATTGGCGCCGCAATATCAGGAATCCCTTCTCACGGTTATTCAACGAACCGCAGTCTTTTTCCACATCGAAACCGAGCCCACCTGGACGACGTTGCGCCGTGACCTCGTCGGTCAGATCAGCATGCAACCTCTGATCGGAACTGTCCTCGCATCCGTGTCGGCAATTGCCGTGATGGTCATCGTCGTGCTGCTCTACGCGAGTTTTCTTCTGATCGAACTGCGCTCGTTCGATGCCAAGATTGTTGCAATGTCGAACGATCAGAACAGCATCGCCCGCGCGCGCAAAGTCGCCGCCGATATCAATTCGCGAATCGGCGCGTATCTGGCGCTCAAGACCTTTGTCAGTGTGCTGCTCGGGGCAGCCAGCTGGATCGTGATGGCCTTCATGGGGCTTGAATTCGCCGCATTCTGGGCGGTGCTGATTGCCCTGTTGAACTACGTTCCCTACATCGGCTCGTTTCTTGGCGTGCTGTTTCCGCTGCTGATGTCGATTGTGCAGTTTGCAAATCCGAACGACGTTCTGGCGGTGATGTTGCCGCTGGTCGCGCTGCAGTTTTTGATCGGCAACTTTCTCGATCCCTACATCATGGGCAATTCGCTGAACCTCAGTCCCTTTGCCATCCTCGTCAGCCTGGCAGCGTGGTCGGCGCTGTGGGGCATCCCGGGCGCGTTTCTGGCGGTCCCGATTACCGCCATCATGGCGATTGTCTTCTCCGCGTTCGAGGGCACGAGGCCGATTGCGGTGCTGCTTTCGCGTGACGGTCGCCTGTGAAATGACAACAGCCCGGAAATGACCTCGCGGGCGGTTGTGGATTTCGTTCGCGCGCTGCTGAGCCTAAGGGCCCGAAAACCGCTGTGACTGCGGATCGTCGGGGAGGAATGTGGAAAGCAGGGCTTCAAGGCGCACCGGAATCCCGGGTGCCGCGTTCGCGGCGAGATTGCGTCCCGTGGGGCCCGATGGGCGGCGGATCCCTTCGTCGACCCGCTCAAGCAGATAGGGGAAAAACGGATTCGACGGAAGACGCGTCAGGAAATCCTGATCGACGACCAGCGTGCCGCGTTCGCCCCGCGCGCCCATGGCACCGAGACTGAAACCGAACTCGGGTTTGACCTTGAGGTCGGGTTCGATCCCGTACAGAGGGTCGTCCATGGGAATCGGAATTGCAAGGTGCGACAGCGAGAATATGCCTGGCGGATAAGGCAGCTTCAGAGGCCGGTCCTGCGCTTGCAATTGGCCCGGTGCGATGCTGCGTTCGATCGTGGCGTCGCTGTCGTCGCTTGCATTCACGATCGAGGTGAAGCGATAGGTCTGTGGTGAAGTCGGCGTCAGGCGATCGAGCGCCACGTACGCAACCGGACGCATCAGCGGGCCGAATTTCACGGTTCGGTTCACATCGAAAAGAACGATCTCGCTGCCGTTATCGGGCAGAAACGAATAGAGCGCTGTCAGGATCGCCGCAGTGCTGACGGTGAAATCGATGACCGACTGGAAGGTCAGTACCGGTGGCAGGGTTCCGAGTTGGCCGGCACGCGAGAGCCGCTCGATCTGGCTTTGCAGCGCATCGGTCAGCCGATAGGACTGGCGGGCGCCATTGACCGGGAACGAGTTGTACTTGAAGGGATTGAACTCCGGCACGATGCTCAGCCACGCGGCATTCGCGAACGGGGGCAGCAACGCGGGAAGGCCAGCCAGACCGGCAAAGCGCGCAAAGCGGGTGATCCCGATCATCGGTGCGACCAGGACGATGCTGTCTGCCCTGGGAAGCTTTGGATCCTCGATGGCATCAAGCGCGTATTTCATGGCGAGTGCGCCGCCGTTCGAAAACCCGATCATGTGCAATGGCTGCGGAGCAGGCACACGTCGTCGTGCCTCGCGCACTGTGAGGCGCGTGGCGGCCATCCAGTCTTCCCAGCGTACGTCGGTCAGGCCGGCGGGAACCGTGCCGTGCCCCGGCAGGCGAACGCCAATCGCGACGAAGCCGCGATCGCGGTAGAACTTCGCGATATGCCGCAAACTGTATGGCGAATCGGTCAGCCCGTGCAGTAGTACCACGACCCCGACCGGCTTGCCCTCGGGTTCCATGACATAAGACCGGTTCCAGTCCTGGGCAAAACGGGCCGGATAAACCGGGCTGTCTTCAAAGTAGCGGTTGATTGGCGCGCGCTCGTCCGGTTCCAGCTTCTGGCTGACCTCAGTGCGAACACTTTCGAAAATTGCGCCTTCCTGCGCAAGGTATCGGGCCCAGTCGGAACGGTCGAGATCGTTCTCATGCAACTCCGCCGGCACGAAGGTGTGCCAGGGTTGCAGCGCGGGGCCACCCAACACCCGATACGATCGAAGCGCGAGCAGGGCTGCACCGACCACGACCACCCCGACGACGAGCCATTTCGCGCCCCGCTTGATTGCCATCTGAATTACTCCGTTGTACCGAGTCGCAGGATTCGCGGCCGCTTGCACTGTGTGCCGACCATGGAATCACACTGACCATTGAAGAAAAATGATCATTGAATCAAAATGATCATGGCCTCACGATATTAACGGATCGATCGCATTCATCGATTGGGTCAATCGACCTTGAGCCCCATCTGCTTTGCCAGCTTGGAGAATTTGTCGATGTCCTCGTTGATGATTTTCTTGAACGCAGCAGGACCGTCCGCAGCCTGTGTGTAGCCGAGTGCGGCGAGCTTTTCCTTCACCTCAGGCTTTTGCATGACTTTGTTGATGCCTTCAAACAGCTTTTGCTGCACGGCTGGCGCGGTGCCCGCCGGAGCTAGCAGGCCGTGCCACTGGTTGAGTTCGTATCCCGGGTAGCCCTGTTCGGCCACGGTGGGGATGTCCGGCAAAAAGGGCGAGCGCTGCGGCGACGTCACGGCAAGGGCGCGGAGTTTGCCGGCTTTGATCTGGGCGTTTGCGCTGGATGCCGTGATGATTGCCATCGGAATCTGTGCGCCGAGCACACTATTGAGCGCGGGGCCACAGCCGCCGAAGGGGACGTGGGTGATGTGCGTGCCCGCCTGGATGTTGAGCAGTTCGCCCGCGAGGTGCTGCGGCGTGCCGTTGCCGCAGGATCCATAGGACACCTCGTTTTTATCGGGCCGGGCGGCGGCGACCAGCTCGGCCAGCGTCTTGTAGGGAGAGTTTGCCGGAACGACCAGTACGGAGGGAACGAACGCGACATTGATGATCGGAGCGAAATCCTTTTTCGGATCAAACGGCATTTGCGAAAACACCGCCGGGTTGATTGCGAAAGAACTGTTGACCATCAGCAGCGAGTAGCCGTCGGGTGCGCGCTCGGCCACGAATTTGGCGCCCAGGTTGCCACTTGCGCCGGGTTTGTTCTCCACCACGGCGGCATGGCCCATGGTTTCACCAAGATAGTTGCCGATCAGTCGCGCCAGGATGTCTGTTCCGCCGCCCGGGGGAAACGTCACGGTGATGTTGATTGGACGCGACGGAAACTTGTCGGGCGATTCGACGGGGTCGGCGGCGAACGTGGCGCCAGGCAGCGCCGAGCCGGCAAGGCAAAATGCGGTCATCAGACGAAGGCAGGAACGACGATAAGACATTGATACTCCTCTTGAGACTGCGGTGAAAACGCAAGCGTGCAATCAGGATCAAAACGACGAACAGGCGCAGTCAGTCTGCGCAGCGATGCGGGTTGATCGTACTGAAGAACTTTTCCGCGCGCCACACAAATTCGTGTAAATATGGCGCGCTGGTTCAATTTCTCCGTTCTGGCACCAAGCAAACCCCATGCCAGGTGAGCGATGCGCTTGAATTCAAAAGGTGCCGCTGATGAGATACCGTTAAAAATGTCGGAGCTGAGGACGCGGTGAGAGAGCAAGCGGGGGAAGCGGTGGAAGAGCAAGCTGGGACGCGGTGGAAGCGCAAGCCGGGACCCGGTGGAAGAGCAAGCTTGGGGACGCGGTAAGAGAGCAGTGAGAGTGCCCTGATGCTCCCGGCAGCGCGGCGTTCAGGGGTGCGCGACAACGATCGACAGCAGGAGCATCATGCGCAATTCTTTAGCAGAACAACGGCCGGTCGTCGCGCTGATCGGTACCGGTGGCACGATTGCTTCGATCGCCGAGGCCGAAACGCAATTGAGCGATTACACGGTCAGCAGCGCAGTTGAATCCCTGATCACGGCGGTTCCCGCGTTGGGGTCGATCGCTGCATTCGAGTTTGAGCAGGTCTGCAATATCGAGAGCCATAGCATCGACGACGCACTGTTGCTGCGCATTGCGCACCGCGTCAATGCATGGCTCGCGATGGATCACGTGGCAGCCGTGGTGATCACGCACGGAACCGATACCCTGGAGGAGACGGCGTATTTCCTCAACCTCGTCATCAAGAGCGATAAGCCGGTCGTGGTGGTTGGCGCGATGCGGCCCGCGAGTGCCTTGAGCGCTGACGGGCCGTTGAACCTGTTTCATGCCGTCTCGGTGGCGGTCTGTCCCGAGTCTGCAGGCAAGGGGGTGCTGGTCGTGATGAATGACCGCGTCATTGCCGCGCGCTACGCCACGAAAGGGCACACCACCAACGTTGATGCCTTCGTCATTCCAGAGCAGGGGTGCCTCGGGGTCGTGTCCGGACGGGACGTGCAATACTTCAACGCGCCTTTGCGTCGCCACACGATCCGCAGTGAATTCCGCCTCGATCCCGGTCAGGCGGCACTGCCTCCGGTCGACATCCTTCATGACTACCAGGGGGCGGGCACCCACCTGTTCCAGGCCGCGTTGCAAGCCGGTGTGCGTGGCATCGTGTTGGCGGGTACCGGCAACGGCAGCCTTTCGCCCGCAGCGCTGGCGGGTGCAAGGCTGGCGGTCGGGCAGGGCGTCGCCTTTGTCCGCGCCTCGCGTGTCGGCCAGGGATCGGTGCGTCCGTCTCAGCGGGATGCGCCCCTCGGCGTGGTCGCCGCGCAGTCACTCAATCCTCAAAAGGCGCGCGTGCTTCTTAGGCTGGCGCTGCTTCAGCCGCGCGACAGGGACGCGCTGCAGCTCCTGTTTGACGAATATTGAGTGCTCTCAGGCCTTGCGGCCAGGCAAAGACCAGGTGCTGACGCTGTGGGCGAGCGCCTCGCTGCTCCCCTCGGCCGTCAGGGTGACGTCGCCGGCGCACAGGCGTCCGGTTTTCAGGACGCGTGCGTCGGCATAAATGATTCCTGGCGGGCTTTTGCGCAGAAAATTGATGGTCAGGCTCGAAGTGACGGCTTCGGCGTTGCCCGTCGCGCCCACGACGGCAGCGTAAAGCGCCAGGTCGGCCAGACCCATCAGCATCGGGCCGGCGACGATGCCGCCAAGACGCTGGAAATCCGGATTGGGCGGCAGGGCGAGTCTGGCCGTTCCGAAACCGATTTCCAGGATTTCGATGCCGAGCATGCGGGCAAACGGGTGATGGGACTCGATCAGGGCGAGAAACTCCGCCAGAGTGATCCGGGGGTGCTCCGGACGGGCAGTGGCGACTGACTGGCGGGTAGGCTTCATACAGAAAATGTCGGTTGGATGTTCATGACAGGACAGTCAGCCGGGCGCGGATCTTGATGGCCAACCAAGTCGCATCGTATCAATTGGCGCGGCAAATGGGTGGCATGGCAAAAACAAGGGTAAACCCTTGGTTTAAGTGACCAAATTGGACCAAGTGTTGCTTCAGACCAACAGACTGACCGTCAACTGCCACTTTTCTGGCGAGTTTCATAGCCACAGCCCCGGATTTTTGATGCAATAGCGTCAACTTCCCTTAGCGGAGTTAGGGGGGCGGCAGACAATTCACCCGTTTGTTGCTCTTGTCACTCAAATCATCGGAGATTTCTTAAATGAAAAAGACTCTGCTCGCTGCCGCCCTGCTAGCCGGCTTTGCTGGTGCCGCTTCGGCACAATCGTCAGTCACCCTGTACGGCCTTATCGATATGGGTATTGGCTATCAGACCATTAACGGCGGCACCGACGCCCAGAACCAAACCCACTTCGGTATGTACAACGGCGTCCAGAACGGCTCGCGTTGGGGCCTGCGTGGCGTTGAAGACATGGGCAATGGCAACCGTGCCACGTTCGTGCTCGAAAGCGGTTTCGACTCGGCTAACGGCTCATCGGGCCAATCCGGCCGTCTGTTCGGTCGTGCCTCCTGGCTCGGTCTCGAGAACAACTCCTGGGGCTATGTTCGCATGGGCCGCCAGTACAACTTCGCGTCTGAGTACCTGACCCCGATCGATCCCTTCCTGGCTGGCTTCGGCACGGCCAACATGGGTCAGTCGTTCGGCGCCATGAACACCACGCGTTACTCGAACATGCTCAAGTACCAGACCCCCGTCTGGAACGGTTTCAAGGCTGGTATCGGTTACTCGTTCGCTCCCCAGCTTGAAGCTTTCTACGCTAACTCCGTCGGTGGCCGTAACACCCTCGTCAACGGTTCGGGCAACTCCTACAACTTCGACACGATGAACAACACTCGTGCGCTTACGTTGGGTGCCACCTACGCCAATGGTCCCCTGACCATCGCTGCGTCGTATGACCAGATCAACCCGAACTCCAACGTCAACGCAACGTCGAACTCAGCGTCGCCGAAGCAGTGGATCTTGGGCGGTATGTATGACTTCAAGGCGGTCAAGGTGTCGGCGGCCTACAGCCAGACCCGTGGTGGTCTGCTCAACCCGCAGTCGGCCACTGGCTACGCTGGCGGTGGCTCTGGTGCCATCAACGGCGGTACCTGGGGTGGCGGCGCAACTGGTGTTCTGTTCGCAGAAGGCGCTGGTTACAACAGCTACCTGGTTGGTTTGACTGCTCCGATCAATGCATCGAGCAAGGTGTTCGGTTCCTGGCAAATGGCTCAGCCCAACGGCAACATTCAGGACCTCGTGAACGCTGTCAACCAAAACGTGTACGCGATTGGTTACCAGTACGACTTCACCAAGCGCACCAACGTGTACGCTTCGGTTGCGTACCTGAACGGTGTTGGTTTCCTGAGCGGTGTGAACACCACGCAGATCTTCACCGGCGTGCGTCACCAGTTCTAATCAAACTGTTGCACGACCAAGCCGGCTTGCCGGCTTGCACAACGGGTCACCCGAAAAGGTGGCCCGTTTTGTTTGGTACGTCAGACATTGCGAATCAATATCGCAGTCATGGGCCATGCGAAATCGCGGGTATAAGCCATGCAAAATCGTGGGTATGAGCCCTGCAATAACGCAGTATTCAAGCCTCGCGATCACTCTGCACACAGGCCAGCCAAGAAATGCATGTGCCAGTGTGTTTTCATCCGCCACGCACAATTAACAGGGCATTCATTGATGCAGCACAAAATGGTGTGATCCGCATCGGTTTGCGGGACGAGATTCAGGGTAAAGCCCTATGCTCGGTGATACAATCTTAGGGTTTGTGCAAAGGACGGATGGTCAGGATGAATCTACAACAATATTTCCCTGTTCTGCTCTTTATCATCGTGGGTACGGTGGTTGGTTGTGCCTTGATTGCCGTTGGCTCGCTCATCGGCCCCCACAAACCCGACGCGCAGAAAAACTCGGCCTACGAATGCGGTTTTGAAGCCTTCGGCGACGCCCGGATGAAGTTCGATGTCCGTTACTACCTCGTCGCGATCCTGTTCATTCTGTTCGACATCGAAATCGCGTTTGTATTCCCGTGGGCGATCGCCAGCAAGGCGGTCGGCATGGTTGGGTTCGTCACGGTCATGATCTTCCTGGTTGTGTTGACTGTTGGCTTCATCTACGAATGGAAAAAGGGTGCGCTCGACTGGGAATAACCCGGTCACGCACAAGGCAACTTATGGCAATTGACGGCATTCTCAAGCAAGGCTTCGTCACCACGCAGGCCGACAAGTTCATCAACTGGGCCAAGACCGGTTCGCTCTGGCCCATGACGTTCGGGTTGGCGTGCTGTGCGGTCGAGATGATGCACGCGGGCGCCTCGCGCTACGACCTTGACCAGTTCGGCATCATCTTCCGTCCCAGTCCCCGCCAGTCAGATCTGATGATCGTCGCAGGCACCCTGTGCAACAAGATGGGTCCGGCGCTGCGCAAGGTCTACGATCAGATGCCCGAGCCTCGCTGGGTTGTCTCAATGGGTTCCTGTGCCAACGGCGGCGGCTACTACCACTATTCGTATTCTGTGGTGCGTGGCTGTGATCGGGTTGTTCCGGTCGATATCTACGTTCCGGGTTGCCCTCCGACTGCGGAAGCACTGATCTACGGCTTGCTGCAAATGCAGAACAAGATTCACCTTACGAGTACCATTGCCCGATAAATCCCGGGGCAGACGGCGCGATTCAATCGATTCCGACTGCTTCATCCAGGCACGAAGACAATGTCCAGGCTAGAAACCCTGCATCAACAACTGGTGGCGCTGCTCGGCGAGCAGGCGCGCATCACCGTTGCAACGGACGAGATCACCGTCGAAGTTCCCGCCGACCAGTGGCTACCGGTCTGCAAGCGTCTGCGCGACGAATCGACGCTGCGTTTTGAAACCTGCATGGATCTGTGCGGGGTTGATTACTCGACTTACGCGCAAGGCAAGGTCGCGGACTCCACGCACGACGATTATGTGCCCACGGGTCGTTTTGCCGTCGTGGCGCACCTTCTGTCAATTACGCACAACTGGCGTGTGCGCATTCGCGCATTCGCCGTCAATGACGATCTGCCAGTCATGGATTCACTGGTCGATGTCTGGCCCAGCGTCAATTGGTACGAGCGCGAAGCATTCGACCTTTTCGGCATCGTCTTTGAAGGTCATCCGGATTTGCGCCGCATCCTGACAGACTACGGTTTTATCGGACACCCGTTCCGCAAGGATTTCCCCGTGTACGGCAACGTCGAAATGCGTTACGACCCCGAGCAGGGGCGCGTCGTTTACCAGCCCGTCACAATCGAACCCCGCGAAATCATTCCGCGCATTGTGCGCGAAGACGGTTATGGGGTGGGGCGCTAAACCATGGCAGAAATCAAGAACTACACACTGAACTTCGGCCCCCAGCATCCGGCCGCGCACGGCGTTTTGCGCCTGATCCTCGAGCTTGACGGCGAAGTCATCCAGCGCGCGGATCCGCACATCGGTCTGCTGCATCGCGCGACCGAAAAGCTCGCCGAGCATCGTACCTACCTGCAGGCGTTGCCTTATATGGACCGCCTCGACTACGTGTCGATGATGTGTAACGAACACGCCTACGTGATGGCGGTCGAAAAGCTCCTCGGGATCGAAGTGCCGATTCGCGCGCAGTACATCCGCGTGCTTTTTGACGAAATCACCCGCTTGCTCAATCACCTGATGTCGCTGGGGTCGCACGGCCTGGACGTCGGCGCCATGGCTGCGTTCCTGTATACCGTCCGCGAGCGCGAGGATCTCTTCGACTGCTACGAAGCGGTGTCCGGCGCCCGGATGCACGCGGCGTATTACCGCCCGGGTGGTGTTTACCGTGATTTGCCGGATTCGATGCCCCGGTATCCGGAAACCAGCAAATACCGCTCAACCAAGGATCTCAAGCTTCGCAACGAAGCGCGCTCGGGTTCCTTGCTGGACTTCATCGAGGATTTCACCAACCGCTTCCCGGCTTGCGTGGACGAATACGAAACGCTCCTGACCGACAACCGGATCTGGAAGCAGCGTCTGGTGGGCATCGGCGTGGTGTCCCCCGAACGCGCCATGGCGATCGGCTTCACCGGTCCGATGTTGCGTGGCTCCGGCGTTGCGTGGGATGTCCGCAAGATGCAGCCGTACGAGGTCTACGACCGCATGCAGTTCGACATCCCGGTTGGCTCGAACGGCGATTCCTACGACCGTTATCTGGTTCGCGTGGCCGAAATGCGTGAAAGCAACCGCATCATCCGTCAGTGTGTTGAGTGGCTGCGCAACAATCCCGGTCCGGTCATGGTTGATAACCACAAGGTCGCACCGCCCAAGCGCGCCGACATGAAATCGAACATGGAAGACCTGATTCACCACTTCAAGCTGTTTTCGGAGGGTTTCCACGTGCCCCCCGGAGAGGCCTATGTAGGTATCGAACACCCGAAGGGTGAATTCGGCATCTACATGATTTCCGATGGCGCCAACAAGCCCTACCGCCTGAAGATCCGCGCGCCGGGATTCGCACACTTGCAGACGCTTGACGAAATGGCCCGCGGCCACATGATTGCCGATGCCGTCACAATCATCGGTACACAGGACATCGTTTTCGGCGAGATTGATCGTTGATCGCTCAGTACACGCTCATACCGGATTTACATCATGCTGCTTTCTGAACAGGCCTACCAAAAGATCGACCGCGAGATCGCCAAGTTTCCGGCGGATCAAAAGCAGTCCGCCATCATGGCGTCGCTGCAGATCGCCCAGCAGGAAATTGGCTGGGTTTCTCCCGAAGTGATTCAGGACGTTGCCGACTACCTGGGTCAACCGCCGATCCTGGTGCAGGAAAACGCCACGTTCTACAACATGTTCGACGTGCGTCCTGTCGGCCGGTTCAAGATCAGCGTCTGTACCAATCTGCCCTGCGCGTTGCGTGACGGCGAGAAAACCGCGGACTATCTCAAGAAAAAGCTCGGAATCGGATTGCGTGAAACCACACCCGACGGCCTCTTCACGCTGATTGAAGGCGAGTGCATGGGCGCTTGCGGCGATTCGCCGGTTTTGCTGGTCAACAATACCCACATGTGTGTGCGCATGGCACCCGGGAAAATCGACGAGATGATCAGCGATCTGACGGCCGCTGCCAAGGGAGCCTCGGCATGAACGCCATCCTCCAGAAGTACTCGCAGGGACTTGACGGCGCGCCGGGCGGCGACCGCGCCAATTCGATGGCGTTGCACGATCGCCATATCAATCCGCAGATCATGGCCGGACTGGACGGCCACAACTGGCGCCTTGCCGATTACGTCAAGCGCGGCGGCTACGAGGCGCTGCGCAAGATCCTGACCGAAGGCATCAGTCAGGAGGATGTCGTGGCCGAGGTCAAGGCATCGGGTCTGCGCGGTCGGGGCGGCGCCGGGTTTCCGACCGGGCTCAAGTGGAGTTTCATGCCGCGCGCCTTCCCGGGCCAGAAATACCTGATCTGTAATTCCGATGAAGGCGAACCGGGCACGTTCAAGGATCGCGATATTCTGCGCCTGAACCCCCACATCGTGATCGAGGGCATGGTGATTGCCGCCTATGCCACCGGTACGACGGTTGGCTACAACTATATCCACGGCGAAATCTTCGAGGTATACACCCGCTTTGAGGAAGCCCTCGAAGAAGCACGCGCTGCCGGGTTCCTCGGCGACAACATCCTCGGCTCGCAATTCAGCTTCCAGTTGCACGCTTTCCATGGTTTTGGCGCCTACATCTGCGGCGAGGAAACCGGATTACTGGAGTCCCTGGAAGGCAAGAAAGGCCAGCCGCGCTTCAAGCCGCCGTTTCCGGCAAGTTTTGGCATGTACGGCAAGCCCACCACGGTCAACAACACCGAGACGTTCGCCGCGGTTCCCTGGATCATCCGTCATGGCGGGAAGGCCTATCTTGAGGTCGGCAAGCCCAATAACGGTGGCACCAAGCTCTTTTCGATCACCGGTGACGTCGAGCGTCCCGGCAATTACGAAATCCCGCTGGGCACGCCGTTCTCCAAGCTGCTCGAACTCGCGGGCGGTATGCGCGCCGGCGCCAGACTGAAGGCCGTGATTCCCGGCGGGTCGAGCTCGCCGGTCATTCCGGGCGCGCAGATGATGGAGCTCACGATGGATTACGACGCTATCGCCAAGGCTGGGTCCATGCTGGGCTCCGGGGCGGTCATCGTGATGGACGAATCCCGCTGCATGGTCAAGTCGCTGCTGCGCCTGTCGTACTTTTATTATGAGGAAAGCTGCGGTCAGTGCACACCCTGCCGCGAAGGTACGGGCTGGCTCTATCGCATGGTCAACCGCATCGAGCACGGGCAGGGTCGCCAGGAAGATCTTGATCTGCTCGATTCGGTCGCCGGCAACATCATGGGCCGCACGATTTGTGCCCTGGGCGATGCCGCGGCGATGCCGGTCCGAGGTTTCCTGAAGCATTACCGTGATGAATTTGCACACCACATCGAGCATAAGCGGTGTGTGGTCGCCCCCTACATCTAAGGTCTGGACAAGGTTATGGTTGAACTAACCATCGACGGCAAGAAAGTCGAAGTGCAAGAGGGCAGCATGGTCATGCATGCGGCCCACAAGCTCGGCGTGTACGTGCCGCATTTCTGTTATCACAAGAAGCTGTCAGTCGCGGCCAATTGCCGGATGTGCCTGGTCGAGGTCGAGAAGGCCCCGAAGGCGATGCCTGCCTGCGCCACGCCCGTGACCAACGGCATGGTGGTCCACACCAGCTCAGAGCGCGCCGTCGCGGCCCAGAAAAGTGTGATGGAATTCCTGCTGATCAACCATCCCCTGGATTGTCCGATCTGCGACCAGGGCGGTGAGTGCCAGCTGCAGGATATTGCCGTTGGTTACGGCGGCGACTCATCGCGCTACCGCGAAGAAAAGCGGGTGGTCTTTCACAAAGATCTCGGTCCGCTGGTGTCGGCCGAGGAAATGACCCGCTGCATCCAGTGCACCCGCTGCGTGCGCTTTGGTCAGGAAATCGCCGGCGTCATGGAACTGGGCATGATCAACCGTGGCGAGCATTCCGAAATCACCACGTTCCTCGGTCGTGCGCTTGAGTCCGAACTGTCCGGTAACGCGATTGATCTGTGCCCCGTGGGTGCACTGACTTCGAAACCCTTCCGCTACGATGCCAGAACCTGGGAGCTCGCGCGCCGCCGTTCCGTTTCTCCCCATGACAGCCTGGGCGCCAACCTGGTGATCCAGGTCAAGGGCGACCGCGTCAAGCGCGTCGTACCGTTCGAAAACGACGCCATCAACGAGTGCTGGATCAGCGACCGCGATCGCTTTTCTTATGAAGGACTCTATGCAGAGGATCGCCTCCCTGCGCCCATGATCAAGGGTAAGGATGGTCTTTGGCGCGAAGTGCCGTGGGCCGAAGCGCTGCAGGCGGTCGCCGAGGCGCTCACGCACATCCGCGACGAGTTCGGCGCCGGCCAGATCGGCGCGCTCGCCAGCGAGTCCGCAACGCTTGAAGAACTGTCCCTGCTGGGCAGGCTCATGCGTGGTCTGGGCTCTGAAAACATCGATTTCCGTCTGCGCCAGACCGATCCCGCCTTCGACGCCGCATTGACGGGCGTGCCGTGGCTTGGCATGGAGATCGCCCAACTCGGCGAACTTGATCGGGCGCTTGTGATCGGGTCCTTCCTGCGCAAGGATCACCCGCTGATGGCGCAACGGCTGCGCCAGGCCGCCAAGTTCGGCACCAAAGTGTGCAGTATCGATATTGCGGGCGACGATCCGCTGCTGCCCCTTGCCGCCCGCGCGACAGTCATGCCGTCGGCGATCGCCGACACCCTGGCTCAGGTTTGCGTGGCGCTCGCCCGGATCAAGGCAGTCGATGCACCCGCCGGCCTTGCCGGTGTCGTGGTCGAACCGGCCGCACTGAAAATCGCCGAGACCTTGTCCACGGGCGAACGCATCGGCATCCTGCTCGGCAATGTCGCGGTCAATGCGCCGGATGCCGCGCGCATTGCCGCCAACGCGCAGGCCTTGTCGCAACTGTGCGAAGGCAAACTCGGCTTCCTGACTTCCGGCGCCAATACGGTCGGCGGCTACCTGGCGGGCGCAGTGCCGGGCAAGGGTGGCAAGACCGCGGCAGCGATGCTGGCCGAGCCGCTCAAGGCCTACGTCGTGTTGCATGCCGAGCCTCAACTTGATGCCGACAACGGTCAGCAGGCGCTCGACGCGCTGAAGGCCGCGGATTTCGTCGTGGCGCTTACGCCGTTCACGGCGTTCGCCGGCCAATACGCCCACGTGCTGCTGCCGGTTTCGCCTTTTACCGAAACCTCGGGTACCTTTGTGAATGCTCAGGGTTTGGCGCAGAGCTTTAAAGCCACTGTGGCGCCACTTGCGGATACCCGGCCCGGCTGGAAGGTTCTCCGCGTGCTGGGCAACGTCCTGCATCTGCACGGTTTTGACGATGAGTCGTCTGAGTCGGTGCGTGATGCAGCGCTTGCAGGGGGTGTTCAGGCGCAACTGTCGAACCACATTCAGGCAGCCACCGGCGTTTCAACCGGCCAGGCCCCCGATCTGCAGCGTGTCGCCGATGTGCCCGTTTACCGAACCGACGCGCTTGTGAGGCGTTCCACGCCGTTGCAACAGACCGAAGCGAGTGCCGCGCCGGTCGCCCGCATGAGCGCTGCGACGCTTGCGAAACTCGGCCTTGAAGCCGGTCAGCGGGTGCGTGTGAAATCGGCGAGCGGGTCGGTCGAACTCACCGCCCGGCAGGACAACACACTGGCAGCGGGCGCCGTGCGCGTCGCCGCCGGATTCGAACAGACGATCGCGCTTGGCAGTGCGTTCGGTCAACTCATCGTGGAGCGTGCCTGATGAAGGACTGGCTTAACGTTCTTGAAGCCTACGGCGTCGAGTACCTCGGATCAGGTCTCTGGACCCTCGTGTGGACGATGATCCGGATCGTCTGCATCGTCTTGCCGATCATTCTGTGCGTGGCCTACCTGACCTACTGGGAACGCAAAATGATCGGCGCGATGCATGTGCGGCTTGGCCCGAACCGTGTCGGTCCCAAAGGGCTGACACAGTGCTTTGCCGACACCTTCAAACTGATGTTCAAGGAAGTCATCGTCCCGTCGCAGGCCAACGGGGTGCTGTACATCATGGCTCCGATTCTGACCCTGATGCCCGCGCTGGCCGTCTGGGCGGTGGTGCCGTTCGGACCCGAGCTTGTGCTGGCCAATATCAACGCGGGCCTGCTGTACGTGATGGCAATCAGTTCCATCGGTATTTACGGCGTCATCATTGCAGGCTGGGCCTCGAACTCCAAGTACGCGTTCGTCGCCGCCATGCGGGCATCGGCCCAGATGATCTCTTACGAACTGGCCATGGGATTCGCTCTGGTGACCGTGTTGCTGGTGTCCGGTAGCCTGAATCTGTCCGACATCATTGCGGTGCAGAACCGCGGCTGGTTCGCCGATCGCGGCCTGGCGTTCCTGTCCTGGAACTGGTTGCCGCTGTTGCCGCTGTTCGTGATTTACGTGATCTCCACTGTGGCCGAGACCAATCGCCACCCCTTTGACGTCGTCGAGGGGGAGTCCGAAATCGTCGCCGGCCACATGGTGGAGTATTCGGGCATGGCGTTCGCGCTGTTCTTCCTCGGCGAATACGCCAACATGATTTTCCTGTCGGCCATGGCCTCCACGCTGTTTCTCGGCGGATGGGCGTCACCGGTCGATTTCGCGCCCTTCAACTGGATCCCGGGCTGGCTCTGGCTGGGTATCAAGACGTTTTTGGTGGTTTCATGTTTTATCTGGTTCCGCGCGACGTTCCCGCGATACCGCTATGACCAGATCATGCGTCTGGGCTGGAAGATCTTCATTCCGCTCACCGGCGTCTGGCTGGTGGTGGTGGCGATCTGGATGCAGACGCCCTGGAACATCTGGAATTGACCTCGGCGCGTAGGCAAAAAAGGCAAGTTATGGAAGCGATCAAGGATTTTTTCAGCAGCCTCATGCTGAGCGAGTTGCTCAAGGGCATGGCACTGACTGGCAAGTATTTTTTCAAGCGCAAGATCACGCTGCTCTATCCCATGGAAAAAACGCCGCTTTCGCCGCGTTTCCGCGGATTGCACGCGCTGCGCCGCTACCCGAACGGGGAAGAGCGCTGCATCGCCTGCAAACTCTGCGAGGCGGTGTGCCCGGCGCTTGCCATCACGATCGAGTCTGCCGAGCGCGAAGACGGAACCCGTCGCACCACGCGCTATGACATCGACCTGACCAAGTGCATCTTCTGTGGCTTCTGCGAGGAAAGCTGCCCGGTCGACTCGATTGTTGAAACCGACGTATTCGAATACCACGGCGAAAAGCGTGGTGACCTCTACTTCACCAAGGACATGCTGCTGGCGGTGGGTGATCGCTACGAAGAGCAAATCGCCCGCAATCGCGCAGCCGATGCGCCTTACCGCTGATTCACGGGCCTGGGACACATAATGTTTACAACGATTCTGTTCTATGTGCTGGCCGTCGTGCTGGTGGTTGCCTCGTTCAGGGTGATCACCGCGTCGAGTCCAGTCGTCGCTGTCCTTCACCTGATTCTGGCCTTCGTCAACGCCGCATTCATCTGGATGCTGCTTGGGGCTGAGTTCCTCGCGCTCTTGCTGGTGATCGTCTACGTGGGTGCGGTGATGGTGTTGTTCCTCTTTGTCGTGATGATGATCGACTTCAAGATGGAGGAGTTGCGCGCCGGGATGAAGACCTACCTGCCACTGGGGCTGATCATCGGTCTCATCATGGTGGTCGAAATGTCGTTTGTCCTGAGCGTCTCGTGGGGCGGTGTGGGTCCTGCGGCCGACATGGGTAATGACTACAACAACACGCGCGCGCTGGGCGAAGTGATGTACACCGAATACGCCTATGCCATCCAGGTCGGCGCGGCGCTGCTGCTCGTTGGCATGATCGCCGCGATCGCTCTCACCCTGCGTGGACGACGCGACGTCAAGTACAACGACGCATCCGAGGCCGTGCGGGTGAAGGCGAAGGATCGCCTGCGCCTGCTCGACATCCCCGCGCACGAGCGCGTGAACGCCAAGTCAGGAGACCAGGCATGATGACCCTAACTCTGCCGCACTTTCTGGTTCTTGGCGCGATCCTGTTCGCAATGGGGGTGTTCGGCATCTTCCTGAACCGGCGCAACCTCATCGTGTTGCTGATGTCGATCGAACTGATGTTGCTTGCCGTCAACATGAACTTCGTGGCCTTTTCAACCTGGATGGGCGATTCGGCCGGGCAGGTTTTCGTGTTTTTCATCCTGACGGTGGCTGCCGCGGAGGCAGCGATCGGTCTGGCCATTCTGGTCCTGCTGTTCCGTAATCTCAGCACGATCAATGTTGACGAACTTGACCGCCTTCAGGGCTGATCGGAAGACGTAACAAAATGTCTAGCGTACCTTCTCTTTATCTGGTCATCGCCCTGGCGCCCCTGCTGGGCGCCATTCTGGCGGGTTTGTTCGGCACGGGTTTCATGGGCAACTTCATCAGCCGACGGGGATCGCACCTGATCACGATCGCGCTGATGGTGGTCTCGACGGTCGGCTCATTCGTGGTGCTCTCCGATGTGATCAACGGCGCCCGCTTTGACGGCACCCTTTACACCTGGAGCATGCTCGGTCAGGCCAAACTTGAAATCGGCTTCCTGATCGATCCGCTCACCGCGCTGATGATGGTGGTGGTCACTTTCGTGTCGCTCATGGTGCACATCTATACCATCGGCTACATGGCTGATGATCCTGGCTATCAGCGGTTTTTCGCCTACATCTCGCTGTTCACCTTTTCGATGCTGATGCTGGTCATGTCGAACAACATGGTCCAGTTGTTTTTCGGGTGGGAAGCCGTGGGCCTGGTGTCCTACCTGCTGATTGGTTTCTGGTACACGCGACCGACCGCGATCTTCGCCAACATGAAGGCCTTCGTCATCAACCGCGTGGGCGACTTCGGCTTCGTGCTCGGGATCGGCCTGCTGTTTGCCTATGCCGGCAGCATGCACTATGGCGATGTATTCAAGCAGGCCGATCAGCTCGCCGGGCTCAAACTGCCCGGATCCGACTGGATGCTGCTGACGGTCGCCTGCATCTGTCTGTTTATCGGCGCGATGGGTAAATCCGCGCAGGTGCCGCTGCACGCCTGGTTGCCCGATTCAATGGAAGGCCCGACCCCGATCTCCGCGCTGATCCACGCTGCCACCATGGTGACGGCCGGGATTTTCATGGTCGCGCGCTTTTCACCGCTCTTTGAGCTCTCCAATACTGCACTTTCCTTCGTGATCGTGATCGGTTCGATTGGTGCGCTGTTTCTGGGAATTCTGGGCATTGTCCAGAACGACATCAAACGGGTCGTGGCGTATTCCACGCTTTCCCAACTGGGCTATATGACGGTTGCGCTGGGCGCCTCGGCCTACTCGGTCGCGATCTTCCACCTCATGACGCACGCGTTTTTCAAGGCGCTGCTGTTCCTGGGTGCCGGTTCCGTCATCATCGGCATGCACCACAATCAGGATATCCGCACCATGGGTGGCCTGCGCAAGTACATGCCCATCACCTGGATCACCTTTCTGATTGGTACGCTTTCGCTGGTGGGCACCCCGTTCTTCTCCGGGTTCTACTCCAAAGAGCACATCATTGAGGCCGCGGGCGCTGCCAATGTCTGGGGCGCGTCCTTCGCGCACTATGCCACCCTGATTGGCGTCTTCGTGACCTCCCTGTATTCGTTCCGCGTGTATTTCCTGGTGTTCCATGGCAAAGAGCGTTTCGACTCGCACGGGCACGGACACGGACACGGCCATGATCATGATCACCATGACGCTGGTCACGGCGGTCACGGTGGCAAGCCGCACGAGTCACCCTGGGTGGTCACGCTGCCGCTCGTGTTGCTGGCCATTCCTTCGATCATCATTGGCTACCTGGTCATCGATCCACTGCTGTTCGGCGGGTATTTCAAGGGGGTGATCACGGTGCTGGCCTCCCACCCGGCGATGCACGAACTGACTGTGGGCTGGCACGGTCCGGTTGCCTACGCGATGCACGCGTTCACATCGGTGCCCTTCATGCTGATGATCGCCGGAGCCGTCATTGCCTACTACTGCTACGTGATCAACGACAAAGTCCCGGCGACCATTCACAAGACTTTTGGCTGGCTCAATACGATCCTTGAAAACAAGTACTACGTCGACTGGTTCAATGAGCAAGTGATCGCGCGTGGTGTTCGCTGCATTGGCACCGGGCTCTGGAAGGGCGGTGACCGCGGAATTATTGACGGAGTCATCATCAATGGCGCGTCGCGTCTGGTCGTGGCCTTCGCCGCATTCGGCAAGCGCCTGCAGTCCGGCTACATCTATCACTATGCGTTCGCGATGATCGTGGGCCTCATGGTCCTGATCACCTTTTTCGTTCTGGTTCATAAATGATGGCAAGCGAGATGGCATCCTCAACTACTCCCTGGCTCACGCTCGCGATCTTTTTGCCGATCGCCTGGGGTCTGCTGGTTCTGGCCCTGGGTCGGGACGATCGGGCAGCCTTTACGCGCCACCTGTCGCTCGTCGGTGCGATCGTCAGCTTCCTCGTCACCATCCCGCTGCTCACGGGCTTCGACTCAACCACGGCACAAATGCAGTTTGTTGAAAAGGCGAGCTGGATACCGGCGTTTTCGGTGTTCTATCACCTCGGCATTGACGGCATTTCGATCTGGTTCGTTCTGCTGACCGCGTTCGTCACGATCATTGTCGTGCTTGCGGGTTACGAGGTCATCACCACCCGCATCGCGCAGTACATGGCGGCATTCCTGATTCTGTCGGGTCTGATGGTGGGCGTGTTCGTCGCGCTCGACGGCCTGCTGTTCTACGTGTTCTTCGAGGCGACCCTGATTCCGATGTACATCATCATCGGCATCTGGGGTGGTCCCAACCGGGTGTATGCAGCGTTCAAGTTCTTCCTGTACACGCTGATGGGCTCGTTGCTGACACTGGTTGCCTTCATTTACCTCTGGAACGTTTCGGGCGGGTCCTTCGATATCCTGACCTGGCACACGCTCCCGCTCGGCGAAACCCCGCAACTACTGATTTTCCTGGCGTTCCTTGCCGCATTCGCGGTCAAGGTGCCGATGTGGCCGGTGCACACGTGGTTGCCGGACGCCCACGTCGAGGCGCCAACGGGTGGCTCCGTCGTGCTGGCGGCGATCATGCTCAAGCTTGGTGCCTACGGATTCCTGCGGTTATCGCTTCCGATCGCGCCTGATGCCTCGACAGGCACGATGGCCAGCGTCATGATTTTCCTGTCGCTGGTTGCGGTGATCTACATTGGCCTCGTGGCGATCGTTCAGGACGACATGAAAAAGCTGGTGGCCTACTCGTCCGTGGCGCACATGGGCTTTGTCACGCTGGGTTTCTTCATTTTCAACACAGCAGGCATGGAGGGCGCCATCGTCCAGATGGTTTCGCACGGTTTTGTTGCCGGCGCCATGTTCCTGTGCATCGGCGTGCTGTACGACCGCATGCATACCCGCAAGATTGCCGACTACGGTGGTGTGGTCAACACGATGCCGAAGTTCGTGACGTTTTTTGTCCTGTTCACCATGGCCAACGCCGGCTTGCCGGCAACCAGCGGTTTTGTTGGCGAGTTCATGGTGATCATGGGCGCGGTTCAGCACAACTTCTGGATTGGCGTGCTGGCCGCGACGGCGCTGATCCTCGGGGCTTCCTACTCGCTGTGGATGGTCAAGCGCGTCGCGTTCGGCGATGTCGCCAACGATCACGTGCGTGATCTGCACGATCTGACCAATCGGGAATTCCTGATCCTCGGGGTGATGGCGATTCTCGTCATCTACATGGGTATCCATCCCAAGCCCTTCACCGATGTCATGCACACGTCGGTCCAGGCCCTGCTCCAACATGTGTCCATTTCTAAACTGTAAGCCTCGCCATGATGCAATCCCAATTTGATTTTGTCCTGGCTGCCCCGGAGATCTTCCTCCTGGCGATGAGCATGCTCATTCTGCTGGCGGACGCGTTCTGGGGCGGCGGTCGGCGCGCGCTGGCCTACGGGCTCTCGCTTGCCACGCTGGCGGTTCTGTTCATCCTGACCTTCCTGCAATGGACTGCAGGGGTGTTTGGTGAAACCTTTTTTGGTTTGTTCGTGTCAGATCCGCTGGCGCTGGTTCTCAAACTTGCGTCGTATATCGCTGTTGCGGTCACGCTGATCTACGGACGCGAGTACATCCAGAGCCGCGATATGCTGCGGGGTGGCGAGCTCTATGTTCTGGTGCTCATGGCGCTGCTTGGCCAAATGGTGATGATTTCGGCGGGCAACTTCCTCTCGATCTACCTTGGCCTGGAATTGATGTCGCTGGCGCTTTACGCGATGGTGGCCTTGCGCCGCGATCATGAGCGCTCGACCGAGGCCGCGATGAAGTATTTCGTGCTTGGCGCTCTGGCCTCGGGTTTCATGCTGTATGGCATGTCAATGATCTATGGCGCCACCGGCAGCCTGGACCTCAGCGATATCGCCGACGCCATCGGCTCCGGTCAGATCAGCTACCTGCCGCTCACATTCGGGTTGGTCTTCCTGGTGGCGGGCCTGGCGTTCAAGTTGGGCGAGGCACCTTTCCATATGTGGGTGCCTGACGTCTATCAGGGCGCGCCGACGGCAATCACGCTGGTATTGGCCGCGGCGCCAAAACTCGCCGCCTTTGCGATTACGTTCCGTATTTTGATCCAGGGGCTTGGCGATCTGACGGCTGACTGGCAGCAGATGCTGATGATCATGGCGATTCTGTCGCTGGCCGTCGGCAACCTGACTGCAATCGCACAGACCAATTTCAAGCGCATGCTGGCGTACTCGACAATTTCACACATGGGATTTGTGTTGCTTGGCGTGATGTCCGGGTCGCTCGACGGCAATCCGACTGCAGATGCCTCGGCCTATGGTTCGGCGTTGTTTTACATCCTGACCTATGTGCTGACGACGCTGGCATCGTTCGGCGTGATCATGTTCCTGTCGCGCGAGGGATTCGAGTGCGAGTCCATCGACGACCTCAAGGGACTGAACCGTCGTAGTCCGTTCATGGCGCTAGTGGTTTTGTTTTTGATGGCATCTCTCGCAGGCTTGCCTCCTTTTGTTGGCTTCTATGCCAAGTTGCTGATACTGCAGTCGTTGCTGCAATCGGACCACCTGTGGCTCGCCGTCGTTGCGGTGATGTTCTCGCTGATCGGCGCGTTTTACTACCTGCGTGTGATCAAGGTCGTTTACTTTGATGAGCCTGTCGGCGAAAACAAGGGGCCCATTCCCGCGATGGGTTTCGCACCGCGCCTCGTGCTGGGGTTGAACGCTGGGCTGGTGCTGTTGCTTGGCCTGTTGCCCGGTTGGTTGATGGCGCTGTGCCTGGTGGTGATGCGCGTATCGATGACCTGACCTGCAGTTGCGTTGGCGGCCAAATAACTGCGTCTTCAAGACGCGGGGGCCGCACTAACGCGCTAAGAGGCCGGTTGCGCGTCGATCAGGCCTCAAACCAGTTCAGAATCGCGTCGAGCCCCATGACGTTCAGCGCGTAGCGCGCCTGTGCCCGAACAACTGGCTTGGCACGGTAGGCAACCGAGTAACCGGCCTTTGCCAGCATCCTGAGATCGTTGGCGCCGTCGCCGATGGCGATGATCTGATCCTCGCGTGCACCGTGCGCGGCGGCAAAGGCGGCAAGCGCGTCGGCCTTGCCCTGCGCGTCGAGGATGCGCCCTTGTACGCGGCCGGTCAGCACCCCGTCGGTTTCTTCGAGCACATTGGCGTGAACTTCGTCCAGTTGCAGTCTGGCCTTGAGGCGCGCGGTGAAATAAGTAAACCCGCCCGATACAAGCAGCACATGCAAGCCCGCCTGTCGCGCGGTCTGTACCAGCCGCTCGGCACCAGGGTTGAGTTGCAGCTTTTGCTCGTAGACTGCCTGCAGGGCATCGGTGGACAGGCCGCGCAAAAATGCCACCCGACGCGTCAGGCTTTCCGCAAAATCCTTGATCTCGCCCCGCATCGCAGCCTCTGTGATCGAGGCGACCTGTTCCTTCACGCCGCCGAGCGCTGCAATCTCGTCGATACACTCGATATTGATCAGTGTCGAATCCATATCCATCGCGAGCACTTTGCAATCGGCCAGGCGGGAGCCGGCGGGTACGAATGCCGTGTCGATCAGGTTTTGCTCGCCCCAGGTGCGGATTTCCTGACAAATGGCAGTGTCATCGGCAACGCTGAGCAAACGGGCGGCGGAGGTACCCAGTCGAACGACACCCTGCGCTTCGGCCATTGCCGCTGCCTGTTCGATGATCTGGCTGGATAGACCTGGGGTCTGGATGACGAGATTGCGTTGGGCCATGGGGTTATCTGAAATGAAGGCAATGCCCCGGATTATGCCAGCGCGCGGAAAAGACCCCGGAGGGTATCGACGCGCGCCGAGACATCGATGCCTTTCGTTTCAACTTTGAGCTTGTCTTGGCCGGAAAACCGTATGTGGCGCTGCTTTTGAACGAGTTCGATCAGTTTGAGCGGGTCGATCGGTGCATCTTGCCGGAAATGAAGCAAGATCTGCGTATCGGTTGCGTCGATTTTCTGAATACCCAGGCGGATCGCGGCTAACCGGATCCGGTGCGACGCGATCAGTGTGCGTGCGGCCTCGGGCAATTTCCCGAAGCGATCGATGAGTTCTTCCTGAAGCACGAGCACCTGATCTTCGTCCTGAGCACTGGACAGTCGCTTGTACAACGAGAGCCGGGCGTGAACGTCGCCGCAGTAGTCTGAGGGCAACAGCGCGGGTGCGTGCAGATTGACCTCGCAACCCGCCGAAAACGGCGCGTCAAGATCGGGTTCGACACCGGCCTTCATCGCCCGGACCGCTTCGTTCAGCATGTCGTTGTACATCGAAAAGCCGACTTCCTGGATGTTCCCGGACTGCGATTCGCCGAGAACTTCGCCGGTACCGCGGATTTCGAGATCGTGCATCGCCAGGAAAAAGCCCGAACCGAGCTCCTCCATCGACTGAATCGCCTCCAGCCGCTTCTTGGCGTTGCTTGTCATGGCGTCTTCGCCCGGAGTCAGCAGATACGCATAGGCCTGGTGGTGCGAACGCCCGACGCGACCCCGCAACTGATGCAGCTGGGCCAACCCGAAGCGGTCGGCACGGTGGATGATGATGGTGTTTGCAGTGGGGATATCGATGCCGGTCTCGATGATCGTCGTGCAGAGCAGCACGTTGAATCTCTGTTGGTAGAAGCCCTTCATGACCTGTTCGAGATCACGCTCGCCCATCTGGCCGTGCGCGACCGCGATGCGGGCTTCGGGAACCAGCTCTTCGAGGCGCGCGCGCCGGTTGTGAATGGTGTCGACCTCGTTGTGCAGAAAGTAGACTTGCCCGCCGCGTTTGAGTTCGCGCAGAATCGCCTCGCGCAACGTGCTGTTGTCCTCGCGTCGCACGAAAGTCTTGATGGCGAGCCGGCGCTGTGGCGCCGTCGCAATCACCGAGAAATCGCGAATGCCTTCCAGCGACATGCCAAGGGTGCGCGGTATGGGTGTCGCGGTCAGCGTGAGCACGTCGACTTCGGAGCGCAGGGCCTTGAGCGCTTCCTTCTGGCGTACACCGAAGCGATGTTCCTCATCAATGATGACCAGACCCAGTCGCTTGAAGCGCACATCCCTGGAGAGGATCTTGTGGGTGCCGATCACGATGTCCACTGTGCCTGTATTGATCCCCTCGACGGCCGTGGCGATTTCCTTTGCGGAGCGAAAACGCGACAGCTCGACCACCTTGACAGGCCAGTCTGCGAACCGGTCGGAAAACGTTTGCGCGTGTTGCTCTGCCAACAGGGTCGTGGGACACAACAGGGCTACCTGCAAGCCGTTGGCGATGGCGAGGAATGCGGCGCGAAGCGCCACTTCAGTCTTGCCGAATCCGACGTCGCCGCAGACCAGTCTGTCCATCGGTTTGCCGGAGGTCATGTCGGCAAGAACGCACTCGATAGCAGCTGCCTGGTCGGCGGTCTCTTCAAAGCCGAAACCCTCGGCAAACAACTCATAGTCGCCGAGCGGCAGCTTGAAGGCGAAACCCTCGCGCGCTGCCCGCTTGGCGTAAAGATCAAGCAGTTCAGCCGCGGTGTCGCGCACTTGTTGTGCTGCGCGCTTTCGGGCTTTGTCCCACTGGCCCGAGCCGAGCTGATGCAACGGTGCGGAATCCGGATCAGCGCCGCTGTAGCGGGCGATGACATGCAACTGGGAGACCGGTACGTAGAGCGTACTCTTGCCGGCGTATTCGAGATGGAGAAACTCCATGTCGCCATCGCCCATGTCCATGTTGACAAGGCCGTGGTAACGGCCGATCCCGTGCTGGGCGTGGACGACAGGATCGCCTTCGCGCAGCTCCGAGAGATCGCGGATCATGGCTTCGACGTTGCTGGCGCGCTCCTGCGTGCGCCGACCCCGACGTGCCGTGCCGCTTGAATGACCAGGGTAGAGATCGCTCTCGGTCAGGAAAACGAGACGCCCGGCCGGCACCGCAAAGCCAGCGTCCAGACCGCCCACGGTGATCGCAAACCTGGCGAAGCCGTCGAGAAACTCCGTGAGTGACTCGCTCGCGGAATCGGGCTGCAATCCGTGCTCCGACAGCATCTGCAGGATTGTTTCGCGTCGCCCGTGCGAATCGGCGCACAGCACCACCCGCTCCGCATCCTGGCGCCCGAGCACGGCGCGCAACCGGGCGAGCGGGTCGTCCGCGCGGCGGGACACCGCCACATCGGGTGCGCGCAGGATGTCAGGGTGATCGCCTTCGCCAGTCAGGGCGAGACGACCAAAGGGCTTGAGCCTTTCAAAGAGCGACTCGGCCGATAGAAAAAGCGCTTCAGGCGCAAGCACCGGGCGCTCACGATCGGCATTGAGAAACTTGTAACGGCTTGCCGTATCCTGCCGGAATCGTTGCATCGCGTCATCGATGTCGCCGATCGTGACCATGGCGGTCTCAGGCGCAAGGTAATCGAACAGCGTCGCCGTGGATTCGAAGAACAGCGGGAGGTAATACTCCACGCCGGCGAACGGAATTCCGTTGCCAATGTCCCGGTAAGGCAGTGCGCGGGAAGGATCGCCCTCGAAAACTTCGCGGAATGTGGCTCTGAAGTGGTTGCGCGCGGCCTCATCCATGGGGAATTCGCGTCCGGGCAGCAACTGCACTGTGTTCACCGGGTACAGACTGCGCTGGGTGTCGATGTCGAAGGCGCGGATCGACTCGATTTCGTCATCGAAGAGATCGATCCGGTAGGGGACCACAGACCCCATGGGGAACAAGTCGATCAGACTGCCGCGCACGCAGAATTCGCCAGGGGCAGTCACTTGCGAGACGTGGGCGTAATTTGCCAGCGTGAGCTGGCGCCGCAGGGCGGCCTCGTCCAGACGATCCTTCTGGCGAAACGAGAACGTGTAGGCGGCCAGAAAGCTTGGCGGTGCCAGACGGTAGAGCGCTGTGGTGACCGGAACGGTCAGCACGTCGACCTCGTTTTGCATCAGGGCGTGAAGAGTGCGCAGTCGCTCGGAAATCAGGTCCTGGTGAGGCGAAAACGCATCGTAGGGGAGTGTTTCCCAATCCGGCAGGGGGCGTACCCGGAGATCAGGCGCGAAAAGCGGAATTTCGTCTGCCAGGCGTTGCGCCCGCAGCGGGTCGGCGGTCACGATGACCAGCGGCCTGCCTGCCGCGCGCGCGAGTTGCGCCAGCAGCCAGCCGTCGCCAGAACCCGGGGGGCAGGGGTGGGAGTGTCTTAAGCCAGGCTTGATTGCGCCAAGCAGCGCGGAGACCTGGGTTAGTGCAGCCGACATGAAAATAACGCCAAACGAAACCGTGATTATAAAATGACGCCGTGATCAATTCTTCTGCTTCTGTTGCGCGTCTTGTCGCGTTGGTTCCGGCTGCGGGAATCGGCGCGCGCGCGGCCGCCCCGGATTCTGCGCCGCTGGCCAAGCAATATCGCCTGATTGCGGGTCAGCCGCTGCTGTGGCACGCCGTCAACGCCTTGCTGCGCGATCCACGGATCGACGAGGTGCGCGTAGCGGTCGCCGCGGGCGACACGGCCGCGGCGGGGGTACTCAAAGGGTTGCCGCGCACCGTGATCCGTCCGTGCGGCGGGGCCACGCGTGCCGAAACTGTGCTTCAGGCGCTTCAGGACGCCAGCCTCGACCGCCATGACTGGGTTCTGGTGCACGACGCGGCGCGGCCCGGTTTGCCAGCCGATGCGCTTGCGCGGCTGATTGATGCCTGCCAGAACCATTCGACCGGTGGCTTGCTGGCCCTGCCAATCGCCGATACGATCAAAAAGGCCAGCGCGTGTACTCAAGATCGCCAAAAATCTGAGATTCACGCCGGGGACGATCATGCGCTGGCTGACTGCGTGGAGTCGACTGTTTCGCGCACGGGTCTCTGGGCCGCCCAGACGCCACAAATGTTCAGGGCGCAAGCACTGGGCGATGCGCTTGAAAGCGCACTCGCGCTCGGGCTCGAGATCACCGATGAAGCGTCGGCAATCGAGGCGACCGGTGCGAAGCCGCTGCTGGTTCGGGGGTCTTCCCGCAATGCCAAGGTCACTTGGCCAGAGGATTTTGAATGGGTGGGGTCTTGGCTATGAGCCAGTTTCCGTACAGGGTGGGGCAAGGGTTTGATGTGCACGCGCTGGTGGAGGGAAGGCCGCTGATCATCGGCGGAGTCACGATTCCCCATGCTCTTGGTTTGCAGGGTCACTCGGACGCCGATGTCCTGTTGCATGCGATTACTGATGCCGTCCTTGGCGCCGCGGGCCTGGGTGACATTGGCCGGCATTTTCCGGAGACCGATCCGCGCTTTCGCGGTGCCGACAGCCGCGCCTTGCTACGCGAGGCGGTGGCCCGGGTCCGCCAGGCGGGCTGGGAGGTTGGCAATATCGATGCCACGGTGCATGCGCAGGCCCCTAAAATCGGACCGCATGCCCCGGCCATGGTGGCCAATATCGCGCAGGATCTGGGTGTGCAGCCCGATGCCGTGAATATCAAGGCAAAAACCAACGAGCGCCTGGGACACCTGGGACGCGGTGAAGGGATCGCCGCGACCGCCGTAGCGATGATCGCCAGGATTACGCTACCCAATCACTCGGACGGCGCCTGATCTTGGCCAGCAAAAGTCGGTGTTGCGCGCCGCGTCAAGTGGTGGCGCGCGGCACAGTGATCCGAACGGTCAAGCCTCCACCGGGCCTGGGCGTCAGTTCGACCCGTCCGTCCACCTGGCGCAGCAAGCGTTCGACGATCGCCAGGCCCAGCCCCGCGCCATCACCGCCGGTGCGGGCAGTGCTACCGCGCGAAAATGGCCGCAGCAGGCGCTCGGTTTCGGCGGGCTTCACGCCGGGTCCGCGATCGGAGACTTCAAGGATCAGTTTGTCGCCCGCGGGTTGAAGCGAAACCGTAATCTGCGCATGTCCGTTTGCGGCTACGCCGTAGCGCCGGGCGTTTTCAATCAAATTGACCACGATGCGTTTGAAATCGAGCGCGTCGATGCAGGCATGCAGATCCGGCGCGATGGACGAATCGAGCGATCCTCCCAGGGATTCCGTGTGGCTGCGCTCGCGCGCCATGACGTCGTACAGGATCGTGGATACATCAATCGGAATTTTTGGGGCTGCTCCCGCAGGCCGCGCGTAATCGACGAGCTGGCCAATGCAGTGATCGATCTGTGCCAGATCCTGGTCGATCGCTTGCCGTGCGTCATCGGCCATGCTGCTCATTTCAATTTCGAGCCGCATGCGGGTCAGGGGGGTGCGCAGATCGTGCGAAAGCCCGGCCAGCATCAGTGCGCGTTCGGCGTCTGTTTGCCGCAATTCGTGTGCCATGCGGTTGAAACTCGCGTTGAGTTCCCGAATCTCGCGCGCGCCGCTTTCAGGCAATGGGGGCACGATCGCGCCGCGCGTCAGTAACTGCGCCGACCTGGCCAGCCGGGCCAACGGGCGGTTGATGTAGGCCACGCTGATTCCCGCACCCAGCAGAGAAAGCAGCAAGGCGGCAGCGCCCCAGCCAAGCCATTCGATTCCGCCGGTCAGCCCGACTTCCTGACGTTCGAACATCAGCCAGTACTTTTCGTCGTCAATACGAAAACTGACCCAGAACCCGGATTGATCGTCGACTTCCCAGGCCAGCACGGTTTCCTGGCCCAGCAGATCGCGCAACTGGGCGGCGACCTGCTGCCAGTATTCTTCGTCCGGCAGCGAGGCGACCAGATCTTCAGCCGTGCGCGGATAAACCTGAAGTCCTTCGCGGGAGGCCAGTTCCATGAGCACGCTGGGACGTTCGGAAGTCGATGAGTAGGCGAGCGCGGCGCGCGTGAGGTTGACCGAGGTGGCGACGCGCTTGCTCATCTGGGTTGCCCGCGGACCCATTTCCATGCTGATGAAGACCTGAAGCCAGGCCGCCAGGCTGGCCATCATCAACGCCGACAGCAACAGGAAGGTTCGGGTGAACAAACCCATCTCTGACCATGTGCGCGTCACATGGCCGAGCAGGACTCTCCAAAGTCGCCTTTCAGCGCGTTCCCGGTTTGGCGATGGCCGCTTAGCCGCCGCCATCCGGAACAAAGACATACCCTAGCCCCCACACGGTCTGGATATAGACAGGTTTTGAAGGGTTGACTTCAACCAGTTTGCGCAGGCGGGAGATCTGGACGTCCAGACTGCGGTCGAACGCTTCGTATTCGCGCCCGCGGGCGAGTTCCATGAGTTTATCGCGGGAGAGCGGAACCCGGGGATGGCGGGCAAAGACCTTGAGTACCGAAAATTCCCCGGTGGTGATGCCGATGGGTTCGTCGCCGCGGGACAGCGTGCGTGTGGCGAGATTCAGCGTGTAGGGCCCGAAGTTGATCGATTCATTGTCCTGGCTTGGAGCACCCGGGTGTTCGTCGGCGCCGCGGCGCCGCAGGATTGCGTTGATGCGCGCCAGGAGTTCCCGGGGATTGAAGGGTTTGGACAGGTAGTCATCCGCGCCCATCTCGAGTCCGATGATCCGATCGACTTCCTCGCCCTTGGCCGTCAGCATGATGATGGGCGTGTTGTCATGATTGCCGCGCAGCCGCCTGCAGATAGAGAGGCCGTCTTCGCCAGGCAGCATCAGATCGAGCACCAGCAGGTCGATATGCTCGCGCTGCCAGACCTTGGCCATCTCTTTGGCGTCCTCGGCAACAAAAACGCTGAAACCCTGTTCGGTCAGGTAGCGGCGAAGGAGATCGCGCAGGCGGGGATCGTCATCGACGACCAGGATTTTCCTAAGTGAAGGTGAGTTCGTCGTATTCATGCCCAAAATGTAACAGCCTCTCACGGCCAATTTCCCTCAACTTCACATGGAATTACAAATACGCGGCGGGATTTAATGATTTGTAACAATTGAGCGCCCGGATCCGGATGAAACGAGGCGCCAGGTGCGCATAAATCGTACTTTCGGCTGGTGAGCTCACTTGGCGGCATGTTCATTACAATTCCGCTTATGCCCCGAATCCTGTCGTTTGAAACGTCAACCACCACCTGCGGTATTGCCCTGATCTCGGAAATCGATGGGGAGATCGGGATTTCCCGGCGCGCCATCGAGGGCGTTGCGGGACATGCCGAGCATCTGTTGCCGATGGCCACTGAAGTCCTGGCGCTGGCTGGCGCCAGCATGGCACAGATCGACGCTGTGGCGTTTGGCCAGGGACCCGGGGCGTTCACCGGGTTGCGGCTTGCCTGCGGCGCGGCTCAGGGAATCGGTCTCGCGCTCGGCCTCCCGCTGATTCCAGTCGGGGCGCTACCGGCGGTCGCGGCGGCAGCCTCGGCCCGTCACACGGATTGCCTCGTGCTGCCCGCGCTGGATGCCAGGATGCAGGAAATGTACCTCGGCGCCTGCGCCATCGATGCGGGCGGCGGTCTGGTCACGGTGGCTCCGCCGGTGCTGATCGATGCCGCACACGCGATCGATTTTGTCGCTGAGCGCTTGCCGTTGTGGCGCAAGGCCAGTGGTGATCCGTCGGTTGTCGTGGCGATCGGTGAGGGCTGGAAGCTGGTGGCGCAGGCCGGGTTAATCGCATCGGGTCTGCTGGTCGATGACCTCGAGGCCAGGCCGACAGTCGACTGGGTAGCCCGTTTGGCTCTGCATGCTTGGGCGCGTGGCGAGACGGTTGCGCCGGAGCATGCCGCGCCTTTCTATTTGCGCGACAAAGTTGCCTTCACGACTGCAGAGCGCGAGGCCGGAGAGGGGGGCAACCCGCGCGCCCGGGCCCACGCGGGCGTCGCGGTTTTGCGCATGACGGCTGCAGATCTGCCAGAGGTGGTCGAGCTTGAAAGGCAAGTGCAATCGTTTCCCTGGACCCCGCGTAACTTCGCGGACGCGCTTGAGGCGGGTTACGAAGCCTGGTGCCTGCGCGCGGGTGACCGGCTGGTCGGATTTTGCGTTGCGATGATGGCGCCGGATGTGGCGCATGTGCTCGTGATTGCCGTCGCCCGGGATGAGCAGCGCAGGGGGCATGGCGTGTTGCTGCTCGAACAGGTCGCCATTTGCGCGCGCACCCGTTCGATCGAGGCCATTTTGCTCGAGGTTCGGCGCTCCAACGAGAGCGCCAGGGCCTTTTACGAGGCGCAAGGGTTTGAGACGATCGGTACCCGGCGGGATTATTATCCCTTTGGCCAAGGTCAGCGGGAAGACGCCCTTGTGCTCAGGAAATCGACGATATGACTGCAACCCCATGAATGCCCAACCGGATTCAACCTCCCTGCGTTGCTCGCCGCTGCAGCTTGCCTGGCTGCAGGAATTGGGTATTGAAAAGCCCTGGCTGCCGGCAGGTGCTTCTGGTCTTCAGCCTCCGTCTCGGCGCGCGTCTGATGCGCAGCACCCGGCAGCTCTTGAGGCGCAGGTGCATGCCCAGCCGCCTGAGCCTGGGACAACGCGCCAGCCGACGCCTTCGCCGGCGCCGGCGCCCATGCTGCGTGTTTCACGCCCCCCCGTTGCAGACGCAGGTCCGCCCGTCACCGCGGAGCTCCCAACGCGCGCGATTGCAGCGGCGGCCACCGACATGAATGCGCTGGGCGCCGCAATTCGTGCCTGCGCAGGGTGCGGTCTATGCAAATCAAGGCATCAGGTGGTCGTTGGTGAAGGGGTCGACAGCCCCGCCATCATGGTCATCGGAGAAGCGCCCGGTGAGCAGGAAGACCGTCAGGGTCTGCCATTCGTGGGGCGCTCAGGCCTGTTGCTGGACAACATGCTCGCGACCATTGGCGCAAGCCGCGGCAGCAACGTCTACGTGGCGAATGCCATCAAGTGCAGACCTCCCGGCAACCGCAATCCGCGCCCCGAGGAGTCAGCGGCCTGTCATCCCTTTCTGATGCGGCAAATCGCGTTGGTGAACCCGCGGACGATTCTCGTGCTCGGGCGGGTAGCGGCTCAGGCTGTACTGTCGACTGACTCGAGCCTGCAGTCGCTCAGAGGGCGACCGCTGTCGTTCGATGCAGCGGGCAGGCAGATCCCGGTGGTGGTGAGCTACCACCCTGCCTACCTGCTGAGGCGTCCCACGGAAAAGGCTGCAGCCTGGGAAGACTTGCAGCGCGCGCGCGCCATCGCGGCAATCGGAGACTAGTACGCCAGGGGCTCAAAGTGCGGTGCCGTGACCATCCTGGCCAATCTGGTCGAGCAACTCCGGATCGCGCCGGATATTCAGGCGGCACCAGAACAGAATCACCAGCATGAGCAGGGACACCAGGATCCCGAAAATCGCGATGATGATATTGATGTCAAGCCCAAGCCAGAGCATGAGCGTGTACATCGCGACCATCAGCAGAATGTTGAGCTGCTCGTTGAAGTTCTGCACCGCGATCGAATGTCCTGCCGAGAGAAGGACATGTCCGCGATGTTGCAGCAGCGCGTTCATGGGTACGACGAAGAACCCCGATAGCCCGCCGATGATCAGCAGCAGGATGTAGACCGTCCAGCGGTCGGAAACCAGCGGCATCAGAAGCACCACCAGCCCCATCGCAATGCCGAGCGGCAAGACGGTCAGGGCACGCTTCAGAGGGACTCGGCCTGCAAAGACGGACCCTGCGACCGTGCCAAGCGCCGCGACCCCCATGAGCACCGAGGCCTCATCGAGCCGGTAACCCAGGTGGCTCTTGCCCCACTCAATCACGATCAGTTGCAGGGTGGCACCCGCACCCCAGAACAGCGTGGTGACCGCGAGCGAGATCTGCCCGAGCCGATCCTGCCAGAGCACGCGGACGTAGACCGAAAATCGGCGGATCAGCTCGATCGGGTTCTTTTGCTGTGCCGGATACTTGACATGAGTCAGTGGGATCAGCAGATTGCACAAGGCGGCAGCCGCATACACGAACGCGATGATCAGAATGGCGGCTTCCGCAGGGGTGCTGACGAGCTGGCTGATCATGGGGTGCGACAGCAACCAGCGGGAGACCGCCGGCGAGATCAGCGCGCCGCCGAGTACTGTGCCCAGAATGATCGAAAGCACCGTCAGCCCCTCGATCCAGCTGTTGCCCTTGACGAGCTGCAGCGGTGGGAGCATTTCGGTGACGATGCCGTACTTGGCGGGAGAGTAGGCGGCGGCGCCGATTCCGACGATGCCGTAGGCCGCACAGACAAGCAGTACCTGCTGCGACGGAGTGAACCCGAAACCGGCGTAGCAGAACATCAGCAGGCAGCCGGACACCTTGAGTGCGTTGGTCGAAAACATCACCCTGCCCTTGGGGAAGGAGTCCGAGATCGCGCCGACGAAAGCGGCGAGCAGCACATACGCTGCCGCAAACCACCATTTCATCATCGGCGCCATCCAGTCCGGGCCCTGCAACTGCTGGATGAGCGCGATGGCGGCGATGAAAAGGGCATTGTCCGCAAGAGAGGACAGCGCCTGTGCGGCCATGACGAGAAAGAATCCTCGGTTCAAGTGCAGAGATTCCCAATCAAAAAGTTGTTCTGGACTGCGCGCGCCGTATCCGGAACTCCCGGAAACCGACCCGCATTTCAACACAAACCCGCCTGAGTATAGCGGGAAGGACACCGCGTTTTGAAGGATGTATCGCTGCCGCGGGCGATTCGCTGCGGATATGCGGGATTGCCCTTGGTCGATGCGCTTTCGCCGGTTTGCCTGAACCCTTGCACGCGCCTCGCCTGCGTTATGATCTGACGGATACCAACGACCCGTCCACTAAAAGCTATTGTGCGTCTGACCCAGATCAAGCTCGCCGGATTCAAGTCCTTCGTCGATCCGACCGTTATTCCCACTCCAAGCCAGTTGGTCGGGGTGGTGGGTCCGAATGGTTGCGGGAAATCCAACATCATCGACGCGGTGCGCTGGGTGATGGGCGAGACCCGTGCCTCAGAGCTTCGCGGCGAATCCATGCAGGACGTGATTTTCAGCGGATCCGGCCATCGCAAGCCCGCAGCGCGCGCTTCGGTGGAACTGGTGTTCGACAACTCCGCGGGGCGTGCCATTGGCCAATGGAGTACCTACGCGGAGATCGCCGTGCGTCGCATCCTGACGCGCGATGGCACCAGCAGCTACTTCATCAACAACCAACAGGTTCGCCGGCGCGACGTACACGATCTGTTCCTGGGCACTGGTCTGGGCTCCCGCGGCTACGCCATCATCGGTCAGGGCATGATCAATCGCCTGATCGAGGCCAAACCGGAAGAACTGCGCGTCTACCTGGAAGAGGCGGCGGGTGTTTCGCGTTACAAGGAGCGCCGTCGCGAGACGGAGAACCGGCTGTCCGACACCCGGGAAAATCTGGTGCGTGTCGACGACATTCTGCGCGAGCTGACCTCGCAACTCGAAAAGCTCGAAAGCCAGGCCGAAGTCGCGCGCGAATACCGGGCGCTTCAGGCGGACGGCGAGACCAAACAGAATGGACTCTGGTATCTGAAGGAGGCCGCCGCCCACGAAGAACAGGCCCGCACGCAGCAGGCGATCGAGGTTGCGCATACTGAACTTGAGGCCGCCACAGCGGGCTTGCGCGCCGGCGAGTCGGCCCTTGAGTCCAGGCGTCAGGCGCATTATGCGGCGAGCGATGCGGTGCATTCCGCGCAAGGTGCCCTGTACGAAGCCAATGCAGGAGTCAGCAGTCTCGAAGCCGAAATCCGTCACGTGGTCGAGTCCCGCAACCGGCTGCAAGCCCGTCGTGCGCAGTTGCAGGCCCAGATCGCAGAATGGGATTCCCAGCGCGAACATTGCAGCGGTCTGATTCACGAACACGAAGAAGAACTCGGTGTCAGCGCCGAGCGTGCAGAACAGGCCAGAGCCGCCGCCGAATCAGCCCAGGCGGGCTTGCCGGAGGTTGAAGCGCGCGTGCGCAGCGCCGCTGCGGCGCGCGAAGAGATGCGCATTGCGCTTTCCAGGGTTGAGCAAAGCCTTGCACTGGTGGCGCAAAGCCAGCGCGACACCGATCGCCAGTTGCAGGCGCTAGACTTGCGCCGCGAACGTCTTGCCCAGGAACTCCAGGGAGTTGAAGCGCCGGAGCTCGAGTTGCTTGAGCAACTTGCGGGCGACAAGGCCGCGGCTGAGGAATTACTCGAAGAGTCGCAGGCTGTGCTTGCAGGCCTTGAGGAAAAACTTCCCGACGCCGACGCACAGCGCGCACAAGCTCTTGAGCAGGCGCGTGTGGAAACGGAGGCGCTGGCGCGCCTGGATGCGCGTCTTGCCGCGCTGGTGCGACTGCAGGAGGATGTTCAGAAAAAGGGTGCGCTTGAGCCCTGGCTCGCGCGCCATGAGTTGGCCGGCCTGAGCCGCCTGTGGCAGCGCCTGCATGTCGAGCCTGGCTGGGAAACCGCATTCGAATCTTTGCTGGTTGAACGCATGACCGGCCTGGAGGTTCGCAACCTCGACTGGGCCCGCGCGTTTGCGACCGATGCGCCGCCGGCGCGTCTTGCGTTCTATCAATTGCCTGTACCTGCTGCAGCGCCTGCCGCCCCGGCGGGACTGACGCCGTTGACCTCGTTACTGCGCATCACGGATCCCGATCTGCGCACGCTTTTGCAGGGCTGGCTGGGTCACGTATTCATTGCCACTGATCTCGCGCAGGCACTCGCCGGGCGCGCCACGCTGCCGCCAGGGGGCGCGCTGGTGGTGCGCGAAGGCCACGTGGTCGATGCGCAGAGCGTGCGGTTTTATGCCCCCGATTCCGAACAGGCCGGTCTGTTGGGCCGCCAGCAGGAAATCGAAAACCTGCAGCGCGAAATCAAAGCACACCAGATGATCGCCGATCAGTCGCGCTCCGCCGTCGCGCGGGCAGAGGCCGCATGGCAACAATTGTCGCAATCCTTGCCGCCAGCGCGCCAGCGGGTTGCTGAGCTCACGCGGCGATTGCACGATCTGCAACTGGATTACACGCGCGCGCAGCAGCAAGTCGAGCAGACCCGCGAGCGTTCAGGTCGCCTCGCTCAGGATATTGCGGAGGTCTCCACCCAGCAGGAGGACCTGCGTGCCTCGCTGCTTGAGGCCGAGACCCGCTTCGAAGATCTTGATGCCGAACTTGCCGCGCAGCAGCAGGCGTATGCCGACGCCGAAATAGCGGGCGAAGCCCTGGCCGCAGAGGCGCAGGCCGCCCGCGACCTGTTGCGTGATCAGGAGCGTGGTGCGCACGAGGCGGAATTTGCTGAGCGCGGGCTGCGGGCCAGGCTTGCGGAACTGGCGCGCAATATGCAGTTGGCCACCGAGCAGACGTTGCGGGCGCAACAGGAACTGGTTGGTCTTGAATCGGAACTTGCATCGCTGGATGCCGCTGCCGCCGAGGCCGGCTTGCAGGAGGCTCTCGAGGCCCGGGCTGCAGCCGAAGAGGCTCTTGGGCGCGCCCGTATCGAAATGGACACGCTCGCGGCGCAGTTACGACAGGCCGACGAAGAGCGCCTGGTGCTGGAGCGCACGATCGAGCCGCGTCGCGAACGCATCATGTCGTTGCAATTGCAGGAGCAGGCCGCCCGCCTGGCCGCCGAACAGTTCGCCGCGCAACTTGACGAACGCGGGGTGGATCGCGCCGCGATCGGCGCACACCTTGCGGAGCAGCCCGAGCAATGGATGCGCCCGGCGTGGCTGCAGTCCGAGGTGCAACGCATTTCACGGCAGATCGAGTCGCTGGGGTCGGTGAACCTGGCGGCGCTCGACGAGCTGAATGCTTCGCGCGAACGCAAGGGATTCCTCGACGCCCAGTACACCGATCTGCAGACTGCCATTCAGACGCTTGAGGATGCGGTCCGCAAGATCGACCGCGAAACCCGTGAGCTCCTGCAGTCCACCTTCAACGATGTCAACCGGCATTTCGGTGAGCTTTTCCCGGTTCTGTTCGGTGGCGGCGAGGCGCGCCTGATCATGACCGGCGACGAGATCCTCGATGCGGGCGTTCAGGTCATGGCACAGCCGCCAGGCAAGCGCAACACCTCGATTCACCTGCTTTCGGGCGGCGAGAAGGCCCTGACCGCGACCGCGCTGGTGTTTGCATTGTTCAAGCTCAATCCAGCGCCTTTCTGCCTGCTTGATGAGGTGGATGCACCGCTGGATGACGCCAATACGGAGCGGTACGCAAGTCTGGTCAGCAATATGTCGGATCAGACCCAGTTCCTCTTCATTTCGCACAACAAGATCGCAATGCAAATGGCAAGGCAGCTGATCGGGGTTACCATGCAAGAGCAGGGTGTCTCCCGCATCGTGGCGGTCGATATCGATTCGGCGCTGCAGTTGGCGGCCGAGGCCGCTTGAACTAGAGACGGAACATGAGCGAATTACAGATCTATCTGGTTGCCCTGGGCGTTGCCGCGATCCTCGTGGTGCTCCTTTTCAACTGGTGGCAGGATCGGCGCGTGCGCCAGCGCATGCAGGCACATATGCCGGTTGTCGAGCATGATCCGTTGCTCGATGGTGGTCTCGTCGGGACTCCGTCCGACTCAAGGCGCGAGCCGGGGTTGGCCGGATCAGAGAGCATCCCGGTGACCGCGGTTGGTGGCCAGGCAGACGCAAGTGTCGTCGAGCACGAGGAGCCCGACCCAACCTGCGAAGTGGTGATTGAGGTCACGTTCGCGGGTCCCATCAGCGCCCAGGATCTGATGCCGCTGGTGCAGTCCTTGCGCAGCGCCGGGCGCAAGCCCGTTCGTATTTTTGTCCAGGACACCGAGGGTCAGCTTTCGCGTCGCCTGCAAGCGGACGTCGCCTACCAGTCGATGCACCTGGCTGTGCTACTGGCGAACCGCAGCGGTGCGCTTTCCGCGATCGAATGGTCACAGGTCTGGAACCGCGTGCAAAGCCTTGCGGATCAAATCGAGGCGACCGTCGAAGGGCCCGATCAGCAGACGGTGCTCGAAGCGGCCGCTCGCCTGGATGACACCTGCGCCGCCCTTGACACTCAGGTGGGTCTGACGGTGCTGCTTGGCAAGTCACGCCCGGTGGCCGAGGTGACTGGCGCTGCGCGGGCGATGGGTTTTGTTCCCTCGGAAGGGCGGCTTGCCTGGATGGGTGATCACGGGATGGAATGTTTTACGCTTTCCCGCGCGGATGGCGAGCCGTTCGATGCGGGCATGGCCACTGTCGACCGACTCAGTCTCCTTCTCGATGTTCCCTGCAGTCCGGCGGACCCGCGCGGGTTTGGCCGCATGATGGATGTGGGGGTCGAGTTGGCGCAGCGGCTCGGCGCTGATCTGGTCGATGACCAGAACCGGCCTGTGCAGGCGGGCACCGATGCAACGATCGACGAGCGTCTGCAAGTTCTGCATGCACAGTTGGAGGCCGCCGGGCTCAAGGCTGGCAGTCTGCGGGCGCGTCGCGTGTTTTCCTGAGGGGAGATCCGATGGCTGTGGATCCTGCGTCGGCAGAGCGTGCGGCGTGGCTGCGCGCTGAAATCGATCGTCATAATCACGCCTACTACGTTTTCGATCAGCCTGTCGTCTCCGACGCGCACTATGATCGTCTGATGCGCGAGTTGCAGGATCTGGAACTCGCCCATCCCGAGCTCGTGACGGCAGCGTCGCCCACGCAGCGCGTCGGCGCGGCACCCCTGGCGGCGTTTGGCAGCGTGACCCACTCGGTGCCCATGTTGTCGCTGGGCAATGCTTTCGACGATGACGAGGTTCGCGCGTTCGATAAACGCGTTGCCGACACGTTGCGTGCGGCAGGGCGCCTGCAACCGGGCGAGGCGGTCGAGTATTTTTGCGAACTCAAGCTTGACGGCCTTGCCATGAGCATCCGGTACGAATCCGGCCAGCTGGTTCAGGCTGCCACGCGCGGTGACGGGCAAACTGGCGAGGATGTGACCGCCAATATCCGGACGATCCGATCGATTCCGCTGGCTCTGCGAGGCGATGGCATCCCGCCAGTGCTTGAGGTTCGCGGCGAGGTATTCATGAATCTCGCCGAATTCGATCGGCTGAACGATGCCCAGCGTGCCCGTGATGAGAAGGTATTCGTCAATCCGCGCAATGCGGCGGCGGGCAGTTTGCGCCAGCTTGATCCGCGTGTGACGGCGCAACGCCCTCTGCGATTTTTCGCCTACGGATGGGGCGAGGTTGGCGAAAATCCGGCGCTGCGCCATGGCGACATGCTGGACTGGCTCGCGTCTTTGGGTCTGCCGGTCAACACCGGGCAGCATGTGATTGCGCAGGGCGCAGAGGGGTTGCTCGCGTATTACCGTGACGTCGCCGCGCGCCGTGACCGCCTGCCTTACGATATCGACGGCGTCGTCTACAAGGTCAACGATCTGGCAGCGCAGCGCACGCTGGGGTTCGTAGCCCGGGCTCCACGGTTTGCCATCGCCCACAAGTTCCCCGCGCAGGAGGCGACAACCAAGTTGCTGGATATCGAGGTGCAGGTCGGGCGCACCGGAGCGATCACGCCTGTTGCTCGCCTGGCGCCCGTGTTTGTCGGCGGTGTCACTGTCACCAATGCGACCTTGCACAACGAGGATGAGATCAATCGCAAGGATGTCCGGATCGGTGACACGGTGATTGTGCGGCGCGCAGGGGATGTGATTCCTGAGGTCGTTGCACCCGTGCTCGGTCAACGTCCGACTGACGCACGGCGCTTCGTGATGGTCAGTGCCTGTCCGGTTTGCGGGTCAGCGATCGAGCGTCTGGAAGACGAGACGATCGCACGCTGCACCGGAGGGCTGTTTTGCCCCGCCCAACGCAAGCAGAGCCTGGTGCATGCGGCGGGCCGCAAGGCACTGGATATCGAGGGTTTAGGTGACAAACTCGTTGAGCAACTGGTTGACCGTGGACGCATCCGATCACTGGCAGATGTGTTCGGACTCAGTGTCGACGAATTGGCGGAGTACGACCGGATGGGTCGCAAGTCGGCCGAGAACCTTGTCACCGCGATTGATCAGGCCCGCAAGCCGACGCTTGGGCGATTGATTTTTGCTCTGGGAATCCGGCATGTCGGCGAAACTACCGCACGCGATCTTGCACTGCATTTCGGTTCAATCGAATCGTTGATGGCGGCGGATCTGGATGCGCTGCTGGCGGTCAGCGATGTCGGGCCAGTTGTCGCTGGCTCGATTTTGCGGTTCTTCGCTGAGCCCCACAATATTGAAATTGTGCGAGCGCTGCAGGCAGGAGGCGTGGAGCCTCAAGCCGAGGAGGCACCCCGGACGCTGGGTCTGGCTGGCAAGACGTTCGTGCTGACCGGAACACTGCCGGTCTGGAGTCGCGAACAAGCCTCGGCAGAAATTGTATCGGCTGGTGGCAAGGTCAGCGGATCGGTTTCACGCAAAACGAACTTCGTCGTGGCGGGAGAAGATGCCGGCAGCAAATTGGCGAAGGCACAGGAACTTGGCGTGACGGTTCTCGATGAGGACGGCTTGCGCGCGTTGCTTGCACAGGCAAGTGCCTGAGTCGAAAGCAAGTACCCGAAAAATTCAACGCAAGTACCCGAAAAATTCAACGCAAGTACCCGAAAAATTCAACGCAAGTACCTGAAAAATTCAAAGTAAGTACCTGCAATTAAAAAAGGCCGCGCTAAGCGGCCTTTCTCAGCACGAATGGCGTCTTACTGAATCTTCGCTTTTTCGCGCAGATCCGCCTGGTAGGCGGCGAGCACTTGCTGGCGCATCATTTCCTCGAGTTGCGGGCGAACCTGCGCCAGCGGTGGGAATTCGACCGGGCGCGCGTCTACGACCTCGATGACGTGCCACCCGAACTGGCTTTGCACGGGTTTGTCGGCGAGCTTGCCCTTGCCGGTTGCCTTGACGGCGTTGGCGAAGGGTTCGACGTAGTTTGTCGCCGGCGCCCAACCGAGATCGCCACCCTTTTCGGCACTGCCAGGATCCTTGGAGTTTTTCTTGGCGAGGTCTTCAAATTTCGCGGACTTGTTGTTCAGCTGATTCTGAAGATCGTTGGCGGTTTTTTCGTCTTCGACCAGAATGTGACGAACCTGGTACTCAAGCACGCCTTCCTGTTGCTTTTTCAGCTTGTCGTACTCGGCAGTGATCGCCGCGTCGGTAACGGGGTTCTTCTTGAGGTAGTCCGCCATCAGCGCGCGCACCAGGATGCCCTGGCGTGCGAGTTCGAGTTCGGTCGCAATGGCAGGATCCTTGCCCACCAGGTTTGCTTTTTCGGCAGCCTGCACCATGACCTGACGGTTGATGAGTTCCTGCTTCACTTGTTCACGGAGCTGGGGCGAATCGCTTGCGCCCTGGGAAACCAGCAACTGGATGAACTGGTCCATGCTTTTTTGCGTGATCGCCTTGCCGTTGACGGTCGCGATGTTCTGGGCGTGGATCGGCGCAGCAATCGCCATCGCGGCTGCCAGCATGAGAAGACGTTTCATGGATTTCCTTTGGAGTGCGCCCGAGTCGTCAACGCAAGTGCGTGAATCGGGAAGGGGATTAAATCGCGCAAAAGATCATACACCAGACGGTGTTGCGCAATCATCGTCTGGTTATTGAAACAATCGGCCACAATCGTGACCCGGAAATGGCTGGCGCCGCCGGCGCTACCGGCATGGCCTGCATGCAGATGGGAGTCGTCGACGACTTCGAGAACAACCGGATTGAGCGCCTGGAGCCGCTGGGTGAGCAACTGCTGGTGAGGGTTGCTCATGCTTTGCCCTTTTCAGTGTGGCCGGTGTCGTCCTTGTGCTCAATGTGGCGACCGAGCCAGACCGACTGCGCAATCACAAACACGATGAGCAGTCCCATCAGGCCGAATACCTTGAAATTGACCCATTGCGTTTCGGTGAACATGCCCGAGAATGCAACGAACAGGTTGAGCCCGCCCGCAGCAAGAAAGAACGTTGCCCAGCTGACGCTGAGCCTGGCCCAGGCCTGAGCCGGCATCGCGATCTTTTCGCC
>JADZBO010000159.1 GCA_020851995.1 Burkholderiaceae bacterium
GTGGAGCTCATGGCGCCGGCCGAGCTGGTGCCCTGCGCGTACAGGGTGGGATTGGTGCCGACCGTGGCGGTCTCGCCCGCAGCGCCTGCAACGGCGACCTTGCCGCTGCCGTTCTGCAGCGCGAGCGCGCGCTCGTAGAGGTCTTGCGCCTTGCTGACCTTGCCCTGCTGACGGTAAATGCCAGCGGCCGAGGCCATGACATCGGGGTCGTTCGGCGCCAGCGTGATGGCCGTCTGGATGGCGGTGTCGGCAAAGGAATAGTCCTTGGCCTGTGTCGCGACTTGCGCGGCGGCAAGCTGCGTTTCAACGCTGTCCGGGCTGCGCTGCACAAGGCGCTTGGTGATGTCCAGGGCCTTGGCGTTCTCGCCGGCAGACAGATACAGACGCGCCAGCAAACCATTGGCGACAGGATCATCAGGGCGTTGCTGAAGCAAGGGAGCCAGACGATCATACGCGGCGGCCAGCTGACCGCGGTCACGCAGGGTTTCAGCCTGGCGCACCGAATAGGTGAAGACGAGATCGGAATACCAGGTGCGCTGCTCAGGCGCCAGATCGCGTTTACCCAGTTCACTCAGCACGCCGGAGGCTTCGACGTCCTGGTTGGTTTTCAGGAGGATGCTGGCGTACTGCAACTGGGTCTGGGTGTCTTTGCCGTTTGGCCCCGCCATCACCTGACGCATCATCCGCATGCCGCGCTGGGGATCGCCGGCATCGACGTAGCCGGCGGCCAGGGTAGCGACCAGGTTGACGTTGTTGCCGACCAGCGGTTCGACTTGTTGCAGCAGTGCAATCGCCTGTGCCTTGTCGCCCTGCTTCGCCAGACGGGTGGCTTGCGCGATCTGCGCCTGAATCCAGGACTGGCGCTGCAACGCAACGATGTTCGCGTTGCGGTCCTTGGTCGGAATGCGCTCCAGTGTGGCGAGTGCACCGGCATAATCCTGCCGTGCAGCGGCAATCGATGCGCTGGCGTACAACGCGTTCGGATCGTCAGGCTTGGTAATCAGCAGGCCGTCGACCAGGCCAGTCGCTTCCTTGACGCGGCCTTCCTTGAGGTAAAGCTGCGCAAGCTCAAGCCGGATCCAGGGATTTTCGCGATCGTTGCTCATCGCCTGCTCAAGCGCCTGACGGGCGGCGGCGTCGTCGCCGCGACGCAACGCCGTGCGCGCCACGCCTCTGACGTAGGCTGCCTGCACGTTCTGCATCTGATCGGCACCGATCTGGGCGGCGCTGAGCTTGTCCATGATCTGACGCGCCTGATCGGCCCGATCCGTGGCCGCCAGTATGCCAACCAGGCCGGCAAGCGCGGTGGGATCGTTCTTGCTGCGTGCCAACACGCGGCGGTAGATCCGCTCGGCGGCGGCGTAGTTTCCGGCATCGGCCTCAATTCCGGCCAGCATGTTTTCAGCCAGCGTGGAGCGGGGATTGGCCTTGATCGCGCGGTCGAGGATCTGGCGGGCGCGCTGGGTATTGCCCGCGCGCAGTTCGGCATTGGCCTGATCGAGCAGCATCATCGTGTTGACTTCGCCAAGCGCCGTGTTCCAGGACCCGCCGCCGGGCTGGCGCGATGCTTTGGTCAACAGCTCCTTTGCCTCGGGCAGCCTGCCCTGCTGCATGCGCACGACACCCAACCCACCAAGGGCATCTGCATCGTTTGGCTGCTTTTTCAGGCGGGCGGAGAAGTCGGCTTCGGCCGCGGCCGCGTCGCCTTTTTCAAGCGCCTTGAAGCCGGCAACATTTTCGGGGGGCAACGGAGGCGGCAAGGCGGCAGCGGCAGCTGCGGAATCCTCACGGGCCTGCTGGGTTTTCGCCTTGCGGGCCTGAGCCAGCAAATCGCGTATTTCGGTGTCGTTCGGATGTGACTTGAGATAGGTCTCGTAGGCCGCGATACTGCCCTCGTTCGTGGGGCTGATCCAGGTCAGCGCCATCCGCCAGCCTTCTTCAGCGTAACCACTGGTCGCCTTGACTTTCGTCAGGTCGGCCATCATCTTGATGCCTTCGTAGCGCGTCGCTTCATTGCGGATGTAGAGCATCGCAAGAGCCATCGCCACCCGCGGATCGCCGGGCATTTCACGTTGCAGGCGCTCTAGTCCGACCTTGGTCGGCTGCCAGCCGTTCTTGGTATTGCTGAGGTAACGGTAGTACTCAAACGCGAAATCGCCAACCGGGGGCCGATTGCCCAACGCCTGATTCAGCTTGGCGATCGCCTTGTCCCAATCGCCTTCGTCATTGGCTTTGCGGGCTTCAGCCAGCAAGGCAGGTCCGTTGCCCGAGTTCAGTGCGAGGGCCTGTTCGAGCGACGCCACATAGCGGCCCTTCGGATCCTGACGCTTAAGCTTATCGAGGTAATCACGCGCGCCATTGAAGTCGGAGCGCGCGATTGCCGACATGCCAAGCCCGTACCAGGCACGCGCATGATTGGGCACCACCAGCAGCAATTTCTTCCAGGATTCGTCCGCGCGGTCGTAATCACGCTGGGATTCCCAGTAAGAACCCTGCTCGACAAGCGCCTCGGCCGCTTCCGTCTGTGCGAACCCGCTATGGCTGACTGCCGCCATGACGATACCAAATGCCAGTGCATGCCTGCGTGAGGACATCACTTCTCCCAATCCGGCCGCTGGCGTCGCGACGCCCAAGCCTAAAACATATTTTTGTCAAAGCCGCACGCCGACCGCGTACGGGCACTCATTCAAAGCGCGCACGGCACGCCACCCTGCGCAAGTCTCAACAGCCAAGCGAAAAGTCCCGCGCGGTATCACCCATAACTGTACCAGTTTGAGGCACGGTCGTGGCTTGCGCGCGGGGCGGTTATTCGGGCAAGCGCCTCCGTGCCTTGGCCTGAAGGATCAGGAACAGAAGGACGGCCAGCAGGATTGCACTCAACACGCTGAGCATCATGAAAACCCCGAGATGGCGGGAGAGGGTCCACTGGATGTTGCGAAACCACCCCAGAGAACCCACAAAATAAGTTTGCTCGTTGACCAGTGCATCCACCTGCTTGCCACGCACCGTGGTCAGGCTGCCCGCCACGACTTCGTAATCGTCGTAGTCCTCGCCGCCGAGCAGCGCGCTTGAGTTGTCCAGCAGTGAATCCCCGTCAACCCCCCAGACCAGCACCGCGCTGCGGTTGCCCTTAAGAGGTGACTCGAACCCGGCAAAGATACCCGACTGGCCGTTGCTTTTGAACAGCATGTCCAGACGGGCTTGCCGTTTGCGGACATCGGGATCGGGGCTGAACAGATCCCAGGTCTTGTAGGCCAGATCCGAAATCGCGAAACGACGACCGCCATCGAAACTGGCCGGGAGATAGTTTGACCATTGCTTGAGCAGGGGAAGGTTTGAGCCAGCCGCGATCAGCAGCAGATCCTTGTCGGACGCGGACTCGACTGCCGAGCCGGTGACGACCTGGACTCCGGTGGCGGGGTAGCCAGTCGATGCGCCCATGCGGCCCAGGATTTCAAGGTAGGTTGTAATTTCGGCGGCGGAAGGCGCATCGGGCATCACGACGGCGGTCTCGGAAAGATCCGCCATGCGCGTGAACGGGAAGCCGGCATCGCGAAACACCCCGAGGTTGGGCATGGCGATGAAGTGCGAAAAGCCCGAAATGTCGATGGTCGAATCGGGTTCGATCGCCCCGCGCACGTTGTCCAGAATCACATCGCGGCACTCGCCCTGCTTGTTGACATCGTACATGTACCGGAAATCGAGCCGGGTTTGCGGTGCGATCATCGAAAGTGGCAACTCAAAGCGTGCTTCGACCGGCAGCGTATCGTCCGCGAGCATCTTCGAGAGCAGGCCCTGGCTATCGCCCATCGTCTGCAATGGCAGCAAAGAGAACGACTTGGCGAACTTGTCGTTGACGTTGACCAGCAGCGTCGAAGCCCACAGATTGGGCTGAGGCGTGTAGCGATACTTGAGGTTGACCGGAACCCCACCCTCGCGCCAGCCGAACAGGTCGGGCGGGACGCGCATATCGACGCGGATGGGGGGTGGGTTGAAGCCGCTGGCATTCAGGGCAAGCGGTGTCGCAAGCTCGCCAAGCGGGGTCGGCCTGTCGCTCGGGATCCAGTTGGGCGCGTCGTAGGGGCGCCGCGGCGCCAGGGTTTCAAGCTTGGTGATCGAGGCCGTCTGCCCGGACAGCGCCTGGCTACCCACCGAGACGGCAGTCGCGGCAATCTTGAGTTCTTTGCTGTCGCGACCCATAACCAGCAGAAGTTTGGCGGTGGGATCGTTGGGATTGGGCACCATCGACAGAGTCGGACCACTGATGTCGGTGCCATCGGGCTTGAGCGTCGAAGTGCGGCCGATAACGAACACAACCGCATTACCTTGCGCCGGGATTGCGCCCTCGAATTGCACGGGGAAACGCGCACCACGGTAGGCCGCCGTCGCGCCGAACCAGGATGCGAGGACACCCGCCGCCTCGAGCGCGGTGCCATCGGGCTTGTTGCCGAACACGAACGGCAGATTGATGCGACGCGGATCGCGACGATCCATGAACGGCAGCGGCAAAATATCCAGGTCGTTGTAGAGCGCGATCGGAGTCGTTTGCAATTCAAGGACGCTGGCGTTGCTGACTTTCGCCCAGAGGCTGGAGTGCAATGGATCTTCGCACTGATAGGTATAGTGGCCGATCAGTTGCAAGCGCAGGCGGTTGAATTCCGTGATCAGGCGCGGCGGGATGTCGATATCGCGCTCAAGCTCGGTCCCTGCGGTTTCCTTCGGCACCGGGATCGTGGCGGTCATGCCCTCATTGACCATGACGTTGATGTGCGAGACCTCTGGCAGCAGTGCGGGGGAATACGCGTAATACAACTTCAGGCTGGCCTTGGTGACGATTTCGTCGGCACGCACGTTGAAGTTGACCGTATCACTGCCATCGACGCCGCGCAGCGTCATCGGATAATTTAGACCCAGTTGCTTGAGGGTCAGGTTATAGGTGCGCCCCTGGGTGGCTGGAGCTTCCTCGACCTTGGGCTGGGGCGCGATGGGCGCCTCGGCGGGAGCCTGAGCGGCGGGCGGCGGCGGGTTGGTGACCCGGCGCGGAGGCGGAGCAGATTCGGAGACCCCGAGGCTGGCCATGAGCGAACCGGCCAACAGCATCCTCCAGCCCGGATGCCTGCGCTTGGGTTTATGGCATTGAGTCGTCATACTTCGCTCGTCCTGATGATGGCTGATTCCGGGCAGGTGCCGCGCAACCCTGTATATAGCATATTCAACATATCCCGAACGACCCCTATCCGGCAGAGGCGACACGCGGGTCCAACCGACGCCGCTGGCTTGCGGATCGCTTTCGCTCTTGTGCCTGAAGCCGGGCGGCTGCCTGCGCCTGTCTGCGCTCGCGCCACCGGGTGCGCATCTGAAAGGAAAGACTCTTGGCGATCCGGCCCAGGTTGCCCATGCCGATCGCGGTCACCTCGCGAAACGCCAGCCAGGGGGAATCTACCCTTCCCTCGCCCCAGGTTCTTGACCAGTTATCGGCACGCGAGAAGGTCATCTGCGCGAGCTTTCGCTGTTGCTCAATGGTCATGTCATTGAATTTGACACCGACAAATTTATTGATGCTGGCGACCGTGGCAGGGAACACGCCTTCTTCATCGCCACGAAAGATTGACACCATGACCTCTTCACCCACCGCCACGCTGACGCCCTTGGGCAGCGTCAGCCCCAATCCAAGCTGGGAAAAGTCACTCGTCTTGCAAACGATCGTTCGGCCGTTGCGCAGCGTCAGCGTGGCGGGAAGCTCTGCCGTGACGCGCGATGTCGCCCGAATCTGGCGTGCCTCGTTGGCCACATCCGCACTGGCACTGCAGATGATGATGTTGTAGATGACCCAGGTCAGGTTGATCAGAACCGTACCGGTGGTTCCGTCGCGAAACACGAGTTCGATACAGCCGACAAGCAGACCCAGCGCATTAGCCGCCAACAACGCGAGATAGGGCTTAGCCATCTGCCAGTCGTAAAAACCCTCGCGGATCAGGCCGCCCTTGACAGTCACGTTGAACTTGCCGCTTTTGGGGCTGAGCACTGCCCACATCACCGGGCGCAGGATGTACCAGGCAAGGACCGTCTCGTAGACCTCGTTCCAGAACGAGTGCCGGAATTTTCCCTGAATGCGCGAGTTGGTCAGGCTGGCCAGCACGACGTGCGGCAACGCGTAGACAAAGATCATTTCCGCGGACGCATCGAAGACGTGCGCGCCGAACAGCAAATAGGCCAGCGGTGCGGTCAGGAACACCAGACGCGGCAAGCCGTAAAAGAAGTGCAACATCGCGTTCAGGTAGCACAGTCGCTGGCCAAAGCTCAGACCCTTGCCGAGCATCGGGTTATCGACGCGGAAGATCTGGCCCATTCCGCGTGCCCAGCGGATGCGCTGGCCGATGTGGCTGGAAAGGCTCTCGGTGGCCAGCCCGGCTGCCTGGGGAATCGCGAGATAGGCGGTGTTGTAGCCCAGACGACTCAGTTTGAGCGCTGTGTGGGCGTCTTCGGTCACCGTTTCCACGGCCACACCACCCACTTCAAGCAAGGGACCGCGGCGGATGATGGCGCACGACCCGCAGAAAAAGGCCGCATTCCAGAGGTCGTTGCCGTCCTGGACCAGACCGTAGAAGAGCTCACCCTCGTTGGGCACCACCCGGAACGTTTTGAGATTCTTTTCGAACGGATCCGGCGAAAAGAAATAGTGAGGCGTCTGCAAAATCGCGAGCCGCTTGTCGACGACAAACCAACCCACGCAAAGTTGCAGAAAGGATCGGGTCGGAATGTGGTCGCAATCAAAAAAGGCGATGAACTCGCCGTTGGTGACCTTGAGCGCTTCGTTCAGATTACCCGCCTTGGCGTGCAGGTTGTTGTCGCGCGTGATGTACTTGCAACCCGCTTCGCTGGCGAAGTTGCGAAACTCCTCCCGGCGGCCGTCATCCAGAAGGTAGACGTTGAGCTTGTCGGCCGGCCAGTCCATCGACAGCGCGGAAAACACCGTTTGCTTGACGACGGACAAGGGTTCGTTATACGTCGCGATGAACACATCGACGGTTGGCCAGGTGCTCGGGTCTTCGGGCAGCGGCACTGGCTTGCGACGCAGCGGCCAGGCGGTCTGCACATAGCCGAGCAACAAGACGGTGAGCGCATAGAGCTCAGCAATCACCAGCCCCCAGCCAAAAAAGAAGTCGACTGTGTTGGTGAACCCGACGGTTGAGGTGACACGCCAGAACATGTAGCGCAGCGACGCCGTCATGGAAATCACGATCATCGCGATCACCGCGACGCGGTCGACCTTCACCGCCCGCATGACAAACGCGGCACCGATACTGAAGACCAGAAACAGCCCCTGGTCCACGAAGTCCAGTGGCACCGTCAGCACCAGGGCCAGCATGGCGATGGTGAACCCCAGCACGATCCATTGCGTGATCGGGTGAATCCACAACCTTGCTGCAACACCCTGGCTGCTGCGCTCGAGCAGATCATCGATCAGTCCGGCAACATCCGGCATGGCGAACCGGGCGCGCTGCTCTTTCCAGGGACTCAGGATTGCGCTGAACCAGGATTTGCGGGCAGGTCTGATACCGCGTGCATCGGGAGTATCTTCAGCCCTTGCAGCCCCGGAGACGCCAGAGGCCCTTGCAGTATGGGCCGTGCCAGAGGTCCTTGCAGTATCAGCGGAGCCAGAGGTGTTCGAGCGAGGCGCGGGCGTTGCGGCCGAACGGCGAAACCATGTCCACGGTCGCGGTAACCGCAGCCGCGAAAGGATGGTTTGCAGCCCCATCAATACTCTCCGGTGTAAGCGGAAACGATCCGGTCCAGCGCTGCCGCGCACTCCATGATGTCATGGGCGCCGCGACTGTGCGGATCATAGGAAAGCACATCCTGATTGCAGGCAAGGCCTTCAGGAATCGACTGATCGAGGTGGACCACACCGATTTGCCGCCCTTGCAGTTGCGCGCCGATGACATCTGCCACGTCGCCGGCAAGCTGGCGCGATCGATCAACCTGATTGACCAGGTAGAAGTAATCGACAAAATGTGGCTGCGGCATGCAGTACTGCTCGATCAGACCGACAATCATCGAAATGGTCGCATAGGAGGCCGCGTCCGCCAGCACCACAATCACCGGAATATGCGCCGCTGAAAGTGCCTGGCGCAGGTAGACCGAAGGGCCCGGCGGCGTATCCAGAATAACCAGCGCGTTGTGCGCAAGATTCAGTGATCGCAGCTGGTCGAGCAGAAACGTCGGCTCGGTGCGCAGGATCTCCTCGAAATCCTGTCGATCCTCTTCGTTGACCTGGCCGAAGGGCAGGACATAATCGCCAGACGGCCCCAGCAGGATGGAATCTCGCCAACTGGCGCCTGAAAGGCTCGCCCGGGCCAATCCGTCAAAATGCTGGGGTGACACCCCGAAATGCAGTCTGAGCGAGTTTTGCGGGTCGAGATCCACCCCGAGCACCGTGCGGCCCATGCGCGCGAGGGCCGCACTGACGTTGGCACTGATCGAAGTCTTGCCCACGCCGCCCTTGGCAGATACAACCGCGATTATTTTCACTAGCGAATCAGTCGTTGAAAAATGGACTGTTTTTTGGGCTGGACCACCGGAGCCGCTGGGGCGTCGGGTTTGGCCAGTCGATCAAACAGTGAAGTCAGCTGGGTCGGTTGACCGACCTGGTTCGATCCCGGCGCGGACGGCGCCTGTTGAAACGCACCGGCTCCGGGCGCGACGGCAGTCGCTGCCGAACTTGGCGCAACAGGGTGCTGCGCTTGCAGCAACTGCGCGGGCGCCTGATATGGGGCCGCGGCGGCGGGATGCTGAGTCATCGCGTCAGGATGCTGAGTCATCGCGTCAGGATACAGAGGTGTCGCAGCGGGATGTTGTGGTGCGGGCGCCGGATACAAAGGTGCAGCTCCGGGATACTGCGGTGCGGATCCGGGATACTGAGGTGCGGATCCGGGATACTGCGGTACGGATCCGGGATACTGAGGTGCGGCAGCAGGATACGGCGCCTGCGAAGCTGGGGCAGGGACAGGAAACGCGTGGGGATCGCCTGCGGCGACGGGGCTGTGTGCAGCAACCGGGTGCGCGGATGCCCCGGGAAGATAGGGATGCGCGGGCGCCGGAGCGAAGTGCGGCGCCATGACAGGCGTGGGCACCGGCGGCGCGACGGGCGCGGCCACAGGAGTGTGCAAGGCGTGAGGTGCCGGAAACGGTCGAGGGTTTGGCGCGGCACCCGGCATGACGAAAGACTGCGGCGCGAAGCCCTGAGGCATTGACTGAGCGGACGGCTGCGGCACCAAGCCGTGAGGCATCGACTGATCTGATGGCTGCGGCACCACGCCTCGAGGCATCGACTGAGCGGGTGGCTGTGGCGCAAAGCCCATCTGGGGCTGCCGCGCGGGCGGGGGATCGTACTGGATACCAGCCGGGTAGCCGGTGACCGGCGCCGCAGCGGCGGGAGCGAAATGCACCGGCTGTGGCTGAGGCACAGCCTGGGGGGGAGCTTGCCGCACGGCCTCGCGGCGGACGCCGACGGGAGGAGGCGCGGGCTCATTGGCCTGTATCGCTGACAGCAGTGGCCAGCGCTCCCGGGATTTCTGCACTTCGTTCTGGCGTACCAGTTCCTGATAAAGCTCGGGGCTCGTTCCGAGCTTTTTGAACAACCCGGCGATGTCGTTGGCTTGAGTCATAAGCAACCACGCTCATTAAGGAGTTGCATGGATCAATCCTGACTGAGCCGGAACTCGATCCGGCCAAATTCGTCCATCCGGGTCACTTGCCGGACCCGCAGGGTATCGCCTGCGCCAAGCGCGGCCAGCCACTGCTGGTACACCCCTTCCAGGAAAGCCGGGGTCCAGTCCACGTGCTCGCCGCCGAAGGCCGATGCAAGCGGAGCGCACTGATGGACGATACGCATTGCGCGATCGATTTCTTCGACCTCGACCCAGCCCCAGTCCGAATCGATCCACACCGCAGTCATGCAGGCCTGGATTTCTGCCACGCTGGAGCAAGGCGGGATGGGATTGGTGACGGCGAATCGGGTTCCGATACGACTCATGAGGGCTCTGAGCTCCCCGGCATCAATCTGGCTGGCAAATTCGGTTGCCAAGGCGGCAAGGAATTTTTTCCACTGCCGGGAACACTGACGATCGAGCAGATAGCTAACGCTTTCAGGATTCACGCAAAACACCCCATGACCCAAATCGGGCAGGACACCCAAGGGAAATTGAAATTTAACGCAGCAACACCCTTGCCACAATGGAAATGTTTAAACTGGCGCAAAGGTGTTTCAGGGAAATTCAGGGAGCATTATGGCCCAGACAGGAGTTATGCACAAGAGCGCAATCGCCTGGATTGCCATTAAAGACTCAATGGATTGTTGCAAAACGGCAACGAATCACCTCAAAATGACAACGAATCACCTCCTGTGATTATTTTTAATATGTCCGGCGCGTCGACAGTAAAATAAACTCTCATGCTTCACTTTATCGGCTAAGGCGAATCGATGGTTTTTCAGGTTCCCATTGAGCGCCAGGGCAACAGGCGGCTGTTTCTAATAGTAGGTCTGCTCTGTGTCGTCGTTTTCGGCGTTGCGTTAGCCCTCGCGCGCAAAACAGATGCATGGGTCTATGTTCAACAGGCTCCGGATCGGTTTGTGCGCGTTTTTGACGCCCGGGGCAACGAATACTTCTTTTTGCTTGGCCTTCTGCTGATTTTTTGGGTACAGATCCTGAAAAGGCAGTGGATCCTGGCCACGGTCAGTGTGCTGATCGGCGCCTGGTGGCTGGTGTTCAGCGAGTCTCTGGTCCTCTGGCTCACAGGGCTGGGAGCGGACTCGTTCAGCGAAGCGCAGGATTTCGACTTCGGCGAGGCGATTTTTTTCGTCGGAACCCTGCCCTCGGTCCTCTCGCCGATCTTCCCGTTCCGCCGTCTGCTGATCTATATTTTCCTGGGCGTGGCCGTGCTCTGGTCACTGGGGCGCGCACGCCGCGCGCTCGGCGTCTCCAGGCCAGCCTTCCTGCGGGCTCTGCAGTTATCGGGAGTCCTGATCGTCGCCCTGACTCTCGGGAGCATTGCGGCTACGACCTTCCGAAGCGCAGTGGACAACACGGCGCTCTACCGACAGGCAGCGGCGAATTTCGACCATTCGACCAAACCCGTGACCTTCAGCAACAGAATCAAGGTCGTGGTCTATATCGGTGAGTCAACCAGTGCGATGAACTTCGGGATTTACGGCTACCCGAGGGCGACCACACCGCAACTGCAGCGACTGCGCAGCGAAAACCCAGGCCTGCTCGTCTTCGACAACGTGATGGCGACTTACACGCACACGTCACAATCCTTGCTCGAAGCCCTGAGCATCGGACTTGATCCAAAGGAGGATGTGACTCCTATCCTGTCACGCCAGCGTCTGTCGCTCGTCGACCTGCTCGCTGAGAGCCAAGTGCCGACATTCCTCCTGAGCAACCAGGGCGAAACCGGCACCTGGAACATGGCCTCGCGCATCGTGTTCCGCAAGGCCGAACGCA
>JADZBO010000160.1 GCA_020851995.1 Burkholderiaceae bacterium
ACGCGGATCGGGCGTGACGGGTAGGCGTCAGTTTGGGCCGCTGCGAAGCCACTCCAAAGGCATAGGGTCAGGCAGATTGTTCTTTTCAGGGCGCGCATCAGTCTCTCTCCGCTGCAGGGTGGAAAAGGATTCTGCACCTCACCGCCACGAATGACCACGGCAAGAAGGCGAAGAGACTATTCATTTATCTTGAAAAGCATGTTTGGCGGAAATCTCTTCCCTCAATTCCTGCGCACGCCAACAATGTCAGCATCGACAAAATCGCGGAGAAGAACGACATGCGCAGCCATGGGGCATTTGCCAGAAAAATCATGCTGGGTCTCGCCGGACTCGGGTTCACCACGATCGTGGCGGCTCAGAGCGCGACCTACCCGACCAAACCAATCCGTATCGTCGTACCGTTTGCCGCGGGCGGCAGCACCGATATCCTTGCGCGCATGACTGGTGAAACGATCTCCCGGGCGCTCAAACAGCCGGTGGTGGTCGAGAACCGCGCTGGCGCAAGCGGCAATATCGGAATGGACGCAGTCGCGCGGGCGCAACCCGATGGCTACACACTGCTGTTCACCAGCACCAACTTGACCCTGAACCCTGCCGTCATCGATAAGGTGCCATTCGATCCGGTCAAGGACTTCGCCGGGATCACCATGGTCGCTTTCGCGCCAATGATCCTGATCACCAGACCCGACTTTGGCGGAGAATCCGTCAAGTCGCTGGTCAAGTACGGACTTGACCATCCGGGATCGCTGAATTTTTCGAGCAGCGGCGCGGGAGGAACCCCGCACCTGGCAGGCGAAATGCTGCAAATCGTCACCGGGATGAAAATGACCCATGTCCCGTATGGCGGCGCGGCACCCGCCATCACTGACATCGCCTCCGGTCAGGTGCACCTGACGTTCACCACCTACATCTCGGCGCAGGGGATGCTCAGCGCCGGCAAGCTGCGTGCGCTGGCCGTCGCGGCCAACGCCCGCCTGCCGGTGCTGCCGAACGTTCCCACCTTTGCCGAGGCCGGATTCAAGGACATGGAGTTCGGCACCATGTTCTCGCTGCTTGCGCCCGCAGGTACCCCTGCGGAAATTGTCGATACACTGTATAAATCGATTAAAGAGGCCTCCGCGAACCCCGAATTCAAGGACAAGATTGCGCAGCAAGGCGGGTACATGGTGGTCAACACCCCGGCGGCTTTCGACGCCTATATCCGGGAAGATGTGGCCAAATGGGCAGCCCTGATCAAGCGCATTGGTGGCGTCGGCAGCAATTGAACGCGGGCGCGGCGCGCCCGAACCGGCACCGCCATAACCGCAATTTACGAGCGAGACACCCGAATGCAACCCAAATACCAGCTCTTCATCAACAATGAATCGGTCGATCCATCGACTGGCCAGTGGTTTGAATCCCAGGACCCGTATTCCGGCGAAGCGTGGGCGCTGATCCCGCGCGCGGGCAAGGACGACGTCGACCGTGCCGTCAGGGCGGCGAAGGATGCCTTGTCCGGGCCCTGGGGGAAAATGTCCGCCAGCGACCGCGGCATGCTGATGTACAAACTCGGCGCGCTGATTGAGCAAAACGCCGCCGAGCTCACCGAAGCCGAAAGCCGGGACAACGGCAAACTGCGCAGCGAAGTCGGCGGACAAGTGCGCTATGTCGCCAAGTACTTCTATTACTACGGCGGTCTCGCCGACAAGATCCAGGGCGCCGTCGTCCCGATGGACAAGCCCAAAGTCTTCAATTACATCCGCTACGAGCCCATGGGCGTGGTGGCCACCATCACCCCCTGGAACTCGTCGCTGCTGCTGACGGCCTGGAAGCTTGGCCCGGCGCTCGCCGCAGGCAACACCATTGTGGCCAAACCCTCCGAGCACACCTCCGTCTCGCTGTTTGTGCTGGCCCGCCTGTTCGCCGAGGCGGGTTTCCCGCCAGGTGTCTTTAACGTCATCACCGGCTTTGGCAACGAGGTCGGCGAGCCGCTGGTCTGCCACCCGGACGTCTCACGCATTGCCTTCACGGGTGGAGACGAGGGCGGCCGCAAGGTCAACATGCTGGCCGCACAGCATTTCAAGCGCGTATCACTTGAGCTCGGCGGCAAATCCCCAAACATCGTCTTCGATGACGCGGACCTGACGCGCGCCGCCAACGGTGTCATCACCGGGATTTTCTCGGCAGGCGGACAGACCTGCATGGCCGGGTCGAGACTCTTGCTGCAGGACAGCATTCACGACGAATTTGTCGACCGGTTGATCGCCATCGCCAGCAAGGCCCGTCTCGGGGATCCGGCACGCACGGATGTGCAGGTCGGCCCGGTGGCCACCCGCCCGCAATACGAAAAGGTTGTGCGCTATATCGACATCGCCAGGGCAGAAGGCGCCCGCTGCGTGTTCGGTGGCAATGCGCCGAAAGGTCCGGAATATGGCTGCGGTCAATTCGTCGAACCGACCATTTTTGTCGACGTGCGCAACGACATGCGCATCGCCCAGGAGGAAGTGTTCGGCCCTGTTCTGGCCGTGCTGCGCTTCAAGGACGAGGAAGACGCCATCCGCATCGCCAACGACATCCGCTTCGGCCTGGCGGCAGGCATCTGGACCCAGAGCCTGCATCGCACGATGCTGATGTCCGAGCGCGTGAAGGCCGGCACGGTCTGGATCAACAACTACCGGTCAACCAGCTACACGACGCCCTTCGGCGGCTACAAGGACAGCGGTCTCGGTCGGGAGGGCGGCATCGAGGCCGTCAAGGAATATCTCGAAACCAAGAGCGTGTGGGTGTCGAGCGATCTGGATATGCCTGACCCTTTCATCCGCAAATACTGAACCGGGTTCGCCGGGCAATACGCAGGCCGCGCGCCGCCGCGACCGTGCGGCGCACGCCTGACGCGATGCCCCGATCCGGTGCGCGCTACGGTGCACAGAGATCCGCTTGCGCCTCGCGCGCACCACGGCTGTGCAACTGCGTTTAGCTTGCACAGGGTAATCCCTGAACAGCCAGTGCGAGTGGACCGACGCGCCGTTTATGACGGTAAGATTGCGGCTGCGACATTCGCGTCACGCCCTCCCTGGAGATCAGACATGCAACACAAATTTGCTGCAAAACTTCTGCCGCTGGTATCGGCAATCGCCTTGATGGCGGCCAGTGGTTCGGCCCTCGCGCAGGGTGCGCCGGTCAAGATTGGTCACGTCGGTCCGCTCACTGGCGCGATCGCGCACCTTGGCAAGGACAACGAAAACGGCGCGCGCCTGGCGATCGAAGAAATCAACAAGGCAGGCCTCACGATCAACGGCAAGAAAGTCGTGCTGGAACTGGTCGCTGAAGACGATGCCGGCGATCCGAAAACCGGAACTGCCGTTGCGCAGAAGCTGGTCGACGCCAAAGTCGTCGCCGTGGTGGGTCACCTGAATTCAGGCGTGTCGATTCCAGCGTCCAAGATTTACAGCGACGCCGGCATCGTGCAGATTTCGCCCTCGTCGACCAACCCTGCCTACACCCAGCAAGGTTTCAAGACGACTTACCGTGTGGTGGCGACCGATGCCCAGCAGGGACCGGCACTCGCCAACTATGCGGCCAAATCGCTCAAGGCCAAATCCGTCGCGATCATTGACGACGCCACTGCCTACGGCAAAGGCCTTGCCGACGAGTTCGAAAAGACCGCCAAGGCCCAGGGCATGACGGTCGTCGCCCGCGAAGCCACCAACGACAAAGCCACTGACTTCAAGGCGATCCTGACCAAGGTCAAGGGCACCAAGCCAGACGTCATCATGTACGGCGGCATGGATGCCACCGGCGGCCCGCTGGCCAAGCAGGCGCGAGAACTCGGGATCGGCGCCAAGATTGTCGGCGGTGACGGAATGTGCACCGACAAAGTCGCCGAACTTGCCGGCGCCGCGGTCGTGAACGTCATCTGCTCAGAAGCCGGCATGGCGCTGTCGAAGATGCCCAAGGGGGCCGATTTCGACAAGGCCTACCAGGCACGCTTCAAAACCGGAGTGCAGATTTATGCGCCGTTCACCTATGACTCGGTCTATGTCATCGTCGACGCCATGAAACGTGCAAACTCGACCGATCCCAAGGCGATTCTCGCGCAAATGCCGACGACGAATTACCCTGGCCTGATCGGCACGGTGGCCTTCGACCAGAAGGGTGACATGAAGGAAGGCATCATCACGCTCTACGATTACAAGGACAAAAAGAAATCCGTCCTCGACATCGTGAAGATGTAAGCGCATCGGTCACGACGCAACGGCACCGCGGCAGTTTCGCGGTGCCGTAATTTTTTCGGGCAAGACAGGAACGTCATGGATATTTTCATCCAGCAAATCATGAACGGCCTGGTGCTGGGCAGTATTTATGCCCTCATCGCGCTGGGCTACACCATGGTCTACGGCATTCTGGGCATCATCAACTTCGCCCACGGCGAGGTACTGATGGTCGGGGCACTGACGGCACTGACCTCCATCAGCGCAATCCGCGCCCTGGCGCCCGGGTTGCCTGAGTGGCTGATCCTGGTGCTTGCCACCCTCATCGCCATGACGGTCTGCGGCGCATTGTCCTACACCATCGAGCGGGTGGCCTACCGGCCACTGCGCAATGCACCCCGGCTGGCTCCGCTCATCACGGCGATCGGTGTGTCGATCATCCTGCAAACGCTGGCCATGATCATCTGGTCGCGCAACCCCATGATCTTTCCCGAACTGCTGCCCTCGGATCCGATCGATATCGGTCAAACCGGCGCCACCATTACCGGCAAGGAAATCGTCATCATTGCCATGGCGTTCATCGTCATGGCGGGCTTGCTTGTGCTGGTGAACCGCACCAAACTCGGACGCGCCATGCGCGCCACCGCAGAGAACCCCAAGGTCGCCGGCCTGATGGGCGTCAATCCGAATTTCGTGATCTCGGCCACGTTCGTCATTGGCGGCGCGCTCGCTGCCGTGGCCGGCGTGATGATGGCCACCAACTACGGTAACGCGCACTTTTACATGGGCTTCATCCCCGGTCTCAAGGCGTTCACCGCCGCGGTACTGGGCGGTATCGGCAACCTGGCGGGCGCCATGATCGGCGGCATCCTGCTCGGTCTCATCGAGGCGCTGGGCGCGGGGTATATCGGGGACCTCACGGGAGGCGTGTTCGGGTCAAACTATCAGGACGTATTTGCCTTCATTGTGCTGATCACCGTGCTGGTATTCCGGCCTTCCGGCATCATGGGCGAACGTGTCGCCGATCGCGCCTGAGGGAGACGACTCATGAATAAGCTCACTTCGGCTGGCACGCCGCGCATGACCACCTACTCGGTCATCGGATTCGCCGTCCTCGCGCTGATTGCCCCCATCGTCGCGCAGACGTTCGGCGGCAATTACTGGGTCCGCGTGCTGGATTTCGCGTTGCTCTACATCATGCTCGCCCTGGGGCTGAACATCGTCGTCGGGTTCGCCGGGCTGCTGGATCTTGGCTACATTGCTTTCTTCGCGGTGGGTGCCTACCTGATGGCGCTGCTCAGCTCGCCACACTTGAGTTCACAGTTCGCCTGGATCGCGCACCTGTTCCCCGGCGGCGTACACCTCGGGTTCTGGTGGGTGCTGCTACTTGCCGCGCCGGTCGCCGCGCTCGCCGGCGCGCTACTGGGCGCTCCCACGCTCAAACTGCGCGGCGACTACCTGGCCATCGTCACGCTGGGGTTCGGCGAAATCGTCCGCATCTTCATGAACAACCTGGACCGGCCGGTCAACATCACCAACGGGCCCAAGGGAATCACCGCCGTGGATCCGGTGCATTTCTTTGGTTTCGACTTTTCCAAGGTTCACGATGTGTTCGGCTACAAGCTGACACCCGTGATGATGTATTACTACCTGTTAATCGTGATGGTGATGATCATCATCTTCGTCAACCTGCGGCTGCAGCATTCGCGCATCGGCCGCGCCTGGGTGGCCATCCGCGAAGACGAAATCGCCGCCAAGGCGATGGGCATCAACACGCGCAACATCAAGCTGCTGGCGTTCGCGATGGGCGCGGCCTTTGGCGGAGTCTCCGGCGCCGTGTTCGGCGCATTCCAGGGCTTTGTGTCACCCGAATCTTTTGTGTTGTGGGAATCGATCTATGTGCTGGCCATCGTCGTGCTCGGCGGCATGGGCCATATCCCGGGCATCATTCTGGGCGGCATTCTGCTGGTGGGATTCCAGGAGTTGTTGCGCGAACTGGCGACGCCACTGCAAAAAATGATTTTCGGCCATGTCCTGATCGATGCGGAGGTCTTGCGCTCGCTGCTGTTCGGCCTGGCGCTCGTGGGTGTCATGCTGTATCGGCCAGCCGGGCTATGGCCCGCGCCGCGCCGCGAGGATCGCCCCGTGACAACCCCGGCACCCGAAGCCCCCTGAGAGGAAGATCCGCATGATCAACATTCTTCTTTCGGTCCAGGGCGTCAACAAGCGGTTCGGCGGATTGCAGGCTCTTTCTGATGTCGGGCTGCATATCAATCAGGGCGAAATCTACGGGCTGATCGGGCCCAACGGCGCTGGCAAGACGACGTTCTTCAACGTGATCACCGGCTTATATACGCCGGACTCGGGCAAATTTTCGCTCGGAGGCCGAGCCTACGAGCCCACGGCCGTGCATGAGGTGGCTAAAGCCGGCATTGCCCGCACTTTCCAGAACATCCGCCTCTTTGGCGATATGACGGCACTTGAAAACGTCATGGTGGGCCGGCATATCCGGACACACGCGGGGGTATTCGGGGCGATTTTCCGGCCGGCCTCGGTGCGCAGGGAAGAGGCCGACGTCGTCGAAAAGGCACACGCACTGCTCGATTATGTGGGCATCGGGCGCTACGCCCACTTCACCTCGCGCAACCTGTCGTACGGACACCAGCGTCGCCTGGAAATTGCCCGCGCGCTGGCGACTGAACCCAAACTGCTTGCGCTCGACGAACCGGCCGCCGGCATGAACGCCACGGAGAAAACCGAACTGCGCGAACTGCTCGACAAAATTCGCCGTGACGGCAGCACCATCCTGCTGATCGAGCACGACGTCAAGCTGGTCATGGGTCTGTGCGACCGCATCACCGTGCTCGACTATGGCAAGGTGATCGCCCAGGGGTTGCCCAGGGAAATCCAGAACGATCCGGCCGTCATTGAGGCCTATCTCGGCACCCCGGCCCATTGAGCGCGACACCATGAACGACACGATACTCAAGATCTCGAACCTCAAGGTCGCCTATGGCGGTATCCACGCCATCAAGGGCATCGACATGGAGATCCGCGAAGGCGAACTGGTCACGCTGATCGGTGCCAACGGCGCCGGCAAGACCACAACCATGAAAGCGATCACCGGCCTGCAGGGCTGGGTCAGCGGCGAAGCCCAGTACCTGGGCAAATCCATCAAGGGCGTGCCGAGCCACGAACTGCTCAAGCAGGGCCTGGCGATGGTGCCCGAGGGTCGCGGGGTATTTTCCCGCATGACCATCGTCGAAAACCTGCAGATGGGCGCCTATTCACGCAACGACACAGCAGGCATCGCAACCGACGTCGAGCGGATGTTCGAAATTTTCCCCCGGCTCAAGGAGCGCGCAGCGCAACTGGCGGGCACCATGTCGGGCGGCGAGCAGCAAATGCTCGCCATGGCGCGCGCACTGATGAGCAAGCCGCGCCTGCTCCTGCTCGACGAGCCGTCGATGGGGCTTTCACCCATCATGGTCGAGAAGATTTTCCAGGTGGTACGCGATATTTCGGCACAGGGCGTCACCGTCCTGCTCGTCGAGCAGAATGCGCGCCTGGCGCTGATGGCCGCCGACCGTGGCTACGTCATGGAATCCGGTCTGATCACGATGAGCGGCAACGCCAAGGATATGCTGGACGATCCCAAGGTGCGGGCCGCTTATCTGGGCGAATAGAGCTTGGGGCTTGCCTGCATCCGATGGCGATCCGGCATTTAAAGATCCGACAACACTGAGTATGGCTCCGCGCGCAATGCTGGCTGTTTTTCCAACCCGCCGATTTGCGGTTTGTTGTTGCCAACGCAAATATGACAACTACACGATCGCCCGACATAAAAGCCGGAGCCAATCAACGCGTATTGACTTAACGCAGACACACGCGATAAAAACCCGATTAGCTTCAGTATTTATATACTATTCGAAGCGATAATGACTCATCGACATTTGGGTTGCGCGATCGCACAAAGAGGATGGTGGTATGCGTTTCGATGCCTTTAAGCACTACGTTGGGCTCTGCCTTGCCGGGTTGTTGTGCGTACATTCAGTCACGGCGCTGGCTGCGGATGAACCTAAAAAGGTCAAACTGGACACCACCGCTGATCACTCCAAATTCAAGGAATTGCAGCGCGAGTTTCAGTCTGGACCGGATGTAACCAAGACATGTTTAGGTTGCCACACTGAGGCCGCCGGTCAGATTCATCGCACCAAGCACTGGAAATGGGAGTATCTGAATCCCACCACAGGCCAGACGCTGGGCAAGAAATCCGTACTCAACAACTTTTGCATTTCGGTTGCCTCGAATTACGCCGCCTGTACCAGTTGCCACGTGGGCTACGGCTGGAAAGACGCCAATTTTGACTTCAGCTCAGAGGAAAACGTCGACTGCCTCGCGTGCCACGACACCACCGGCATTTACAAGAAGCCACCAGGTCTCGCAGGCAATCCGATCGTCAAGGACACGGAGATGCCCCCGGGATCCGGCAAGATCGTCAAGGGCATCGACATCACCAAAGTTGCGCAAAAGGTCGGGAAATCCAGCCGTGACACGTGCGGTGCCTGCCATTTCTCGGGCGGGGGCGGTGACGGTGTCAAGCATGGCGACCTCGACAGCTCGATGGCGGCACCGGACAGGGAGCTTGACGTGCACATGGACGCCACCGGGCTCGACTTCACCTGTGCCACCTGCCACAAGACCTCAAGTCACGATGTGGCCGGCAGTCGCTACACGCCGACGGCGGTGGACAAAGGCGGCGCCCATATTCGCGGCAAGGAAGACAAGAGCAGTCCGGCGACCTGCGTTTCCTGTCATGGGAACGGTCCGCACAAAAAGGACGCATTGCTCAACCAGCATGCCACAAAAATTGCCTGCCAGACCTGTCATATTCCCGCGTTTGCGCGTGGCGGTGTTGCCACCAAGATGAGCTGGGACTGGTCGACGGCGGGCGAGCGCGATGCCGAGGGCAAACAGATCGTCAGAAAGGATGAAAAGGGAAGGATCATTTACGAGTCGAGGAAAGGCACCTTCACGCTCGGGGAAAACGTTATTCCTGAGTACTTCTGGTTTAACGGCGACGTCAATTACACGCTTGTCACCGACAAGATTGACAAGTCCGACGACGCGATCCGCATCAACTGGCTGGGCGGGAGTCCGACGGACGGCAAGTCGATGATCTGGCCCGTCAAGGTGTTTCGAGGATCACAGCCCTACGACCCGGTCAACAGGACACTGGTTAAGCCGCACACTGCCGGCGACGATGACACCGGCTACTGGAAGAACCTCGACTGGAAGAAAGCGATCGAAGTCGGCATGAAGGATGCCGGGTTGCCCTTCTCCGGACAGGTGGATTTTGTGAAGACCGAGATGTTCTGGCCGGTTACGCACATGGTGGCGCCCAAGGAAAAAGCTCTGGCTTGCGCGGATTGCCACAGCAAAGACGGCCGGTTGGCCGGTATCAAGGGCGTTTATATCCCGGGACGTGACGCAAACAAACTTGTCGACACTGTGGGCTGGGCCGTGGTCCTGCTCGCGTTCATCGGATCGCTGGGGCACGGCGTGATGCTCATGCGCGCCCGGCGCAAGCAATAAGGAGAAAGAAAATGGGCGAACGCGTCTACATCTTCAAGGGTTTCGAGCGGTTCTGGCACTGGTCGCAGGCGGCTCTGATTCTGTTCATGCTGCTCACCGGTTTTGAAATCCATGGCGTCTATTCGGTCTTTGGATTTCAGAAGGCGGTGCAGTTCCACAACATCGCCGCCTGGACACTCGTGGGATTGTGGGTCTTTGCCATCTTCTGGCACCTGACAACCGGCGAATGGCGTCACTATATTCCGACGACCCAGAAGATCATGGTGATGGCCAAGTTCTATTCCTCCGGAATATTCAAGAATGAACCCCACCCATTCAAGCCGAGCCAGATCAACAAGCACAACCCTTTGCAACGCCTGACTTACCTCGGAGTGCTGTTGCTGATCAGCCCTCTGATCTGGATCACCGGCTGGCTGTATCTCTTTTACGGCGACTGGAGTGCCTGGGGCCTGTCGGTTCTGTCGCTCGAGTGGGTCGCTGTCGGGCACACCATCGGTGCCTTCCTGATGCTGGCTTTTGTCGTGTCCCACGTGTATCTGGTCACGACCGGACACACCCCCACCTCGCAGATCAAGGCAATGATCACCGGCTGGGATGAAACCTGACCGGCATATCATGCCGGCCTGATATCAACGAACATTCAAGGAGCGTATCTCATGAAAACCTTAACCCCCCTTGCAACTGTTGTCGTGCTCGGTCTCTTAGGCGCATCTTTTTCGGCGAATGCCTACGATGCCGACTGGAAGCGTGGCCGTATTTACTACCGAAGCGTATGCACTTCGTGCCACGTCGCGTTGCCGGTCGGTTCGATTAATCCGAATACCAAGACGATGGCGGAATGGGCAAGCTACATCAATGCCGACAAGCACGCCAACGGCAAGGATACCGTCAAGCAGTATGTGAGCAAGGCCTACCGCGCAAGCATCAAGTCGGCCAACAAGGCTGCCGAAAAGTTTGCTGACGTGCCTGATCAGGAATTGCTTGAGGACATCAAGGCCTTTCTGACGAAAGGCGCCAAGGATGGCGAAGCTCCCGCTAGCTGCAGCTGATCCGATCGATTCCCACAGGAGAGAAATATGAATGCAAAGCGATTTGGGTTTCTGGCGGCTTTTGCTGCCAGTCTGATCGCCCTGCCGGCGATTTATCCGGTTGATGTGCTGGCGGCTGACTCTGCGGTCATTCAGACCAAGGATGGTTGGTACAAGGCACTGGTCGACTTCGACTTCGTTCGCGCGAATGTGGATATTCCGCCCAAGAAGGGTGTCATGCTGATCGATTCGCGCCCGGCGGCACGGCAGTTTGATCCGGGCCATATTCCGGGGTCAGTCAACATCCCCGACAGTCAGTTCGAGAAGCAATCAGACAAATTACCCGCAGACAAAGCGACGCTCCTGATCTTTTATTGTGGCGGCGTGGACTGCATGCTGAGCCACACCTCCGCCATGAAGGCCGAGAAGCTGGGCTACACCAATATCAAGGTCTACCCTGCGGGCATGCCGGACTGGATCAAGCAAGGCGGTGCAGTGTCGGTTTCAGCGGCCTACATCAAGAAGCTGATCGATGACAAAGCCTCCTATGTCCTGATCGATGCACGACCAAAACGGGTGTCGGACAAGGGCATGATCCCGACGTCGATCAACATCTCCGACAGCGAATTCGACAAACACGTCGACAAGTTGCCAGCCGACAAGTCGACGCCGCTGATCTTCTACTGCGGCGGACTCGACTGTGTCCTTTCCGACAATTCCGCAGCCAAGGCCAGGAAACTTGGCTACACCAAGGTCCTCACCTATCCGGAAGGTTATCCGGAATGGGAAAAAATTCACGGTGCGGCCACTGTAGCGGCCTCGGCGCCTTCTGCCAGCGGGGCCACAGCAAAGCCCTCCGCCGTTGCACTGGTGCCAGGCAAGGAGAAGGGTTCGGTGACCGTGGACTCGTTTGAACAGGTCTGGAAGGCAAATCCCGAATCGATCATGCTCATCGATGTCCGCGATCCGAAGGAAGTCGCTGCTGGCACGATCAAGGGCGCCGTCAGCCTGCCGATCAACGATCTGGAGAAGAAGGTGGGAACCTTGCCGGCGGACAAACCGGTGGTGTTTATTTGCGGAACAGGGGCGCGCTCCGGCGAAGCCTACGACACCGTGAAGTTGTTGCGCGATGAAGTGAAGGCGTATTTCATCGACGCAGACATCAAGTTCAACGGCGATGGCGGCTACAGCATGGTACCGAAGAAATAGTTCGCCGACCGTGACCCGACGTGTTAGCTCGAATCAAACTCAATGGATCGATGATGAAAAAACTGTTTTTAGTTCTCGCACTGGGCCTCGCCTCGTCTGCCTTCGCGCAGTCCTCGCCTGAATTGTTCGTCACTCTGAATTCAGGTCAGCCGCAAACCCAGGGCATGGCACTGGTTCTGGCCAATCAGGCGGCAGCGCAAAAAGTCGCCGTGCGCGTGTTGTTGTGCAGCGAAGGGGCACAACTCGCGATCACGAGCAAGGAGTCTGTCCGTCTCAAACCGCCTAACGTCACACCCAAGGATATGTTGTCCGCGTTGATGAAAGCGGGTGCCAAAGTGGAGGTTTGCGCCCTCTTCCTGCCCAACAGCGATTGGAAAGAATCCGATCTGATCGCGGGCGTGACCGTTGCCAAGCCAGCCGATGTGGCGACCTACATGATGCAGCCCCACGTCAAGGCAATGACCTTCTGACTTGTTTTGAACAAGCGCCCTCGCCCGAGGGTGCTTGCGCAGCAAATCAGTCGAATTGTTTCGGGTGAAGTATTCAGAGCCAGCGCTTCCTGGTGCGGTGTTCAACGCTATCAGACACTTGAAACCGTGTCATTTGGCCATGGCGGGGTTGAACACTACTTGCTAAACTCCTTCACGACCTGTCCCCTCAATTTAGGCTCTGCGCCTGCGGTTGGTAGAACTTCAAGCGTAATCCTCGTCGCTTGAGATGTGACAGGTCAATACATGATGTCTAGGGTTTCTTTTTGCGCGGTGGCAAGCCGGTGTGTTGTGTCAACACCCGGCCCGGCTTTACGACGCTGCGTCCGGTTGCTTCACTACTGTTTTTACGGCGCGCGCTCGTATAGCTTCCATCGGTTTGCGGCTGATGGAAGGGGATCAGGTGCTTTTTCCCATTGCCGATCAGATCCGCGCGTCCCATGGCCTTGAGCGCCTCGCGCAGCAGGGGCCAGTTGTTCGGATCGTGATACCGCAGAAAGGCCTTATGCAGCCTGCGCCGCCGGTCGCCGCGCACAATATCGACGGTTTCGCTGGCGCGCGTCACGCGCCCAAGCGGATTGCGTCCAGAGTGATACATCGCCGTCGCGGTCGCCATCGGACTCGGATAAAAAGTCTGCACCTGGTCAGCACGAAAACCATGGCTTTTGAGCCACACCGCCAGATGCATCATGTCTTCATCGCTGGTCCCCGGGTGCGCGGCAATGAAATACGGCACCAGGAACTGTTTTTTGCCTGCCTGCTCGCTGTAAAGATCAAACAGTCTCTTGAATTTATCGTAGCTCCCGATGCCCGGCTTCATCATCTTGGAAAGCGGTCCGCTCTCGGTGTGCTCGGGTGCAATTTTCAGATAGCCACCCACATGGTGCGTGACAAGCTCACGGACATATTCGGGCGACTTCACCGCGAGGTCGTATCGAAGCCCGGAACCGATCAGAATTTTCTTCACGCCTTTGAGCGCGCGGGCACGCCGGTACATGTGAATCAGCGCACTGTGATCCGTGTTCAGATTCTGGCAAATATCCGGGTAGACGCAACTTGGCTTGCGACAGGCGGATTCGATTTGCGGACTTTTGCAGCCGATACGGTACATATTGGCCGTGGGGCCGCCCAAATCGGAAACAACCCCGGTAAAGCCGGGAACTTTGTCGCGAATCTCCTCGATTTCACGAATGACGGAGTCTTCGCTTCGACTCTGAATGATCCGGCCTTCGTGCTCGGTGATCGAACAGAACGTGCATCCGCCAAAACACCCGCGCATGATGTTGACGCTGAACCGGATCATCTCCCACGCAGGGATTTTGGTCGGGCCATCGTGCCTGCCGTTTTCGTCCGCATAGGCAGGATGCGGACTGCGCGCATAGGGTAGATCGAACACCAGATCCATCTCGGCGGTCGTGAGAGGAATTGGCGGCGGGTTGATCCAGACATCGCGTGCCGTGCGCCCTTCGCCGTGCGCCTGCACGAGGGCGCGTGCGTTACCGGGGTTGGTTTCCAGATGCAGAACGCGGCTCGCATGTGCATACAGGACAGGATCTTTTTTGACCTGCTCGTAGGAGGGCAGACGGATCACACTCCGGTCGCGCGGGGGAACCTTGAGTTTGCCCGGCACCCGCGTTGACGGGTTCGGCGCAAAGACCAGCGGTGCCTCGCCCGCTTTCAATTTGCGCGCGGAAGTCTGCGGCGTGCCCTGGACAGGATTTTTCGCGTTGGTCGCATCAGCAACCGCACGCGCCTCGTCATTGCGCGCGCAACTTTGCCCTTGTTCCAGCGCCTGCTCATTGATCATCAGGTAGGGGTTGACGTGGGCTTCAACCCGACCTGGCGCGTCGACGCTGGTGGAGTCAATTTCCATCCAGCCCTCGGGCGTTTCACGCCGCACAAAGGCCGTACCCCGAACATCGGTGATCTGATGAACAGGCTCTTTGGCAGCCAGCCGATGCGCAATCTCAACCACCGCGCGTTCCGCGTTGCCATACAACAGCAGATCGCACTTGCTATCGACCACCACCGACCGGCGCACTTTATCCGACCAGTAGTCGTAATGCGCGATCCGTCTCAACGAGCCCTCGATTCCGCCTAAGATGACCGGTACGCCCTTATAGGCTTCTTTACAGCGCTGGGTATACACAATCGCGGCATGGTCGGGACGCCGGCCGCCGACGTCACCTGGCGTGTAAGCATCATCGCTGCGGATTTTGCGATCCGCGGTGTACCGATTGATCATCGAGTCCATGTTGCCAGCTGTCACGCCGAAAAACAGATTCGGCTGGCCCAGGACTTTGAAGGGCTCCGCGCTTTGCCAGTCCGGTTGCGCAATGATGCCGACCCGGAATCCCTGATTCTCGAGCATCCGCCCGATGACGGCCATGCCAAAGCTCGGGTGATCGACATACGCGTCACCCGTAACGATGATGATGTCACAGCTGTCCCAGCCGAGCTGAGTCATTTCATCGCGGCTCATCGGCAAAAACGGTGCGACACCGAACCGCGCCGCCCAGAACTTGCGGTAGCTGTTCAGCGGCTTGGCATTGCGCGGGAAGAGGGAAACATCGGCGTAGGCAGTCATACCAATAGCAAGGTGGCTCCGCAGAGCTTGCCCGGAATTTGAGGGTCAGAATCGCGAGCCTCGTTACCTTCACGATACGGCTCAATACGCGATTATCTCGCGAACGGCGATCTGACGGGGTATTAACCCTGCGACCGATTGACGGGCCGCGCTCTGCATTGATCTGTTTCGAGCTCCGGGGGCATTTGTTAAGGTAAAGTTGTGAACCATAACGGTGCCTGAAGCACCGAACAGGAGACGCGGTATGAAAATAACCAAAGTCGAGGTCTACGCACTGCGCGCACCCGCGCAGGAGCGCCCCCACTGGACGAGCCACTTTATCGTCCCGACCGCCAACGAGATTCTCGTGCGCCTGTATACCGACGAGGGTATCGATGGGTTTGGGCTGGCAACGAGCTATACACCAATCGATTACGCCATCAAGGCCTGGAACGCGCACCTGGCGGACCAGATCATCGGCGAGGATGCGCTTGCGCCGGAAAGGCTCTATCAGAAGCTCTTTGGCCTGACGACCAGCAAGACGGCAAACGAAAAAGGGTGGTCGCGCGAGGCGCTCATCCGCATCAGCGCGGCGGTCGACATTGCCTGCTGGGATATTGTCGGCAAGACAGCCGGACTGCCATTGTTCCGTCTGTTCGGAGGCTATCGCACCGAGGTTCCGGCCTACGTCACCTGCGGGTACTATCGTGACGGCAAAGACAACGTCGAGTTACACGACGAGATCGTGATGCTCAAGGAGCAGGGACACACCGGCTTCAAGACCAAAGCGGGCGGGTTGCCGGTGCCGGAGGACATCGAACGCATGGCGGTGATTCGCGAGGTGATCGGGGCGGATGCAAAATTCATGGTCGACCCCAATCGGGCGTGGGATTTGCCAACCGCGATCGATGCCGCGCAGCGCCTTGAGGCGCTCAATCCGTTTTGGCTGGAAGAGCCCGTTCGCTGGGAAGACGATCGGCGCGGGCTCAAGCTGCTGGCACAAAAAACCCGAATTCCGCTCTCCGGTGGCGAAAGTGAAACGACCAGCTACGGCTGTCGCGCCATGCTGGAGGAACAGGCGATCCAGATCCTGCAGTTCGACTGCACCATGATGGGGGGCTTCACCGAAGGTCGCAAGCTGACGGGTCTTTGCGAACTCAATCACGTCCAGGTGGCGCCGCATCACGATTGTTTTATCCACGCGCATATCGTCGCATCCAGTCCGGCAGGGCTCATCGTAGAGGCGTTCACCGATCCCGAGCGTGATCCTCTGCAGGCTGAACTGTTTACCGACCCGCCCGTCATTAAAAACGGCGTGCTCACCCTGAAAGAGCAACCGGGTCTCGGGCTGACCCTGTCGGAAGACGCAATCAAAAAATTCGGGCAACGGATCGTTTGATCCGGACGCCAGTTCACAGGAGAAATAAATGGGTAAATTTCGTTATCTTGCCGCGTTGGTTCTGTCTGCAGCGTCCTGCGGGTTTGCGCACGCGCAGAGTTATCCGAGCAAGCCAGTCAAAATCGTGGTCCCCTTTGCGGCTGGCGGAACCACCGACATCCTGGCCAGAATGCTGGCGCAGCGGATGACGACCGACCTCGGGCAACCGGTTGTCGTGGAAAACAAACCGGGTGCGGGCGCGACAGTCGGTGCTGAATATGTGGCCAGATCGCCGGCGGATGGTTACACCCTGCTCATGGCGGCCGCCCATCACACGATCGCGCAGAATGTCTACGCCAAGCTGACCTACAACATCGGAAAGGACCTGGCTCCCGTAGGCATTATCGCCATGGTCCCCAACGTGATTGTCGTCAATGCGGCGGTGCCGGCAAAAACGATCCAGGAACTGATCGCCCTCGCCAAAGCGCAACCGGGCAAGCTGAATTATGGATCGGCCGGTGCGGGAACCGCGCACCATATGTTTGGCGAGATGTTCAAACTGAGGTCCGGTACGGACATCGTGCACATTCCCTACAAAGGCAGCGCACCGGCAGTCACCGATCTGGTCGCGGGTCAGGTGCAGATCATGTTCGACACGGTGACCTCCGCGCTGCCCCAGATCAAGGCGGGCAAAACGCGCGCACTTGCGGTCACAACGGCGAAGCGATCGAGTGCCTTGCCTGACGTGCCGTCGCTTGCCGAAACCGTGATGCCAGGATTCGACGCAGGAACCTGGTTTGGCATCATGGCGCCGACAGGTACCCCGCCTGATGTGATTCAAAAGATCAACGCCCAGATCGTGAAAATGGTCAACGCGCCCGAGGTTCGCAAGCAGTTCCAGGAGATCGGCGCCGAGCCCATCGGTGACACGCCTGCCGAGATGGGCGCGCAAATCCAGGCGGAACTCGTCGCTTACGGTGAACTGGCCAGGAAAATCAACCTCAAGGTCGACTAACATCAGCCACCCGTCGTACACGCAAATCGCCTCTGTCGAGCAACTGGATCGTCTTGGGCCCGCCCCGTACGTGGTCCTGACGGGTGCCGGGCTGAGCACTGCGAGCGGCATCCCGGCCTATCGCGATGCGCTGGGTGCCTGGCGGCACCCGCCGCCCATCCAGCACCAGAGCTTCCTCCGCAGCGAAGCGACCCGCCGCCGTTATTGGGCCAGAAGCTATTACGGCTGGCAGACCATGGCCAATGCAACCCCCAACACCGGGCATCTGGCTCTGGCGTCGCTGCAAGCGCGCGGCGTGGTGGCGACCATCATCACGCAAAACGTCGATGGTTTGCATCAACGCGCCGGCGCTGACCCCGTGATCGAACTGCACGGCAGTGTGCACCAGGTTACCTGCCTCGGTTGCCATGCCCGATTCTCCCGAGCGCTTGTGCAGGAATGGCTTGTCGCACTCAACCCGGAGTTGGCGCGTCGTGACCCATGTCCGATCACCGTGGCACCGGATGGTGATGCACAGATTCAGGACGAGATCATCGACGCGTTCGCCGTCCCGCTGTGTCCGGAATGCGCTGGCGTGCTCAAACCCGACGTGGTGTTTTTCGGCGATAACGTTCCGCGCGATCGAGTGGAGCGGGCATGCGATGCAGTACACCAGGCAAACACCCTGCTGGTCGTGGGATCAAGCCTGACGGTATTTTCCGGCTTCCGGTTCGCTCGGCTTGCGCATGAGTTGGGAAAACCCGTCGTTGCGATCAACCGGGGGGTGACCCGCGCAGATGCGTTGCTGACGCTGAAGATCGACGCGGATTGCGGCGAAACGCTGCAAGCGCTCGCCCGCGGGCTGACCACCGGAGATGGCCCCGGCGCCACCGCTGGGCCGTCGATCTGAACACATCGCTGAGCCGTCGACCTGAACACATCGCTGAGCCTTCGGCCTGCAAACGCGTGGCCTGGACTTAGTTCTTTTTCAACTCTCCGAACCGCTTCGCGAATTCGGCAGACCACTTGTCAAACGCCGTCTTGGCATAGTTCCATTGGGTGAATGAATCGACATAACCGTTCATCCAGTTTTCCGCGGCCTTGACGGTGCCCGCATTGAGATCAGCGGCATACTTCAACCCGATTTCGCGATCGGCGCACTCGGCCAGAAGTTGCCCCGATCCGCCATCGCGAAACTGCACTTCAATACCGGTCTGGCCAAGATAAGGCGTCGACCCAGCAGGTTTGCCCGCGGCTGCGCCTGAGCCGATCTCGGCGACAAAACCGTAGGGCACCACGGTGCCTGCAACGCTTGCCTCCCGATTGGTCGGGATCAGTTCTGTCAGGGCAATGCGAACCCGGAGCACACCGGGACCAGGCTTATTGACGACCTGCGCTTCAGGTTTGATGGCCTTGACCAGATCGCGATGAAAATAGTCGATCAGCATTTTCAGATCAGTCGGGTCAACCGGCTGTGACGCATCGGCCTTGAGATACACCTGAATACGTTCGAACAGCACTTTGTTGTACTGTTTCCAGTTGACGTCGGTGTTACGCCAGCACAGCATGCCGCCGCCATCCTGCATGGGCTTGAGGCGCGCGTAGTCGGTCAGGAAGCCCACTCGACGCACGGTGGCGGCCGAAATTTCGGAGGCGACAGTACCAGAGGCGGCAGCACCGGTCGTCAGGCTATTCCCGCCGGGCGAGGAACAACCGCTGAGCAGCAGCGACGAGAGTACGGTACCTACCGCGAGAGTCCGCAGTGCACTAGGGCACGCTTTCATCAACAACTTCATGTAATCCCTTTCTTCGAAACGTCTGCCCGTTGCTGCTGCGGCGCAACCTCGTCAGGAACGGGATCCCAACCTTGCCAGCCAGAGCCAAAGACTTCCGTAGGGTGTCGCGTCCGGTCAGAACCGTTGCCGCACATCACTAACGCGATGCGCCGACCCCGGCCGCATGCGCCTGTTGATCCGCGTGATAAGACGATCGCACCATCGCACCCACCGCGGCATGGCTGAACCCCATGGCGATGGCCTCGCGCTCAAACATCGCGAAGGTATCGGGATGCGCGTAGCGCAACACGGGAAGGTGGTGTTCGGACGGTTGCAGGTACTGACCAATCGTGAGCATTTCGACATCGTGCGCGCGCATGTCGCGCATGACCTGCAGGATTTCCTCGTCCGTTTCACCCAGACCCAGCATCAGCCCCGACTTGGTCGGAACCCCGGGATGGCGACGCTTGAATTCCTGCAGCAACTTGAGCGAATGCATGTAATCGGAACCGGGCCGTGCCTGCTTGTACAGTCGCGGCACAGTTTCGAGGTTGTGGTTCATGACATCCGGCAGGCCTCGGTCAAGAATATCCAGCGCACGATCCAGGCGGCCGCGGAAATCAGGCACCAGCACCTCGATGCGGGTGCCGGGCGATCGTTCGCGCACCTCGCGGATGCAGTCGACGTAATGACCCGCACCACCGTCGCGAAGATCGTCGCGATCCACGGATGTGATGACGACATAGGTCAGTTTCAGTGCCGCAATCGTCTTGGCCAGATTGACGGGTTCGTCGGTATCCAGCGGATCCGGCCGGCCATGACCGACGTCGCAAAACGGGCAGCGACGCGTGCACTTGTCACCCATGATCATGAACGTGGCGGTACCCTTGCCGAAGCATTCACCGATGTTCGGGCACGTGGCCTCTTCGCAGACCGTGTGGAGATTGTGCTCACGCAGAATGCGCTTGATATCGTAGAACCGCGAACCTGCGGGAGCCACCTTGACGCGAATCCAGTCGGGCTTTTTCAGGCGCTCGGCTGGCACCACCTTGATCGGGATGCGCGAGGTCTTGGCCTGCGACTTCTGCTTCTGAGTGGCATCGTAGGCGGGCGCGTCGCGGGTCGCAGCGTCACGGGGAGTAACGTCGCGGGTAGCAGCGTCGAGGGTCGTAGCGTCGCGGGCAGTGCCAGGAGCTTCTTGGGCGGGCGTATTGTCAGACATGATTGCGTTATTTTACCTGCAGCCCACAGCGTAGTTCGATCTCGCGGGCAAGGGTGTCGGCAACCGCATCCCAGCTCGCCGGGACGCCGCAACTTGCCATGCTCACCGTGCGTAAACCCGCGTAGCCGCAAGGGTTGATTCG
>JADZBO010000161.1 GCA_020851995.1 Burkholderiaceae bacterium
ATCACGTCGTTGATATTTTTATAGGGGCCATCCGGCTTCGAAACAATGGCGAGGTAGTTCTCTGCAATCTGCGCGACGGCCGCAAAATCTGTCTTCGGGTTATAGAGCACTTGTTTGGATACGGAAGTGGCCAACGCCACAAATTAGTGATCTGGCCAACACCGAGTGTGTAACCACCGTTAACGGGGACCCAGATGCATAAGCGCTCTTTAGCGATATGGGTGTGGATGTCATACTGCGGATCCTCCCATTTGGACGCGAGTCGCTCAGTCCGCTACCGAATTCGCCTCCGCACTTGCGTCCGAATGTGCGTTAAAAGAGAATTCGGAACTTGCTCTCGGATTTTAAAGCGATCACCATGCACGAAATCATCTGCCCGCACTGCGGAAAAGCGTTCAAAATCGACGAGGCCGGCTACGCGGATATCCTGAAGCAGGTTCGCGACAGCGATTTCGAGAAGCAGCTGCACGATCGGCTTGTACTCGCCGAGCAGGAAAAGCGCACCGCCGTCGAACTCGCCGTCACGCAGGCCCTGCACGCGATCGAGCGCCAGCGTGACGCACTCGCCAGTGAGCTCGACCAGGCGAAACGCGACAAGCAAGCTACGGCCGAACTCGCTGCATCGACGCTCCAGGTCGAGTTGCAAAAGGCAGCCGCGTCGAAGGATGCCGAGATCCAGCGACTTAACGCCAGCCTCGAAGCAATCGGCGTTGCGCAGAAGCTTGCCATCACCGAAGCCGTCAATGCGGTCGAGAAAGAGCGAGACGGCCTCAAGAGCAGCCTTGAGCGTACCGAGCTTGAAAAGCAGCTTTCCGAAAAGTCGCTCAAAGACCGGTACGAGATCCAGATCAAGGATCGCGACGATATGATCGAACGCCTGCGGGACATGAAAGCCCGCCTGTCCACCAAAATGGTGGGCGAGACGCTTGAGCAACACTGCGAGACCGAGTTCAACCGCATTCGATCGACCGCATTTCCCCGGGCTTATTTCGAGAAGGACAACGACGCGCGCACCGGCAGCAAGGGCGACTACATCTTCCGCGACCTGGACGATGCTGGCACCGAGATCGTTTCGATCATGTTCGAAATGAAGAACGAGAGCGACAGCACGGCGACGAAGAACAAGAACGAGGACTTTCTGAAGGAACTCGACAAAGACCGCACTGAGAAAAACTGCGAATACGCGATCCTGGTTTCACTGCTCGAACCGGAGAACGAACTCTACAACACCGGCATTGTCGATGTGTTCCACCGCTACCCGAAAATGTACGTCGTACGACCTCAGTTTTTTATTCCCATCATCACCTTGCTGCGCAATGCAGCGATGAATTCGCTCAAGTTCAAGACTGAGCTTGCGCTCGTCAAAGCGCAGAATATCGACATCACCAACTTCGAAAACAATCTTGAGTCGTTCAAGTCCGGATTTGCAAAGAACTTTGACCTCGCGTCCCGCAGATTCCAGACCGCGATCGAGGAGATCGACAAGTCGATCGATCACCTGCAAAAGACCAGGGAAGCGCTGGTCGGCGCTGACCGGAACCTGCGCCTGGCCAATGACAAGGCGCAGGACGTTACCATCAAGAAACTAACCCGCGGCAACCCGACAATGGCGGAAAAGTTTGCAGGGCTGGAGAACAAAGAGCCACCCGACGCCGACTGATTGGCAAACTGGACCCGAGTATTTCAGTTTGGTCGGGCCGGTGTATCACCGACTGATACACAGCGCACCGATCATGAAGCTCTGATAAGGATTGCGCGAAAGCAAAACCCTTGCTGGTGCCACCGCGCATATACACGCCACGTACCAGTTTCAAGCTGATCCCCATTCAGTGCGTTTGATTGTGAGAAATTTCCAACCCGACGACTCTTCATCACTCCGGGCTACTCGTCGAGCTCTCCAGCCGACCATCCACCGCCAAGCGCCTTATACAGTGCAATCAGTTGCCGCACTTGCGCCAGCTTTGCCACCACAATGTCGTCTTGCGCAATCCAGACACTGCGGTCGTTGTAGAGCACCCTGAAGTAATCCGTCAGCCCGCGGTCATACAACTGCTGCGAGCGCATACGAGCGATGCCTTGCGCCTGGGCGGACGACTCCAGCAGCACGACGCGCCGGCCTTGCGACCCGTAGCCGACCAGCGCATCTTCGACATCCCGCACCGCCGCGCGCACCGCCTTCTCGTACGCGAGCCGATCCGATTCGGCAATGGCGTCAGCCAGGCGCTTTTGCGCCTCGATCCGGCCGCCCTGGAATACCGGCTGCCCAACCGCTGCGCCAAAATTCCAGATGAAGCTCGCCGGGCTTAGAAACGTCTGTATCGTCCCCGCCTGCGATCCCACGCCAAACGGGATGATGAACTTCGGAAAGAACTGTGCCTCGGCCACACCAACCCGCGCCGTGGCGGCGGCAAGCATGCGCTCGGCGCGCCGCACATCCGGGCGTCGCAGCATGACCTCGGAAGGCACGGTCAGCGGCAGCGTGAAAGGCACACCCAGCAATGGGCCGGGCTTTTCAAGCAAAGCGGTCGTTTCCCCCGGAAAGCCGCCCACCAGAATCGCGATTGCGTTGATCGCCCACTGAATCGTCGCCATGAACTCCGGCACGACCGCACGCACGGACTCCAGTTGCGCACGTATCTGCGCGACGTCCTGGTCCGGCACCAGGCCCTTGTCGAAGCGCACCTGCATCAGCCTCAGTGTTTCTTCCGAGATCGCCACATTGGCGCGCGCAATCGCCAGGCGCTCTTGCGCCGCGCGCAGCACGGCGTAGTTGGTGGCCAACTCCGCCAGCAGGCTCACCAGCACATCGCGGCGGGATTCGACCGACGCGCCCACATCGGCCTGCGCCGCTTCCACGCTACGCCGGACGCCGCCGAACACGTCGATTTCCCAGGCTGCGTCGAAGCCGACGGTGAACGAGTTGTAGACGCCGATCGCCTCTGCCCAGTCGTAGCCGGTCTGGTTGCGGGTTGCGAGCATGTTGACCGCGATCTGCGGATATTGGGCCGATACCGCCACATCGCGCATCGCACGGGCCTGCTGCAAGCGCTGGGTGGCGATGCGGATGTCGTAGTTTCGCTCGATCGCGCGGGCAACCAGCATATCGAGCACCGGGTCATTGAACCCGTGCCACCAGCGCGCAAGGAGTGCGCTGGCCTCCTGATCATTCAGGGTGGCCTGGCCGGCATGCCAACCCGCCGGGGCATTGCTCTGGGGCGGGACATAATCTTTGGTGACATTACAGCCCGCGAGCGCCACCAGCGCCACGATTCCCGTCAGCGCGCGCAACGAAATGAATCTTCTGACAAACCTCATCACAGATTCGCCTGAAACCATCGCCGAATCCTGTCGCCCAGGCCGTCACTCGGAACGGCCATACTGCCTACCGCCACGCTCGCCGTCATCCCGGCCGCCAGTTTGATACCCTCGGGAATCTCCTCGAGCCCAACGCGTACAGGGATGCGCTGTGCCAACCGTACCCACGTGAACATCGGGTTCACGTCCTGCAATCCCTGTCCGCTCGAGCGCGCGTTCGGGTTCATAATCCCGCCCGCGATGCTCTGGACACGACCCTTCAGCCAGGTGTCATACCCCATCAGCTTGACTGCTGCGCGATCGCCGGGCCGCACCCCGGCAAGCTTCGTTTCTTCAAAATACGCGTCTACCCAGAAGGTGTCGGTGTCGACAACCGCGATCGCGTGCTCGCCGATCTGCAGATAATCGCCCACCCGCAACCGCACATTGGTCGCATACCCGCTTGCTGGCGAATACAGCACCGAGCGTGCGAGGTTCACGCGTGCCACTTCAAGTGCGGCCACGAGTCGGTCGTACTCGGCGGCCGCAATCGCCGCATGCACCCGGTATTGCTCGCGCTCTTCGGCCGACACGGCGCCGCCCGTATTGGCACGCCGCTTTGCGTCGGCCGCGCGCAGTTCCATGTTCAAGCGTGCACTAGCCACCGAGGCGGCGGCCTCATTGACCGCAAGGCGAAACCGCAGCGGATCGATCTCGAACAGGACATCGCCCTTGTTGACAAACTGATTGTCAGTCACTGCCACCTTCACCACCGTGCCGGCGACTTCCGGGGCGATATCGACGATTTCCACGCGCACGCGGCCATCCCTGGTCCAGGGATCCAGCATGTAAAGCTGCCACAACAGCACCACAAGCACGACGGCGGCCACCGTGACCGCAAGCGTGACCAACACGCGCAACAGCCGGCCAAGCCAATTGAAAAAACGGTTTTTCGTCATGCTGCTCTCAACGCAATCACGCACACGACGCAAACGTACAGAGACATCTGGAAGAGCGCCGGGTGCCAGACGCGGCGCAGGATTCCCGCTTTGCCCAGCATCCAACGCAAGACGACAAACAGCGGGATGGCCACCAGAGCATCCAGCACGATTGGCGACACATAAACCCCGAACAGGTTGACTTCGCTAATCATGTGTGAGATCCGGTGGGCGAAGGACCGCCAACACGGCCGCGGCAAGCGTGACGCCGATCACGAAGGCATAGGCCTTGTTCAGGTAGGCGGGCAAATCGTAGATCGTCGGGTTACCCGGCGAAATCAACGCCGTCAGGTACACCAGATAGGCAGTCGCCGCGCCGATCCAGGTGGGTCGTGCTTTAAGGAGAGCACCCCCGATAATAAAGGGCGCAAGGCCCAGGGCGAAGAGAGGAAACCCATCGACCGCGGGCCAGACTCCGAGCAGGCAAACAAACCCGGCCACCACCGCGGCAAGCGTGCCCTTGGTGGAGTTGAGCGCGCTCGCTCCGGGATCATCTGCCTGCACGAATAGCGCAGTCGTCGCACCGAAAATGATGAGCATGGTGGAGCCGTCTGTCCATTTCGTCAGGAACCAAAATCCGCACCCGAGCAGCACCGCGATGGCCGTTGCCAACGCGTAGCGCCAGACCTTATACATCAGTGCGGGGGAGTTTGATGCGCTATTCCAATGAGCGCTCGGAGCAGATACCGGAGCCACAAGCCGCGCTGCAGGCGCAAACAACACAAACACCAACGCGGTGCTGAGCACACCCACGATCACCACTGCCATCCGGTCCATCGCGATCTCGAACACCTGACTCATGTTTTGCAGGGCGGGCGCTGCGATGAGCGCCGGGGTGAAGCCCGCCAGCGCAATCCCGAAGTGACGCACATCGGGCAAATAGACGGATACGAAAACACACGCCCCCATCCACGCGGCGAACCCAATCACAAACAGCCACGGAGATTGTGCAAAAAGGGCAATCAGCAGGAGAGCGGCAAGCGTACCGGCAAAAGTTCCAACAGACCGCCAGACGCTCATCGGGAGAAGGTCGCGCACATCGGGGCGCGCCACCACCATGACGGTCAGGGCTGCGGCGCCGGGGCTATCGAGCTCGAACCGAAATGACAGATAGAGCGCAAGAGTGGCGGAAACGAAGGTCAGCAGCGCGAAAAGCCACGGCGAAAACACCGTGGGTTCGCGATCGCTTCGCGGCATCCTTCCTCCCAGCCGGGCGAATTAGGCCGCGTACAGATTCAACCCGAGTTGCTGCGAGATCAAAGTGATCGCCGCTTGTGCCCGTACGCTGTTGCCCACCTCGTCAAGCGGTGGCGCAAAAGCAGCGATCCCCAGGCGGCCCGGCGCCACCGACAGAATCCCGCCGCCCACGCCGCTCTTGCCCGGCAGTCCGACCTCGTAGGCCCAGTCACCCGAGGCGTCATAGAGCCCTTCCATCGTCATCTCCGCGAGGATGTGGCCGACGTTTTCCGCGCTCACCACCCGCTCCTTCGTGATCGGGTTCACGCCCCGGTTGGCGAGCGTCGCGGCTACCGTGGCCAACTGCACGCACGTCACCAGCGTCGAGCACTGCCGTGTGTAGACGTCGAGCGCCTCCATCGGATCGCAAAAGGTGTTGCCCGCGCTCGCCAGCAGCCACGCGATCGCGCGGTTGTGCAAGTTCGTCGTTTGCTCGGATTGGTTGACTTCGGCGGAGAGTGACACTGCGCTGCCCGCGAACTTGCTCTGGAAGGCCAGGATCTGGTTCCAGCGATCCTCGACATCCTTGGCCTTGACCAGACTTGCCGAAGCGATGGCGCCGGCGTTGACCAGGGGCGAGAGCGGCGCGTCACCGTGCAGTTCCAGCGCCATGACGGAGTTGAACGGTAGCCCTGTCGGGCGCGCACCAATCTTGCTGCGCACGGCCTCGGCACCCGATTGCTCCATCACCAGCGCCATCGTCACGACCTTGGAGATCGATTCGAAGGCAAAGCCATAGGTACTGTCGCCGGCTGCAAACACCTTGCCGTCCGGGGTGACCGCGCAGACTGCGCACAGAGTGCTCGGCACCTTGGCCAGGTAGGGGATGTAGTCCGCGTTCGCGCCGGCACTCGCCTTCAGCGCTGCGGCATAAGCGGCTTCGACTGCAGCCTTGATTGCGTCGTCAGTGAGTGTCATTTTCTTCTCCGTTACATTCTGTCTGGGATCCCGGGCGGATGCCCGGTCTTTCGGGTTCCAGGGTTCAAGGTTCAGAGTTCTGGGGTCTTCGGTCTGTCTCAGCACCAACTCAGCACCAGCACCAGCCCCGCGCCTACTTGCCGGCCGCGGGCGCCGGGGCCCCTGCGGGCGCAACCGCCACAGGCGTCGTGCCCGACTCAGTGGCCGGATGGCGCCCTTCCTTCTGCCACGTGAAGGGCTCGAAATCCGCCGTGCCGTCCGCCGTCTGCCAGTGCGGCTTGCGGATTGCGTAGATCACCAGCGGCACGATCACGAACAGCACGTTGCCCCCGATCAGGATCGCCACGTAGGCCGAGGGGCTGCCAACCGAGATCTGCGCCGGAGGCACAAAGCTCAGCACGAAGGCGATCAGCGACCCCACCAGGCCGCAACCGCCGAAGATCCACATCCCCGCGCTGCCAAAGGGCACCTTGTAAGGACGTGGCGTGTTCGGCTGGGAGAAGCGCAGGTGGATCGCCGCAGCGAACATCAGCATATACATGATCAGGTACAGCGTCACCGTCAACTGGCTCAGGATCTGGTAAGCCGCCTGCACCGAGGGCATGATCACGAACATGATCGCCAGGAACGTGACGATCAGGCCTTGCAGGATCAGGATGTTGGTGGCCATGCCGTTCTTGTTCATCTTCTGGAAGAACGGCGGCAGGTAGCCCGCACGGCCCACCGTGGCCAGGCCGGCCGATGGCCCCGCCACCCAGACCGTCACCCCGCCCAGCACACCGAAGGCCAGTGCGACCGCGATGAGCGGCGACGCCCACGACATCCCGAAGGCGCGAAAGAGATCGTCATACCCCACCAGCAGGCTCTGCGTCAGATTGATCTGCTTGGAGGGGATCACCACGCCGACGGCCAGCGTGCCGAGCACGAAGATCACCACCGTCACGATCGAGGAGATTGCAATCGCAATCGGGTAGTTGCGCGTGGGGTTGTCGATATCCTTGACGTGGATCGCGTTCATCTCCATGCCGGCGTAAAAGAGGAATATGCCAGCGGCCAGCACCAGGTTGTTGAAGTTGCTGAAGTCCGGGATCACGTCGTGCCAGGTGAACTGGATCTGCACCGGCTTGCCGCTGGCCATATAGAGAATGCCCAGAATGATCAGGATGCCCGCCGGGATGATGGTGCCGATCATGCCGCCCCACTTCGAGAGCGTCGATGCAGACTTGATGCCGCGCAGCGTGGCGAATGTCGCTGCCCAGTAGACGATCAGCACGAGCACAATGGTGTACATGTTGTTCGCGGAGAGCGCCTGATCCCACGTCTGGTTCGGACCGATGAAGGCGAGCGACACGGCGGCGAATGTCAGCGCCGTGGGGAACCAGATGGTCGATTCCAGCCACACCAGGAAGATGGCCACGAACCCCCAGCGCGGGCCAAAGGCCTCGCCTACCCAGCGGAACACGCCGCCCTTTTGCGGCCAGGCGGTTGCGAGCTCGGCCGCCACGATCGACACCGGGATCAGGAAGAAGACCGCGGCAAAGAGGTAGTAGAAGACCGAGGTCAGGCCGTAGGTTGCCTCGGCGGGCAATCCACGCAGGCTCACCACGGCAGTGACGTTCATGATGGCCAGTGCGCCAACGCCAAGCGTGGCTGCGCGAACGATCGGATTTCTGACTTTCGGCATTGCCGGTGTTGGTGTTGTTGCCATGGCTAGCTCTCCTTGATCACTAGAACTGGTGGCGAACACCGGTCACGACGACCGTGCTGTTCACGCCTGAAACCAAGCCCGGACCGGATCCGTATGAACCGACGAGATACATGTTCGTGCGCTTGGTGAAGTTGTACTGGTACCCGAGGTTGTACGTGTTCTGATTGCCCGCAGCCGCTGCCAGTCCGGTCAGGGAGGCGCTCGGCTGGGCCAGTGTCCACGAGGCAAAGACGCTGGCTGACTGGCCATACGGCACCGTCACGCCCACCAGATAGGACGTGAAATTGACCCCGTCGCCAAACAGCACACCGCCCGATGATCCGCCCCACGTGCCACCGTTGCCGTCAATCGCCGCCGCGTTGCCGCCCGATGTGTAGTTCTGGCCGTTGATGAAGCCCCCGCGCGTCTGTCCGACCGCGAGTACCAGCTGCAGCACTTGCCAGTTGTAGCTGCCGCCGAGAATCCATTCGCCCACCGTGGCGGGCGACGATCCGCCCGGCACCCCGGGCGTATTCGGGTTGGGCATGATCTGGTCGTAGCTGGCCGCCATTGTGAGCGGTCCGTTGACATAGTTCGCGCCCAGCGTCAGGGCGCGGGTATTGTTGGCGGTGTCGAAGTTGTAGCCCGTTCCGGCGCCGGAATAGACCTGGCCGTTATTTGTGTAAAAGGCCGGTATCTGGGGTGCGAATGAGTAACCCACACCAGCCGTGAAGCCGCCCCAGTTCGGCGACTGAATTTTCAGCATGTTGCTGTAGCGGGTCGTGTTCATCGACCCGAAGGCCGTGCCCATGTTGGCCTGCCCGAATCCCGCGCCAAACGGATCCATCGGGGTAAAGAAGTCGGTTGCGAAGTTGTACTGCAAGCCTGCACGTACGAAGCCCCATTGGGTGTTTTCCAGGCCAACCCACGCTTGCCGGCCGAACAGACGTCCGCCCTGACTGAGCGTGCCGTTGCCGGCATCAAAGCCGTTTTCCAGTGTGAAGGTGGCGCGCGTGCCGTTGCCCATGTCCTCCGTGCCACGCAGCCCGAAGCGCGAGCCGCTTTCGATCCCGTTGTTCATCCCAAAGCGGGATCCATTGAACCGGGGATTGTCCGAGCTGTTGATGGTCTGGTAGGCGAGCCCGATATCAATCACACCATAGAGCGTGACAGACGATTGCGCGAACGCGGCACCGCACGCGAAGGGCAGCGCCGCCAGCAGCAACCGGAGTTTGTCGGAGCGCGTTCGCTCAACCCTCGGCAACTGCGCACTGCTATTTTCGTGCGCCATGACTCTTTCGTGGTTTGCACTTCCTGGTTTCATGTCCGCTCACTCTGAAAGTGGTGTCCTGCGGCACACCCGGATTTGTCTGCGAGCCATCGAACGCTTCCATCAAAACATCTAGGTTTAGGGGATTTCCTACTCTTGCCTACAAGGCAAATTGCTCAATGTGGGCGATTCTGCCGGAATACGCGTTCACAAATTTCAAAATGCCAGAGCTCCAGGTCGTCCAGCTCTGAATTTCCGAAGGTTGTCAACAAAGACGCTTTAACCAGTGAGAAGGTCAGACTTAAGTCCTTGGCCCATCGGGGTTACGCATGTTCTCGGTGCTGGCCATCAGGCGCAGCCCGGACAAGGCCGTCGGGCCCCTCTCCTGGGCCTCTGAACGACAGAACATGCTGGCATGACCACTTGACAGCAATCCTTGAGTGTTGTCACAATCTCCAACATGAAGGCATTAGCATTGATTCGCCGTCGCGTTGTACTTGCTCCCAACGCATTCGCAGAGATCGCTGTATGGCGAGTCCAGTTACCCGTTCCGCCTTCTGAGCATCCGTTCAAATATCGACTCGCCTATGTGGTTGGCGGCGAGTGCGTGCTGAGATACGACAACGAACGAGGCAAAGGTGATCACCGACACTTCGGTGCGGAGGAGTTCGACTATGCGTTCACGACTCCCGATCAGTTGATGCTCGACTTTAATGCCGATATTGCAAGGTGGAATCATGAACACGGTCATTCTTGAGGTTCGATCCCTGGCGGACACCCTTGCGGACGCCGCACGCGCAATGAACACCGGCCACGCCGACGGTGCGGTTCGCATTGGTTTTGCTACGCCTGAACTGCTGTGGCAGGTGCTCACGGCCAAGCGATGGGAGATACTCAAGGCAATGTGCGGGGCCGACGCCATGTCCATCCGCGAGGTGGCCAGACGTGTTGGGCGTGACGTTAAGGCTGTGCATCGAGACGTCGTTGCACTGTTGGACGCAGGTGTTCTCACGCGTGCGACAACAGGAGGGGTGGTGTTCCCCTTCGAGGCCGTGAAGGTTGAGTTCATGCTTGAAGCGGCGTGATCTCGGGCGTTGCAACGGGGCAATTCGAATCGCTGTTCAGCAAGTTCGAAAACTGAATGCTGGCGGGGCGGAAGGCAGGGCATCGCTAACCGCCTGTGGTGCGGTTGTTCAACAAGCCCTGGATGCCCCCGTCGCGATACTTGAAGACGAGTAAAATGTCTCTTATTATGGACAAATACACACATATATGTCTATAATAGCGGAATGCCTCGCAAGCCACCCATTGTCTTTCCGCAAGAGCAAAGGCTGCTTTCCCATCTGGGCGAGCGGCTGAGGCTCGCGCGTCTGCGGCGAAAGCTGAGCAACGCCGTCGTCGCTCAGCGGGCAGGCATCTCGAGAACCTCCTTGTACAAAGTGGAGGCAGGCGACCCAGGGGCCACGATGGGCACGTACCTGCGGGTCATGGTGGCCCTGGGTCTCGAAGCAGACATCCACACACTGGCTGCCGACGATAAGGTCGGTCGCAAACTGCAAGACCTGGCACTTGAAGCGCCACCGTACGCGCTCCGTCGCCGGCGAGCGGCTACGGGCGCAAAGAAGGCCGATGTCGTGCCCACAGGCACTGGCAACGCGTCATGAGCGGTCCAGACAAGGACCTGGAGGTCTGGCTCGATTCTGATCTGGGGCCGCCGTGCCAGGTCGGGACGCTGGCCCACGACCGCGGCCAGATTCGATTCCATTACGAGCGCAGCTGGCTGCACGATCCGCGCGCGTTCGCGCTGGACCCGAACTTGTCTCTGGACGATGCGCCGTTCTTTCCCAAGCCTGAACTTGGCAACTTCGGTGTATTCCTTGACTCATCACCGGACCGATGGGGCCAGACACTGATGAAGCGCCGACAGGCGCTGCAAGCGAAGGACGAGAAACGCACTGTGCGCACGCTCTACGCCTGGGACTACTTGATCGGCGTCCAGGACTTCACCCGGCAGGGCGCACTGCGCTTTCGGCTGGTCGGCACAGAGGTGTTTCTGGGCGATGAGAAGATGGCAGCACCGCCCATCACCACATTGCGCGAGCTCGAAGCCGTTGCATATCAGCTCAGCAGCCGTCGAATCGACGACCTGGATGCGCTGCGCAGGTGGCTGGCCGTCTTGGTTGCACCTGGCGCATCCCTCGGTGGTGCGCGCCCGAAGGCCAACTTCACGGAGGCGGACGGTTCGCTGTGGATCGGCAAATTTCCGGCGCGAGATGACGACCGGGATGTCGGCGCCTGGGAGTACGTCGTGCACAGTTTGGCGCGGAAGGCGGGAATGGACGTTCCTGCAGCCAAGGCCGTACCTGAGCAATCTCCGCCCACTCTGCGTAACCGCGAACCACAAACTACGCACTGATTGCGAGATGCGCGATAAATGCGGATCGATTTTCACCGGCGAGCTTCGCCTTGGCGTCAAGTCTGGCCAGGACACGTCTGGGCAATGTGATATTGACCCGCTCAATTTCGTCAGATAACAGGGCTGGATTGATTTCCACGATTGCCCAAGTCCAGCCTTTAAATTCTTTCTTCTTCTGAAGATCCGAGATGAGGCTGGGCTTGGGAATGTCTTGCCCGGAATCGAGGGCAGTTTCAATCCACAGTTCAATCGACTCTCTTGCATTGTTGATCGCTTCGTCTATGCCGCTATCTGCCGCGGAAAAGCAACCCGGCAGATCGGGCACGACGACTCCCCAAGCTGTTTTTGCGTTACCCGATTCGATCGCGATTGGATATTTCATGGTTTCACCTGTTTATTTCAATCCGGCCTGCTTTAGCAACTTTTTTACTAAACCTGTACCAAGATCCTTTTTGGGGTGCGGCACGCTCAAATGTCCTGATTTCATTGGATGAACGTAGACATGGTGCGATCCTTTCGACCCGCGCAAAGTCCAACCATCATCCGTGAGTTGCTTGATTAGCTCTTTGCTGTTCATGCGGATATTATACACACCATACACACTAAGTCGCCCCCGCATTGGCACGCAACAGGTGCTGATGCTCAACAGGCTCTTGGCCCAGCCCCGGCAAACTGACCGTCTCCAGCCAGCGCAGCGGCGAGGAAAAATAAGCGTCACCGATTCCTACAACGGAGACGCCAACGATCTGACATTTGCATCAAAGCTGTTGGCGCCGATCCAATTTTGACCTCTGGTCAATTTTCGGTCGGCATCAACATCATTGAACTTTAGAGTGTCGCAGTTTGCGAAATTCGGTAGTTGAAAGTGTGCGGCGATGTCTCAAATCGACCCAGAGCAGTCTTTCAATTCGCTTGGCGTAATGACAGATCCGCAGCGGGCGCAGTGGCGGTTGCAGCTCTTCTCCGTTCTTGTTTTTGCACATACATCCGGGCGTCGGCATCCGCTAACAGTTCAGGCAATGATTTCTCGCCGTGCTGCAGACACTGAACATGACCCGAGCTGAACGAAAGTCGAAACGGCAAGGAACCGCTTTTGTTGACTTGCACGACTGACTTCTCCAACCTTGCCAGCATGGATTCGGGAGAATCCGTACTGACTGCCAATACGGCAAACTCGTCGCCACCGAGTCTTGCAACGAGGTCGGACTCCCGAAAACTCTTACGCAAGAGTTGGGCGGTTTCGATGATCATCGTGTCCCCGGCCTGGTGTCCGAGTTCATCATTGACACGTTTCAAGCCATCCAGATCGGCATAAATCAGGGTCAACTCCGATTTGGCGCGACGCGCTGTTTTGAGTGCCTGCTCGGCCAACAAGTCGAAGCCACGGCGGTTCAACAAGCCTGAAAGTTCGTCCGTTATGGACAGTTGATACACCTTTTCTTCGGCCTGCTTCCGCTCCGTGACCTCTACGGCCAGTCTTTCGTTGGCAAGCGTCAGATCATGTGTCCGTTCGGTCACTTGTCTTTCGAGTGAACTGTTGAGCGCCGCCAACTGGTCCAGGGCATGCTGGCGCTGTTTGTCGGAGAAATGAAGCCTCTGGGCAATCACCATGATCACCACCCACGCAACAGCTACGCCACCAACGCAGGCAACCGCCAATCCAAATCGGCTGTCATAGAACTCTGCCGTTTCCCCTTGCAGGATGAGCCAATTGAGCAAGACTGAGAGCAGCGGGATCGTCCACAACAGGCGATGAGGTTCCCTCTGTTTTTCGTCTACCAAAGGGTACGGTTCATGCTGCCAACTGGTCCTTTGCTTGCTGACGGAGCCAGTTCTGCGGGAACTTGTTACCTACCCCTTGCCTCTCGCATGATCGTCGCTCGCAGGCCGTTCTACGAGGTCAATTTCTCGCCACTACGGCCCACGTAAAGTTGCTCTATAGCCGTCCCATTGGATTACAATACGTCGATGATGACGATTGCCGAATTGCCGGAATTCCTCAAGTCGGCGAGTCGGTTGCTGACCGAGACGGAGCGGCAAGACCTCATCCGCCACCTGGCGGAGCACCCCAAAAGCGGAGACCTGCTGGAAGGTACCGGAGGAGTGCGCAAGTTGCGCTGGAGCCGTGCAGGCCGAGGCAAGAGTGGCGGTGTGCGCATCATTTATTACTTCCATAGTGAAATAATGCCGCTCTACCTGCTGACGTTGTTTGCGAAAGGCGACCGTGCAAATCTCACCAAGGCAGAACGAAACGAGTTGTCCGAGGTTGTAGGCCTGCTGGTCAACATTTGGAAGGCGAATAAAAAATGAGCAAAGCTTTTCAGAGTATCAAGCGCGGATTGCTGGAGGCTGTCGAACACGCCCAGGGCGGCGCGACGGACACCGTTGTCCATCGTCCCCGGCCTATCGATGTTAAGGCGCTGCGTGTGCGCGTTGGAATGACCCAGGAACAATTCGCGGCACGATTTGGCTTTTCAGCGGCAACGCTCCGCCACTGGGAGCGGGGCGACCGTAAACCACGCGGCCCCGCATTAGTGTTGTTGAATGTGATCGCGCACGACGCGAAGACCGTGATGGCTGCGCTTTCTGCGTAGGGGTGGTACAGGCAGTGCTTCGACCAATACGGTTGGGTATCCCGCAGTCACGGCAACCACTGGCGATTACATCCGCTCCGCCATCAAAATTGAGGCTGGTGCCAAATCCGCACTCGATCCGCATGTCGCGACCTCCGTCACGCCGTATGCCACACAGGGCCTGCCCGACCTAGACTTGACCGTGAGAAACGTTATTACTGTGCGGCCCGAACGCACCCTTGCGCGAATCCGGCAACTCAACCCAGGCCAAACAATTGACCAAATTGATCGCCGACAACATGATGTGCGTGTCCGATTCTTCCGTGTTGACACGCCCCCGCCAATCCTGGATCTCGTTCAACACGAACGCCAACAAGAAGTGCTCGGGATGGCTATCCGCATATTTCTCCCTGGCGGCATGCTTCAACGACGGCTTCAGGCCCTGATCGAACTTCATGACTGCAACTTGGCGTTCCAGTTGCGCTTCCTGAACTTGTTCAGTGATCAGAGGCCAATTCAGGCCTGATTCTTTCATCGCCTGGAAACATAAGAGCAGAAGTTCCAGAAGGAAATCCACTTTTTCGATCGAAACGCCCATGCGACTTAACGCCAGGACTGAGCAAAGCATGTTTGGTTGCTTCGCGAACACTTCGTCAGTCAGGTGCTCCTTGTCTTTCATGCTCATCGCACGCACTTTTTGTATCGCGATTGCGAGCGCCTCCATCGATATCCGAGCCATCAGACACCCATGCCCTCGTTGGATTCAGGGTCAAGGCGATATCCCATGGCACGACATCCGCAATCGCCTGATGAATACATATTGACATCCGCGTTCATCGTAATCGTCTTATTCTGGCGTTCGCGGAGTTCACGTCGAAGCCAGACGGATCGAACGGGCCACCACACCATCGATACATGCTGAGGTAGTCTTCGTGAGTGGGATCAGTGATAATTTCGACAAAATCTTCGTAGCCGCCCACTCCCCCGACATCCTCTGGTGGGCAAGCATTTTCTCCCGCAATACATACCGGCCAGTCATTACTTTCGTTTGCCACAAAGGCATTTTCGACCACGACCAGATGCTCCCAACCATCGCCAAAGTCGTACGCATAGATAAAGGAGGTTGTGTGATCGCTCAGCACCGATCCAAGGGTAAATTTTCGATCATCGAGTAATTCATCGTCGTCGTCAAATTCGTCAACGACGTCGGTCATGCCGTAGCGCCGGGTTTGAATTCTAAATTCGTGTAGATGGCTATTGGTCCATCCAAACGCCTCCTGGATAATACGATCAAGCTTAGCGAGCTTAGTGGTATCGGGCACGAGGATTGTGCGCCAGACACGCGGGACTATTTCCGCAAGTTCGATGCGCAATTGGTAGACATGTTTGGGTGGGCGGGATTTTTTAGCTGTAACCATTCGCTAAGATTATCACTAGGCGCATGACCGTTACTAGGGGTCGATAGCCTCGAAAGCCAGAATTACGCGCAGCCTCCCAACTGATAGTCGACTTATGCCCGCCCGGTATCTGAACTGGTCGATTACCAAGCCCGCCATCAGTCGCCCGCACCGCCTCACGCAATGGGCGCGGCAGCCTATATGCCTCCGCGCAGACGGGGACTGCTCACCTTTGGAAGGCATCTTCCGCCCCGCCTGGATGGCGTGAGCTTGGGTGTCGTACATCTGGGTCGCGCGCTCCCCGCCCTCGCGGAGCGTGCCCCAGCCGCTGTCGCGCTGAGCGACATGAACATTTTTCCGGTTAACCCACATGCCGGGTAAAACAGTGAATCGCGAAGCAACTTCTCAACAGGTAAGTCATCGTCGGCCGACGCATTCATTAACCAATTCGGTACAGGACGGCTGTCGCCGCTCAGTTCAGCAAACATTACCGATTGACCTCACTTCAACCTTTCAATGACTTTCTTTGAAATTCTTCGTGGCATCCGGTTATGAATCACTTCGCCGAAATGCCAATAACCGCATCCTAACCAGTTCAGTGACTCAAGGAATGAGTCACTGCCAAAGATAACAGGATATTTGCTTACAAAGCGCGCTGTGTCATCGGGTGAGACACCGCGATTGGACAATGCACTTCTAACATGGAGGATGTCGTCGTGGCACAGAAACTCTTGGGAATGTTTATTGTCTTGCTGCCGCTGATTTCGCTTGCTCAAAACACGACCCGCTACAGCAATCAGTACGGACAACCGGTTGGGTCAGCAACAACGAATGGCAACACGACCTACTATTCGAATCAGTACGGTCAGCCGATTGGGACAGCCACCTCGACCGGGGAAACAACCTATTATTCCAATCAGTATGGACAACCAATCGGAACGGCCACGTCGCCTCAGACTTACTCGCCATCTCCTCAAGCACCTGCGCCGATTCCATTGGCTCCACAAATGCCCGCACTGCCAACGCTGCCCTCCTTGCCAGCGTTGAAGTGACGAGCGGCTACGCAAAGACGGTCGATCGATGGGTGGCGCGGCACTAATTCGCCTCGCCAGACACTAGGGGAAATTTCATGCTCGGTGGTATTGCCGGAGACATCATTGGTTCGGTATATGAAAAAGCGAACCATCGATCGAAGACTTTCGAGCCATTGTTTCACGCCAGCTCTCGCTTCACTGACGACACGGTTTGCATTGTTGCAATCGCTGATGCGGTGGTAAATAACAGACCTCCTGTGACCGCCCTACAGGACTGGGGACGGCGCTACTGGGACAACGGCGGTTGGGGTCAACGGTTTGCGCTTTGGCTGGCAGACGACAACCCGCAGCCCTACGGTTCATGGGGTAACGGCGGAGCCATGCGGGTTGGTCCTGCGGCGTTGCTTGCACGTAGTGTCGATGAGGCACTTGAACTAGCGCGTTATGTCACGCTGGTCACGCACAATCATCCC
>JADZBO010000162.1 GCA_020851995.1 Burkholderiaceae bacterium
CCTGACTTCCGGCGCCAGGAACGGACGTTGAAAATGAAAAAAGCGGAGCAAAAAAACACCCGGCCAAGGACAACTGCTTACGTATTTCAAACGACAACTACACGACATGTAGTCTGACACGGGGGGCGCACAAATACGAAGAATATCTTGCCGTTCGAAGTCTTGAACATCAACTTCTTATCTGCGCCGTACTCGTTCACCTCACCATCTTTCGTTTCATCCCCAAGCAAGATTTCGCCTGGCATGGCATCCATCAAATTTCCCTCGATGGTGAAAGCCGAACTCATGGGATAGCGAAACGCCTCGTCATGCCCAGCGATTTCAATCAAGACATCGGCAGCGAATGCGAGAGAGCTTTCTACTTCAGGTGTCATTTCTTTACCCTTTCGTGGACTCATCGGCCGGTACGCATCTGTCAGTTATTTCGGAGATCGATCGGTGCAGGTTAGCAATGTGAGCACCGACAAGGAGTCCTCGCCATGTATTTATTAGAGGGGAATTTCTAGATGCGACGGCATGACGTCGGACAACGATTTACATTGCTGTTCAACATATCGCTCCTCCCGATCACAGCCCGCAAGCATTTCGCTGCGCGGCTTCTACATGTCTAAAGGATCGAGATGAACTTCAATCAAATCAAACAACGCACTGAAAATGAACTTGTCGTCGTGATTGACGAAGAATGGGGTTACCGGGCCTTCCTGTGGTTCCCCGGCATGACAGGCACCGAGCTTGAGGCGTGGTGGACGCAACTGGAGGATGTCGAGACATTCTGGCGCACAGAGCCCGGTACACGCACGCGCCTGCGTCGCGGTTGGCCGGGAGATTTTATTGACGCGGAGGAGTCCGATGAACTCTATGCCCTGTGGTCCGCCCTGCTGAAAGTTTCCCCGTACTGGTCACATATTGATATGAATTACCAAACCGACCTCAAAAATCCCGACACGTTCTTGAAACGGCGAGATGGAACCGTTTTCCTGCATCGGGGCGCTTTCATCAGGAATCCATAATGACAGTGCTGCGAAATACTGGAGATCAAAACCGGCTGCTTATGTGCGTGGCCAAATTATTCCACGCAGCATGTCTCACGTATTGATACACCGCAGACGTAGACTTTCCTCTGCTGGGATCAGGGAAATTGGTATCTAGGCCTTCGGGCTATTGGCGTATGCCGGAGCTCGCCACCGGCATTTACCAGCCCTGATTTCCAGCGCCCGCCTTTTGAGGTTCCCATGGTTGATATCGCTGCATTGATGAAGGCATTGCCGGTTTCGTCAATAAAACCGAACGGCGTTGCATGGGTTGAAAACCTGATCAAAACCCCGAGAGATCAGCACTGGCTGGAACAAATTGACCTGCTTGAGCCACCCGCCGGTCAACGCGTACCCTACATCAACCCGGTAAGTACGCTGATCATTCTGCTGCGTCGACAGGGTCTCGAGCCGCAAGAAGCCAAGCTGCGAGCGCTCAGCGCAGCGTCTCGGATGAGAATTGAGGTAGCGGACGATCGTTGGGTCAATTTCTTTGACTTCTATGACTCAGACGCTCCGGATTGCCTACCGGTGCCGGACTTTGTTGCCTGGCTGAACAATGAGCATCGCTGCGTGCAACGGCCGACGACGGGTCAGCACCACGAAACTGTGCTGATCCCATCGGACATCATCGAATACCTCGGGCGGGTCGGTGAAGTCGCTTCCACAGAGCCGTTGTTTTACTTGTGTGGCGATTGGGAAGCATCACGGTCACTTCAGAACCTGCCTGCCAATCCGCCCGCAGAAGCGATGGTCGAGTACTTTCCTGGTACACAGTGGCCCGATGATGAATGGTTTGAACGATGGACTTCCCCCGAAAATCCTTTCATGCAATGGCGGGAGTCCATGCGGCCCATTGCACTCGACCTCGAAAAGGCTCTCGGTGAACCGGTGTACTACTTCGCCGACCCCACCTTCGACCTCAACGACGATCGCGCGCACCGGGTCCTTGTTCTGCATTGGTTCTGTACGCACAGGCCCGATTCAACCTTCGTGCGATATCTGCAGAAAGTGACTGGCGCCAAAGATGTCGAAGAACCCCCGTGAAGAACTTAAGACTGCGCTAATCGACCCGGCCAATTATTCGCAGCCTTTCAAGATGCACCATCACTACTTCGGTCCGGAGACGATCGAATTTCCGATTGCCTACCTGTCACCCGATGAACACAAGACTGTCGCCGTGGTGTTCTTTACCGAGAAGGCTCGTGAAATTGCACAATCCGTCTTGGCGCAGCAAGTTGGGACATGCGCCTATATCGTTGCCCCGCCGGATCTCGCGACCAAGGAATGGGTTAAACAGGCAATCCGCCATTGCCGTGGAGGAACAATACGCTACGTGTACGATGGCAAGCTGGACAATCCTCTTAAGATTCTGGCCTCGGTCGATGAGTTGTGCGTCATAGCAGACGGGTCTGCTCCAACGTTTGGCTCCGACCTTAAGCTGTCCGAACCGGTGGAAGACTTGTTATGGCTGGCGGTGGAGCTTGGTGTCGAGTGCTGGTGCCGCAACCCGTATCGCTGGTCAAATTCAGAGATCGAATCGTGCCTTAAGAAGCTTGGAGCCCCAGAACGAGTGGCCGCACAGAAGGCGCGTCGCGCGGCCTTTACCCGTGAGTTGAAAACAATCCGTCTCGACAATGATTTCGGCAGCAGCGGCCTGTGGGATGCGCAAGGTCGAAATCTCGGCTATGACCTGCTGGACTTACCTTTTCCGTTAGTCAGGCGAATTGCCGCCTGGCAAAAGGACTTCAACGACACTGAGTTTCCGCCGAGCACTTCTGACGATGCGTGGTGGGATCGTCACGAGCGAGAGGCGATCGATATTGGCAAAATACTGCAACAGGCTCTGGGTTCAGAAACCGTTGTCACTCTCTTTCAAGGCGATGATTGGATTAGCGTTGATCAATACGAACGCACCAAGGAATGAGCGTGTTTGCCTAAACGCCTTACGCTGGAGACGGGGAAAGTCCGGTCTGGTTGCGCGAGCAACTTGGGAAAGCTGGGGTCCCCACCAGCGGCCGCGAACCCCGTTCTCCAGCACCTTACAGTCTCAATCCGCTTCGGCCAGGCTCATCTGTTGATACACCGCGGGCGTAGACTTAAGTCTGCTGGACTCGGGGAAGGTGGCATTCAGGCCTCTGGCGTATACGCTGGTCGCCGATTCGGCAGTCAATGTAATTACGGTCTTTCGCGGCTGTGCGCGCGGCTTCAGATCCGTATTTTGTCGCGGTGGCCACATGACCAAGTCGGAGCACATGATCAGACAAGAATAGGGGCCAGACTGATGGTCGTCATATCCAGAATCGTGGTGGCGGTTACCCTCGCGATTGCAGGGCTTCAGTTCGTGGTGTTGATCGCACTGGCGTCGATCCTGCTGCTGTTAGGCTGGTCGTTCGCCGTCGTATTGTGGAACGTCTTCAAGACGGTAGCGTTAGTTATTTAAACCTAGACGTATCCCTGCTCTTGTTTCGGTTCCAAGGGAATTGGTCCGCGATTGCCGGAGAGCAACGGATTTCGATGCGGTCTGCGTATCATGGCGACCGTCACGATTCCCGCAGTCTGCGCTGCAACATCTCTGTTGCCCGTTCGGAGCTGATCATGATCGCGTGTAGCCTGGCGCGCGTGAGCGCAACAAACAAACGCCTGCGCTCGCGTTGGCCGAAGGAGTCGAAGTCGATTTCCGTGATGACCACTGCATCGGCCGATTGACCTTTGAAGCGATTGACCGTGTCGACCATCAATTCACCATCGGTCCACTGCGCGACGCCTTGCGCGTTATATCCCGCCTGACGACGCACCCGAAGCCCGGCGAGGCGCTTTGGCCCTTCGGACCCGGCCAGTTGACTGGCACTCAGCCCTCGAAAGCTCAGAACCGCGATGCTCTCCGGGGCATAGCCTTCCTGGATCAAACCGCGTACCGCCGCCTCAGTGGCCGCGATTGGCGAATCGTCTTCGTATACCCGCCAGCCCGGATCGAATCCGATGACAGCGCTCCCCGCCTCAACCGGAACCTCCGTCAATCCCAGCCAGTTAATGAATTCGATCAGTAGTTGGGGGGACCGGTAGTTGACCGGACTCGCAAGCGTCACCCAACCCGGCACCGCGACGGGATCCCGGTCATAGAGGGACTGCTCGGGATCTTCGAGCCAAAGCACCCGTGCATCTTTGTGCGCCATCTGAATCAGAGCGTCGGCCCAGGCCTGCTGGAAATCCTGCCCCTCGTCGATCACCAGTGTGTCGAACGTGCCAGCAAGCTTTGGGCTCAGCTCAATAAAACTCTGAGCCAGCGTATCGAAGACTCCCTCGGAATTGAAATCAACGTCAGCGCGACCCGACTGGCTGATCACAATGCGGGCGATCTCATGAAAAGTCACGACCACGGCCGGATCGGGCGCAACACGCTTCATGGCATCAGCCAGTGGTCGGTTGTAGCAAACGTAGAGTGTGGCCTTGCCTGCGGCGTGCGCTTCCCGCAACGTCTGAAGCGCGAGCTGGGTCTTGCCCGAGCCGGCCGTTCCCTGAATACGCAGCCGCCATGGGTGCATTGAAAGACGCGAAGCCCAGGTTGATAGTCCGCCGGACAGACGGGTCGTGAATTCGCGCGCCGTTTGACCAAGCAGGCCAATGTGAGGCGTTGCACCGATCTGCTCTGACAGAAAGGATTCGATCAGCGGCAAATCCGCCAGCCGCGCGTCTGACCAGTCGCCTGGCGGCGCCTCAAGCAACGACTCGACGATGGCAACCAACTCCCCGTCGCGATCGGCATCGACCACGCGCGCGGGATCAATCGATGCCGGCACCGACCCCTGCAATCGCGCGGTGGGAAGATACAGCAGGTGATCAATGTCGAGCGTATGGTCGGGGTGGCGACGGGCATACTGCGATCGCAGCGCGTTAAGGTTCCGGTTGACCTGGGTCGTGATGCTTTTGTTCTGGGGGTCGGACTGGTTACCATCGGTGCCGCGCGTGCCGCGGTAGCGGGCAAAGAGGTCGCTCTCGGTGGCGACGATCTGGGTGTCCTTTTGCTCGATCGCGAGCAATCGGCCGTAGGGGTTTTCGACGATGAAGTCGATTTCGCCGTAGGTCGAACCGGATCGCTCCGCGCGGGCCCAGTGGACGTTGTGGTAGATGCTGTAGCGGTCGCTCAACCCGTCGCGCAGCCGTGCAAGCGTCCGGGCCTCGGGGGCGGAAAGGCCGTCGGAGCAGGCGGACAGGTCGAAATCGGACGGTATCAGACGTGCCATAGTCATGCTCACTTTACAGCGGATTGCACTCTGACGGCCCGACAATCGGAACGGGTTGCCAGCAGTCTTGCAACCGAAATTGCGCTCGAAGGTTGACCGACTTAACAGTCCAGCCTTGCATCCACTTCGTTTCAATGCACTGCCTTATGGCACTGCGATGGTGCTAGGTTCCAGCAACTTAGCGCTCGAAATGCCCCCGTACGTGAGTGCTATTCTTTATTCCCTCTGTGATCTCACGACGCCAATCGTCATCAAAGTCAATTCGCTCGGCATCAACCCAGGGCTCGAACCCTCTGGCCCTCAGATCGGATCCAATGCGATGCACGAGTTCGTCCCAAGACTCGTCGTGCCCGCAGCTAAAAATGACCTTGCGAAATTTTGAGGAGCTTGTCGGCATGATCCGCGTCAAGGATTGCGCCAGACCACCGCTAGCCTGCTGAGACAAACACAACCCGTAATATATCCGTTCCCGGCCACCATGCCGCCATGCGTCTAGTGCTACGATCGTCACCCGGCTAGAATCAACCCCATGACCAACATCAGCGACACCGCGACCCCGATTTCCAAATTTGACCAAGTCGATTCACGGGGACGCGGGATGGCGCAGATGGCAGCGTGGGAGAAACTGCACCCTTTGATCCGCGCAGCAACCCAGGATTGCGAGTCGGCCGCCGCCGCGCCGCCGACCAGGATGCTGACACGCGCAGAATCGATTGACGCCCTAGCCTACCCGCTGGCCGCACTGTGCGAGGACAGGACGTGGGGCGACGACGCCCGTGCATACAACAACGAGCTCGCCAAGATGCGGAGCGCCGGCGAGCAGCCCGCTAGTGAGGCGGCCAACGTCGGCACGCAGAGATCGCTGGACATCTAAGGGAGATCACATGGCGACAAACACATCCCTGAGTTCCGAAGCTACGTCGGCCTTAGAAAAGTTCGCCGATTGGGCGACTTCACCGGAAGATCGGCGCGAAGCCCTGTCCACGTTGAGCACGACCAAGTTTCTGCCCAAACAGGCTGATGATTCAGCGATTGCTGCCGGGCGTCGCAACTTATTGCAACAGGCGCTTTCAGCTACATCGCCTAGCCATCGACTGTTGGCCATCGCCGAGTGCATACGACTGACGCAGATCGTCAAACGATGGGGGCCCGAGATGCTGGACCAATTGCGCCCAGCCTTTACCGAGCCGTTGCCGAGCATGCAGATGCTGGCCAATGGGGATGATCGACTCAATCTGGCGCGTGCCTGTGCTCAGATGTCTGCGCCCTGGCTGATTGACTACTTGTCCCAGTCCGTAGCCGAAGAGCAGACAGCCGAGAAAGCACGCTTAGAGATGGTGGTGGCCCTGATGGCGCGATCAGGCAGCTTGGCCGATGTGCTGCGTCGTCTCGCGAAGTCGTTCGGGACCTACCGGCCGGATACCCTGTCGCCCGGCGACACGATGGCTCGGCGACTTGCCCGCGCCATCGAAGCCCTTCGAGAGGCGTTGCTAGAGAGCGAGCTTGAGGCTGGCAATGACCTTGGCATCGCGCTGTACGAATGGGTCAATGCCCCACTGATAGCCGCAGGCAAGCCGCAGGATGAAAAGGCGCAGGTTGACCTAAGTAGGCAGGCTTTGATGCTAGTGCACGACATCGTCCGCACGCGTATCTCGGTTGTGGCGGACCCGACCATGTACCGGGTGGTGGAATACTGCCGCCGTCTCGGCGGCGGGCGCTCCTGGTCGGATGAACTGAAGAAGCCACTGGAGCGACTGATCACCGATGTGACCGAAGCGTTGGTACTGCTGGGTCGGCAAGGTCAACGCGACCAGACGCTGCTACTGCAACTGGATGTGCTGTGCAATCACCCCGAGCGGGCGCGTGTGCTGGCTCGCGAGCTGGCCGCACGACACCCCGAGCTGAATGAAGAGGTGCGTGACTGGCTGGAACACGGACGGGTGCGGGCGGTGCGGAAGGCCAGCAGTTCGGCGATTGAGGCCGCTGCCAGCAACGCCGACGAAAGCATCGGACTCGCCCTGCAGGCCGCGCGCAAGGTGCGGCTGCTGCGCGATGGGTTACGCGACACGTTGGTTCCGAACCTGGAGATCTACGACCCCGCGCTGGCACCGTCCACGCATGCCTTACTGGAGGGGGTGCAGGCACTGGCCATTCAGGTGGAGCAGGCCGCCGCGCTGCGGGGGCTGGATCTTTACGGCGTGCCGGGGGAAGAAGTCGAGATGTCGACCAAGTTCTTTACGGTCGTCGGTGCGGCTCCGCGACAACGCATGGTGGTCAAACAGCCCGCCATCGTGCGTAAGCGTCTTGATGGCGGGCCAGGTGACGTGGTGACGAAGGGGCTGGTGGAGTAGCCGGGGGGCTATAGAGGCCCGATCGCTGATGAGTTGTCAAGGAGTAGGCTTTGGACAAGAACACTGCCGCGATATTGATTTTAAGTCTGATGGAGCGCATCGAGCGTGACCAGACCATCGGTACCGTTTCGTCCTTGGAGCGTAAAGCGCTTCAGCTGGCGCTAGCGGCCTTGCAGGCAAGCGGCGAAGCATTTGCCTCACCGACGGTTGATCCGGCTGGACCGGTTGCCCCAGCGCTAAGCCCGCGACCGACACCGGTAGACGCCGAGGACAGCTCGACTTCGTCATCGAAGACTCATTCGCTGCCGAAGGTTTCGCTCGCGTTGGGTGCCATCGAGCGCGATGAAGTGACTGATGCCGAAGTTCTGCTGTGTCTGGACTTCGGAACAGCAATGTCGAAAGCCTTTGCGACCGTTCTGCCCGACCAGTACCTCGATCTCGAATTAGGCAAAGAAGCAGGACGGCAAGGCTATACGCTTCCGTCATCCGTTTTCATCGCTGACGATGGCAAGGCATACTTCGGCTACGAAGCGATCGAGCAAAGCCAGGACTTAGTCGACTCCGGTCGAGAACGGCTTGACTCGATTAAGGGCTGGTTGAGCCTTCGCAGAGAGGGTAACCTCGACGGCGAAGCCTGTCTCCTGAGGCCGGCAATGAACCCGACGGCCTATCGCCTGACAGAAGGCGACCTGATCCGAATTTATCTGGCGTACCTGACCGACATTGCCGAAAGTTCCCTAGCCAATCTGGGTGTAAAAGAACCACGGTACACCAAGCGGCGGTTCGCTCGGCCGTGCTGGCCCGACGCTGACCAGGAGAAGTGGGCGGACGGTTTGATGCGTCGCATGTTGGCCGAGGCACAGATCCTTGCCGACACCTTCAGCAATCGGTGGGCCGGCGGCATCCCGGTGGGCGAGTTGAAGTCCGCCGTCGAGCAGATTAAGACGCTTGGCAAGCGCCCCGAGTATCTAATTGGTGACGGGGTTCCAGAACCTGTGGCTGTAGCTGCGGGTACGATTGCCGAAAGCGAAAACCTCCGAGATGCTTTCATGGTGGTCGACGTCGGTGCCGGCACGACAGACTTCGGCCTGTTCATCGCTACACATCGTCAGGACGAGGACAAGATCCGCGTGTTCCAGGTGCCCGCTTCAATCCAGGGCCTGATGCAAGCAGGCGATAAGGTGGACGGTTTGCTGCGGATTTTCATCGCACAACAGGAGTCGATCGACTCCAGCGACAACTCAGGTCGCATGATCTTGGCAGACTTAAATCGTCGGATCCGAGGGCTTAAAGAGACCTTGTTCAAGGCAGGCAAGCTCGAATACGCCCTGGCAGATGGCACCGTAGGTGAGGTAACGCTCGACGAATTCCTTGCCGACGACAGAGTAGTTCGCTTTGCGCAGGCCATAGAAGCAGGCTTCAAGAAGTCTCTGGAGGCCATTGATGAAACCTGGCTGCGCTGGTTAGCGATGGACGAGGTGCGCTTGCACGTCGTACTGACGGGAGGCAGCTCACCGCTGCCGATGATGCAGGCTCTTGGCAAGGGCCCTATCGACGTGAAGGGATATCGCCTATTGCGCCAGACGGTCGACCCACGGCCGCTATGGATGAATGAGATGCCCAAAGAACTGGAGACGGTCTATCCGCAACTGGCGGTCGCAATAGGGGGCGCTGCAGAAACTATGCCGGAAACGCTCACAGCGCCGCCGACTTTCGGTGGAGGCGGATCACGACAACCCGGCTACGTTGCCGGAAATCTTCCAATCTCCGGGAGCTAATGCCATAGCACTGAAACTCTGACGTGAAATCGCGGTTCCTCACAAAGACGAACTCAAGGGCGTCAGGCGGCCGGCAAAGCAACTCGCCAATTTGCCGAGGCGATCGTTTTCTTCTTTCCCTGAAATTCAACACTTGCAGCACTACGACCGTTTTGATGCTCGCCACAAGGGGATGCTGCCCTTGCGTCGAGTTTCTGTGCCTGAAGGCTTGGAGTCGAACGATGGATAAGGACCACGTCGGCCATCTTCAGGGCTTCAACAATTTCGGCCTTGTGATCGCGGATTGCCGCCATAACCCGCATTCGTACTCAGCAGTTGAATTAGCCGCGTTACACGGTGTCCCCAATCCGGCACCACTCCTAGAATGCCCGACGCGCTCGGGCATTTTTCTTGTGCGCGCAAAGCCCAATAGATGTCTATGCAGTAACACGTTGCGGGAAGATTTTTGCTTAGGATGAAAACCTTCCTGTTCGCCACCAGAGTTTGGTGGGTCCGGGGATTGCCTTGCGTTGCGTAGCGTGCATCGGTCACAGAGCAGTATATAAAAGAATTCTTTAATTGTTGTATTTCTTATTAAACTATGATTTAATTAGACGCCATTCAATTAACGACTGCTTTCAATGCTTCGCACTACAGGCACCTACGCAATCTCAACAACTCTGGGAGAACCGGTGCGCGCGTTTGTGCCACGCCCGCTACCGCCTGTTGACCCCGCGCTGTCACCCTCCGCATTTACTGATCTCAATCGGCAGGCAGAGCTGGCGCTCGCGCGCCTGGCCGGGGTGTCAGGATTGGTCCCATCAGTCGAGTGGCTTCTGTACAGCGCGATCCGAAAGGAGGCCCTGCTCACATCGCAGATCGAAGGCACGCAGGCCACACTGACCGACCTGCTCGACGAAGAGGCCGGATTCAAGGTCAGCAACGCAAACGACGTCGAGGAGGTCACTAATTACCTCAGGGCCTACCGCTGGGTTCAGGAGCAATTGCGAAGCCCGGCGGGCCTGCCTATCAGCGTGCGTTTGTTGCGCGAGGCGCATAGGCTATTGCTCGATGGAGCGAGGGGCGCAGGCAAACAACCAGGTGAGTTGCGCCGTTCACAAAACTGGATCGGCGGAACGAGGCCGGGCAACGCTGTATTTGTGCCACCGCCACCAAAATGCGTACCCGACTTGCTGGCCGACCTGGAGCGGTTTATTCACCATGCAGCAACAGATCTACCGCCGATGGTGAAGGTTGCACTCATTCATGCGCAGTTTGAAACCATTCACCCATTCCTTGACGGTAACGGGCGCATTGGCCGCCTGATGATCGCGGCACTATTCGAATATTGGGGCGTACTCGCTGAGCCCCTGATGTACCTCAGCAGCTATTTAAAGCAGCATCAGGGTGAATACTACCGCCGCCTGTCGGCAATCCGCACGGATGGCGATTGGGAGTCCTGGGTGTCCTACTTTCTGGAAGGCGTTGCGACCACCGCAGGCGAGGCGGAGAAAAAGATTGTTGAGGTCGCCAGCCTGATTGCGTCTGACCGCAAACGCATGCTGCAGTCGCCCAAGGCAGGGCCGGTGACCTACAGGCTGTTCGAGATGTTGCCGCTGATGCCGCGCTTCACCATCGAACATGTGCGCGAGAAACTGGATACCAGCGTTCCCACGGCGACGGCCGCAGTAACCGTGTTGGAAGCACTGGGGATTGTGGTGGAAAAGACTGGTCATAAAAGGAACCGCAATTACGGTTACCAGGCCTATATCGACCTGCTCTGTTAGTATCCCGCTTCGTCCTCGGCGCCTGACCCGCAACCTTCCGCCCTAA
>JADZBO010000163.1 GCA_020851995.1 Burkholderiaceae bacterium
CAGCCGCTCAACCAGGCCACGCAATGGCATGCGCTTGCCGCCGACGAAGTGGTCGCGCAGCTGGATACCCGAATCGACCGGGGGCTCGACTCAGCCCAAGCCGCAAACCGACTCAAAGAATACGGTCCGAATCTGTTGCCGATGGGCAAAAAGCAGAGCGCGTTCATGCGGTTTTTGCTGCAGTTCAACAACGTGCTGGTGTATGTGCTGATCGGGGCGGGGTTACTTAAATTTGCACTCGGTCTGTGGCTCGACGCATCAATCATTCTCGCTGTGGTGTTTCTCAACGCATTACTGGGCTTCTTTCAGGAGGGCAAAGCGGCAGAGGCGCTGGAGTCGATCAGCAAAATGTTGTCGGCCGAAGCCAGAACCGTGCGCGACGGCGATGCGCGCCTGATCGCGGCCGACACCCTGGTGCCGGGCGACATCGTGCTGCTGGAGTCCGGCGACAAGGTGCCGGCCGACTTGCGCCTGGTCGAGGTCAAGAACCTGCGCACCGAAGAGGCCGCCCTGACGGGAGAGTCCGTGCCCGCCGACAAGTCCGTTGACCCGGTCGCTGCCACCGCCACGGTCGGCGATCGGGAGAGCATGGTGTTTTCCGGAACCATGGTGGTCTCGGGCCGCGCAACCGGTGTGGTGGTGGCGACCGGCAGCCAGACCGAACTGGGCCGTATCAACGCGCTGCTGGCCAACGTCAATACGCTGGAAACCCCGCTGCTGCGGCAGATCAAGAAGTTCGGCTACAAAATCACTGGCGCCATTGGTGTCATTGCCGCGGTCGTGTTCGCCTTTGCGCGCTGGGGCCGCGGGATGGATTTTGTCGACGTGTTCCAGGCTGTCATTGGCATTGCGGTTTCGATTATTCCTGAAGGTCTCCCGGCAATCATCACCATCACGCTGGCCATCGGCGTGCAGCGCATGGCCCAGCGCAATTCGATCATTCGCCGCCTGCCGGCCGTCGAGACGCTGGGATCGGTGTCGCGGATCTGCTCGGACAAGACTGGTACGCTGACACTCATGGAAATGATGGTCGTCTCGGCCGTGACGGCGCAGGCCCGCTATCAGGTCAGTGGCGATGGCTATGCCCCCGCGGGCGAGGTTACCCGCGATGGACAGCCCCTGGGCGACGATCCGGTGTTGCAATTGGTTGGCCGCGTTTCCATGCTGTGCAACGACGCCGAGATCCACCAGCAAGAGGGCGTCTGGAAGGTCGAAGGCGATCCCACCGAGGGCGCACTCTATCCGTTTGCAAACAAGCTCGGGCTGGAGCGTAGTGCCCAGCTTGCCAGCTACAAGCGTATCGACTCGATTCCCTTTGAGTCTGAGCACCGGTTCATGGCAACCTTGAACGAGGCGGCCGACGGACGGCAGATGTTGCTCGTCAAGGGCGCGCCGGAGGTGATTCTTGAACACTGCAGTCACCAGCAGTTGCAAAACGGCGAAATCGTGCCGATCGATCTCGCGTATTTCAGCAAGGCGTCGGATCAACTGGCCGGACAGGGCGAGCGTGTGTTGGGTCTTGCCTGGCTCGACAACCCGTCCGGGCTTGACGCAGGCAGCTTGTCACCGGCAGATTTGCCGCGCAATCTCGTGCTGCTCAGCCTGATCGGTTTGCTCGATCCGCCGCGCAAGGAAGCGATTGAAGCGGTCAGGGAATGTCATGCAGGGGGTATCCGCGTGACCATGATCACGGGGGATCATAAGATTACCGCCGCGGCAATTGCCAAGATGCTGGGTATCGGCGATGGCAAAACCGCGATGGAGGGCGTGGAGGTCGAGAAACTCAGTCCGGAGGAATTGCGCGAGCGCGTCAAAACGGTTGATGTCTTCGCGCGTTCGAGTCCTGAGCACAAACTGCGTCTGGTCGAGGCCATACAGGCCAACGGCCAGATCGTGGCGATGACCGGCGACGGTGTCAACGACGCCCCCGCGCTGAAGAAAGCCGACATCGGCGTCGCGATGGGCATCAAGGGCACCGAAGTGACAAAGGAAGCCGCTGAAATGGTCCTGGCGGACGACAACTTTGCGTCCATCAGCGCCGCAGTCAAGGAAGGGCGGACGGTCTACAACAATATCGAAAAGGCGATCCTGTTTCTGCTGCCGACCAACGTGGCGCAGGGACTGGTCATCATGGTCGCCATCGTTGTCGGCTTCACGATGCCGATCACAACGCCGCAGATTCTGTGGGTCAATATGATCACTTCGGTGGCGCTTGGCCTGGTGTGCGCCTTCGAGCCGCACGAACTCAATGTCATGAAACACCCGCCACGCGCCGTGGATCGTCCGTTGCTGACCGGCTTTGGCCTCTGGCGCGTGATTTTCGTCGGTCTGGCGCTGTTGGCCTATACGCTGTGGGCGTTCTTCTGGATGAAGGGTCAGAACGTATCTGACGCCATGGCGCGCACGGTGGCTGTCAATGCCATTACGATCGGGCAGTGCTTCTATCTGCTCAACAGTCGTTACCTGATCGACAGTTCGGTATCGATCAAGGCGCACCTTGAAAACAAGTACCTGCCCATGGGGATCGGCGCGGTGATTGTGCTGCAGTTGATGTTCACCTACCTGCCGCCGCTGCAAACGATCTTCGAGACCGAGTCGATACCGCTTTATGTGTGGCCTCGTCTGCTGGCCGGCGGCCTGTTGTTCTTTTTCTTCGTCGAAGCGGAAAAATGGCTGATCCGTCTGAAGCGAAATTCGACGCCAGGCAGCGCAGCTGCAAGCAACTGATCCTCCTGAGTCGTTGATTTTTCTGGCCGATGAAGTGAGGACGATGCGATGTACGAAGACTCATTACAGCTGATACCCATGCTGATCGGACTTGCCGGTGGCCTGGCGATGTTCCTGCACGGTATGACCCTGATGTCGAACGGCATGCGAACCATGGCCGGTTCGCAGATCAAGACGATCATGGCCCGGCTGGCTGGCAACCGCTTCAGCGCTCTTCTGACCGGTGCGGTGATCACGGCCGTAGTGCAGTCGTCGACGGTGACTTCGGTCATCGCGATCGGGTTCGTCTCGGCCGGTGTTCTCACGGTTGCTCAGGCGATCGTGGTCAGCATGGGCGCCGCGGTCGGCTCGGCGGTGACCACGCAGATCATTGCATTTGACGTCAGTTACTTCGCGCTGGTGCTGATGGCGGTCGGCTTCGGGCTGTCGATGTGGAAGGCCCGCCGTATCGTCAGTCTGGCCGGTACCGTGACGATGGGTCTTGGCGTGTTGTTTATCGGACTGTCGCTGATGTCCGATTTCATGGCGCCGCTCAGAACCTATCAGCCGTTCATCGATTTGATGGCATCGATGACCAATCCCTTTCTGGGCATTCTGATTGGTGCGATATTCACGGCGGTCGTGCAATCTTCCACGGCGACGCTGGGTGTCGTGATCGCACTCGCGTCGCAGGGCCTGATCCCGCTGGAAGCCGGTATTGCATTGGTGTTCGGAGCAAATATCGGTACGACTCTCACCGGCCTGCTGGCTACCATCGGTCAGCCACGCGCCGCGTTACACACTGCAATCGGCCTGGTCTGCTTCAAAGTGCTGTTGGTGGCGATCTGGCTTCCTCTTATGGGGCTTCTTGAACACCTGACGCGCGCAATCTCCCCGGTCGCGCCGGCAGGCGTTGCGCTTGCACAGCAGTTGGCCTTCGAGGTTCCGCGCCAGATTGCCAATGTGCATATGCTCGTGAACCTGACCACGGTGCTGATTCTGTTGCCTTTCACCAAGATGCTGGCGACACTCATCGTGCGCGTGGTCGGCCATGGACCCGAGGTGTCCAGGGAACAGGAAATCGCGTCAGAGCTGGATCCCGTATTATTCAGACTGCCTCCGGTTGCCCTCGAAGCCGCGCGTCGCGAACTTTTGCTTCTGGGTGAGCGCGTCGGCGATTTGCTTGACGCAGCGGTGCCAGCGATTCTGGCCGGCACGAAGGCCGAGGTTGATCAGCTCGGGGAAGCCGAAGATCACATTGACCGGCAACATTCCGCCATTGTGGATTTTCTTGAAAAATTGCTGGAACCAGGGCAGTCGCCGGATGTGAGTCGCATGGCCATTGATCTGGTGGAAGCCGCCGACTACCTTGAATCGATTGGCGACCAGGTCGACCGGGAAATGATTCCACTGTTTCAGCGTCATGCAGAAGGCGGTTCAACGCTGAGCCCGCAGGCGCGCAAGAGTCTGAGCGCCTTTGCTCAGGCCGTCAGCCAGGAATTGCGCCATGCGCTGCGCGCGGTGGGCGGGGCTGATCCGGTGTTGGCGCGCTCAGTGCTGGATTCCAAAGCGCAACTGCGCGCGCTCGAGCGCGCCGCAATCGAACCGCAAGTGCAATCCGGGCAGACCGATGGTCCGCAGTGGTTGTTGCCTTCAGCACTGGAGCGCGAGCTCACCGAGTCGCTGCGTCGTGTGTACAGCCTGACGCGTCGATTTGTCTGTGTCGGCACCGGCATGCACGGTTCGGATTCCAACTAGACGATTGCACCATGCGCGGCGGCGCCACTGGATTCGCGTCCGGTCGCATCGTTCTGGGTTCACTAAATGGTCATGATGCGCCCCGGCAGGCGGAGGACCGGGTGCGCAGCGGTTTATGCTGGAAATCTTACATCGGTACGGCGACGACAGGGCGGTTTTCCAGGGTCCAGTAGTGCATCGATCCGTCGTAGAGTTTTACGTTCTTGTTGCCGACGATTTCATGCGCCATGAACCAGGCACCCGAAGCCAGGTGTCCGGTGTTGCAGTAGGTGATTGTCGCGGCGGTCGGGTCCACGCCAATTTGCCTGAGCAAGGCTTCATAAGTTGCCTTTCCGAGAAAATACAGGGCGCCATTGGCAGACTTGGTCAGAATATCCGGCGCGAAATTCTTGGCGCCTGCAACGTGACCAGCCGCCGTGATGGAAGGGCTTTTGGTGATTCCGAAGAACTGAGGCGCGGGGCGTGCGTCGATGAGCGCGATTTTTCCAGTCTTCGATGCCTCTGCGACTTCGTCCCCGGTGGCAACCAGAGCGCTATCGGGCGCTTTGCCTGTCCAATTGCCAGCGGGTTTCACGGCAGGGGTCACGTTGACAGGTTTTCCGTCAGCAAGCCAGCCGGCGAGACCTCCGTCCAGCACGGCGATGTTTTGTTCGCCGTACACCTTGAAGGACCACAGCACGCGCAGCGCTTCGTCGACATCCGAGACCTCCAGGCCCAGCGGCACAAGCACGATCGGCTTGCCGGCGTTGACGCCGATCGATTGAACCAGCTTTTCGAACTCGGCCAGTTCAGGAATCAGGAACTTGACCTTCGCGGTGGCGATGGCCTTCTCGACGCGCGCTTTTTTGAAATCAAACAGGGAAGCACCCGCCATGTGACCACCCACCTCGGCCACGAATTTCTTGCCAGTCTTGGGGTCGGTCACAATTTCAGGAGCACGGGTGAAGGTTGCGGTATCGCCGGTCACCATCACGACCTGTACGTCGCCGATATTCTTTGAAAGCCAATCGGCGCTGACGACTGGTCCGGGCAAGTTGACTGCCTCTGCAATCGTGGCGAGCGCAAACAGCGCCAGGGTGGCAAGGATACGGAAAAGTTTCATGATGCGAGTTCTCCTTGGGGTGAGCAATACGAATTCAAATGGGCCAACAAGTGAATGCGGCGCTGGCTGAGCACGCGCACGCGGCGATCCTGCAGGATGTCTTTCCGTGTTCGACCTGAATGTCCCAGCCGGTTCAGTTTGTGATCACGTTGATGGGCGAGCTCGGCGATTTCCGCGGCGTAGATTGCGAGCAGCGCGGTGAGCCAGCGAGCGATCGGCGCCATGCGCCCGCGCGCCCTGACGCAGAACTGTCGGGCTGCCTTTGCGACTTTTGGCGCGGGCGCCATCGATTCGCCGGTCACCCACGCGTTGGTGGTGAAGAGATTGATGGGCAACCCCCTGAAATCGAGGGAGATGCCAATCACGTGGAAGAACCGGTCCGGCTTGCCGGTATGCCGTTGAAACACATGAAAGTGTCCGTGCTCCTCGGCTAACATCTCGCCGCGATCGTGCGCATGGTAATAGAACTCGCAGCCGGTGTCCGGATCGGTGCAGTCGTGCGCCGGGTAGTGCACCCATTCGGCGAAATCGCGCGCACCGCAGAGCGCGGCCTGGCCAAGCGTGATTCCTCTCGCTGCATAGCCGGACTGCACCGCGATCAACTGGGACGCGGCAGTGGCCCCGGAGAGTGTGTTGTTCGATTTCACGACAAAGCGTGTTCCGTTTCCTGCAGGGTGCCTGAGCCGGTGACGACGCATGTCGCCACGACTCCGGTTCCTGGAGTGCGCTGAATCACGGACGACCCAGACTTAATCGCCAGCGGGCTTTTTCTTTTTCGGACCACAGGGATTGCTCGGGCCACAGGGATTCGCACCTTTGCGCTTGGCTGGGCCGCAGGGATTGGACGACTTGGCCTTGGCCGGACCGCAGGGGTTGTTGCCGGCATCCTTTTTAGGACTGTTGGCGGGCTGCTTCTGATCGGCGCCGGCCTGGGTTGCAGGCGCTGGGGCATCGGCGGCGCGCGCGACAGGGGCTGCGGCAAGGCCTGCCATCGCGAGCGCGAAGGAGGCAACGAGGGATTTTTTGGACATTCAGGTCTCCTGGGTAGGTGAGGGGTTCAGGCGCGACTGGCGCTGGAGTCGTTGACGGCTTGCTCTGCCGTGACAGGACCACAGACGGAGCGCTTTTCCATGTAGCCGCCGAGCCAGTAGATCCCGACGGCTGCCGCGATCATGATGGCGTTGATGAGCATATCCGAGATGTGGAAAGCATCGGGAAGCGTATCAGCGCCCAGGTATTCACCAAGCACGGTCAGCGGCTCGACCGAGGGGAAGACCCAGGCGAAGAGCCACGTGCCGACCAACAGACCCGCCAGGAATATCGCGGCATCCAGCCGACCGGACATCAAACCGACGACTGAGGTTCCCGGGCAATAGCCGCCCACGGCAAAGCCGGCACCGACGAGCGCGCCGCCCAGCGCCGCAGCCCCCAGAAAGGCTGGCGGAACGAAGAGTTCGTCGGCTGCGACGAGCCCGATCCTTTCCAGCACCATGAGCCCGACGGCGGCAAACACGATCGCGGTAAACATGACCTTAAAGACCGACCAGTCTGTGAGTCGGAACTGCGCCGTCAGTTTGTCCGGGCTGCCAAAGCCGGCGCGCTCCAGCGCAAAGCCAAAACCGGCGCCGAGGATCAGGCCTGAAAGAATGGTGGTGTCCATGGTTACTCCTTGGTCTTGTAGATGCGGCTGACGACAAGGCCGGTGGCAAAGAAGGTGCAGAGAAACACAAAGCCTGCCAGGCTGAGCGTGGCAGCCCCGGAAAGCCCGAGACCGCTGGTGCAGCCTGCGGCGACTCGCGCGCCGAAGCCGGCGAAGACGCCACCCAGCAAAGCGGTGAACGGGCGTCGCGCACCGCCAAGAAACTTGCCGCCCGCCATCTGTAGGCGGAAGCGCCCGGCCAGCCAGGCCGACACCACCGCGCCCAGCGCTACGCCGATGACTTGCCAGGTAATCCACGAACTCAGGGGATGGCCGTCCTCCACCATGCCGCCAAGGTACTCATTGGCTTTGGTGGCCGCTGGAACGACCTCCATGCCGATCCAGGCGGTCAGACGGGTCGTGAAGCCCGTGGCACCCAGGCCGTGGCCTGTAAAGACGAACGTCGCGAGGAGCACAATGCCCAGCAGGATGCCGGCCGGCAATGGTTGCCAGAATGGCTTTGGGTGAAGGGGCGGATGATTGGAGTTCATGTGGATTCCGACGGGTTAAACGTCAAACAATTGCTTAAAAAATATAATATAACTAAGCATAATAAATAATGCAACCGTTTTTCATCACTCAACCAAGGCTGCGGGCCTTCGGGGTGTAGAGCAGGGCACTGGCGGGGGCACTAGCGGCTTAATCGCTGGCGCTCTTTGAGGCGACCCCGCAATCCTTTGCCCGCCAGTTTCAGTGGTTTGCGATAGGCGGTCCATCCGCCTTGCCACCCGGGCGTCAACATCCGCATGCCTCGTCCAACGCGAATCAGAGCCCGGTAGATGACTGGATGCGCATTAACCCAAGCCCAGGTTTTCCAGGCGAAGGCCTCTTGCCAACTGCGGGCCGTCGCTTGCCCGGCCAGTGGCGCATGACCCGCTGACGCCTCGTGCTTGGCCGCCGTGCGCAACTGCATCAACAGGTCGGGAATCGGAATGCCGACCGGGCACACCTCGGAACAGGCACCGCACAGACTGCTGGCGGTCGGCAAATCCTGGGTTGGCTCAAGGCCCAGCAAGTGGGGCGAAATGATGGCGCCGATCGGACCGGGATAGGTGGTGCCGTAGGCCAGGCCGCCAATGCGCGCATACACCGGGCAATGGTTCATGCAGGCGCCGCAGCGGATGCACTGCAGGGTCGCCCGAAAGTCTGCATCCTGGTAGGCCTGACTGCGCCCGTTATCCAGCAAAATCAAATGCATGGACGCAGGACCGTCGAGTTCCCCGGGCCGACGGGGCCCGGAAATGACGTTCAGGTAGGTCGTGACTGCCTGGCCCGTCGCGGATCGCGTGAGCAGACTGAACAGCGGCAGAACGTGGTCGAGCTTTTCAACCACCTTTTCAATCCCGGTGATCGCGATATGGACGTCGGGCACCGTGGTGCACATCCGGCCATTACCCTCGTTTTCCACCAGCACCAGCGAGCCAGTCTCGGCGACCATGAAGTTGACCCCGGAGACCCCGATCTTCGCGTCACGGAACTCTTCGCGAAGCACGCGCCGCCCGATCGCGATCAGCGCATCGACGTCCTCAGTGTAGGAAACGCCGGGCACCTCGCGCGCGAAAAGCGCGGCGATCTGCTGCCTGGTCTTGTGAATCGCCGGCATGATGATGTGGCTTGGACGCTCGCCGGCGAGTTGCACGATGTACTCGCCCATGTCGGTCTCAAGGCAATCGATGCCGTCCTGAGCCATGCGGTGATTGAGTTCGATCTCCTCGCTCACCATCGACTTGCCCTTGATCATGCGGTCGGCGCCGTTCGCCTGCGCGATTTCAAGGAAGATCCGGTTGGCTTCTTCGGGCGTCGAGGCCCAGTGCACGGTCACACCGCGCTGTGTCAGTTTCTCGTCGAGTTGCTCAAGCAACTCAGGCAGGCGCGACAGGCTGTACTGGCGGATTGCCTCGCCCACCTTGCGCAAGCGCTCGAACTCGGCAGTGTCACCAAAGTGCGCCGCACGTTTGCCTTGCAGAAAATCCATGGCACTGCGAAAGCTGCGCCGCAAATCGCCGTCGTCAACTGCGCTGCGGGTGTTGGCTTTGAAATGCCGCGGATCGACAAAGGTGAGCGAGGCCTGCGAGCCGGCACTGCCCGTCGCGCTCATGATTGCACCCCTGTCGGGCCGTCGCGATCGTCGATCAGCACGATGATCAGTTCCTTCGGACCATGCGCACCGTAGGCCAGGGTTTGCTGAATATCGGCAGTCTTGGAAGGGCCGGTGACGAGCAGAAAATTGGTCGGCATGTCGGATTGAGGCGCCAGCGCCTGCATGGCTGCTGCCAGACTCGCGAAGAGGGTACTGACCCGTGCAAGCGCCACATGGATCGGTGGCACCAGAGACAGCGAGCGCGGTTCGTGTGGTCCGGGAATCAGCACCAGACTTCCGGTGTCGGCGATTGCCGCGACCGCGAGCGTGACGCTGGCGTCGATTGCGTCAAAGAGCGTCGGCTTCCAGGCGTTGGTCGATCCGTCAAACCGCAGGTGATCGAAACCATCGAACGCAACATCCCACTCAGTGGGCGGCATGGGCGGGCTTCCTGTGGCAATCGCTTTACATTTTTTATCCTGTAGCAGCGCGCGCACGGCCGCCATGCAGTGCGCCGGAATCACCCGATGGACTTCAGCACGCCAGCCGCGCGCGGCGCCTTCGAATTGCGCGATCAGCGCTTCAGAATTTGATCGGTTGCTGACCGTTCCGTTGCCGACTTGAGCACGGGAAGCAACCGCGTCGCCGGCGGATGCTGGGTCGATCTGAAGCACACCGGCAGCAAACGGACCGCGCAGATAGTCGCTCAAGTCCGGTTGCGGCAGGGGGTGTCGCGGTTGGGCGGCGCGCAATCGACCCAGGATGCTTTCGCGCTCAGTCGGGCTGGAAACTGGCTTCATCTTCTTGCGGATCCCTTTTCAGTCGGTGACTTGCCGGGCGGCATCGGTCGCGCCAGCTCGCTCGCGCAAGAAGCTCGCCAGGTGAACGATGCGCGGCAGCGTTTCGCCGGCTTCGCGACGCTTTTCAGCGGCAAGATGCATATTCAGCAAACAGCCGCAATCGCCGCTGACCAACACCTCGGCACCGCTGTCGCGGATGCTGTCGAGTTTGTCATTGACCATGGCGCCGGAGATGGCCGGGTGCCTGGCGGAAAACGTCCCGCCAAAGCCACAACATTCGGCTGCGCGTGCCTGCTCGACGAGCTCAACACCCGGGAGCGCCCGCATCAATGCCTCGCCGGGAACGTGGCAACCCATTTCGCGCCGGGCCGAGCACGAGGTGTGGAGTGCGGCCTTGACCGGGGTTGCAGCCGTCTCGGCACGGAGTTGCGCCAGGTCCAGCACATCACGTGCAAAGTGAGTCCATTCGATCACCCGGCTTGCAATGTCCGCAGCCATCTGTGCCAGGGCAGGATCGTCGTGAAACAGTCGCGGCCAATGGTGCACCATCATGCCGGCACATGAGCCGGACGGAACTACAATCGGCAGAGGCTCAGTGAATAAATCAAGCTGCGCCCGCGCCACCTGGCGGGCCTCGTCGTTGAAGCCGCTGGTGTAGGCCGGCTGGCCGCAACAACTCTGATCTTCCGGGAAGATCACCTCGATGCCAGCATCCCGGATGAGCGCGATTGCATCCAGGCCGGCCCCCGGAGCCATCAAATCCACGACGCAGGTTGCGAAAAAATACACCCGGGCAGGTTTGTCGGCGACTGACGACATGGCGATTCCTCTGACAGCGACTGCGTTTTAATAAAGATGGTGCATTTTTACATGCAACCGCGCCAGGCCGAACAGCGCCTCGATGTTCGCGGCGGGTTCCCGGGTGTTCCGGGCGATTTCAAGTACCGCACACACGCATCCTCCGGGATCCGGTCAATTGCGGCGCCCGCCGCAGCCAGACGGGCCGCTGTCGAGAAAGGACCGGGCCGCCACATCGGCACTGTTGCCGGATGGGAAGGAGACAGTCAGTTTGATCGGATGGCTGGGCCAGTCCGCAGCGCTTGCCGGGACTGTGCCCAGGGTGGTCAGCGGCCCTCGCCGGCAAGTCGCCAGATCAACAAATAGGTGACATTGTCGCTTTATCTGACCAGGATAGGCCGGAACCTGGAACGCTGTGCATCGCCTGAGGAGACTGGCGCGGACTGCGCGACCCACTCCGATCCAAGCGCTCGACGGATAGCCTGTCATGACCAAATGGACAACCCGGGTCACGGAGGGCAGTTGCGTTAAGATCGTGCTCTTCAATTCACGGGAAATCAACGGCGTCGCGATGAATACTATCGAACGCGTTCTCTGGACCGAATCCGACGGGGGCTCTGCCGGTGCGACAAAGCCCTCGGCGGCGACGGGTTGCAGCTAGGTCTGCCGGGGCACGACATTGATGCGGACCCGGTTCGATGGCAAACAGCTGCGGGTACTTGCGCTGACTGCTCCTGTCGCCATGGGTTATGTGCCCCTTGGCGCGGTGTTTGGCTTTCTCTTCGTGCAGGCGGGGGGCGAGAGCTGGATGGCCATCCTGGCCAGCGTGTTTGTCTATGCCGGTGCATCGCAATTCATGATGATTCCGATGCTTGCCGCAGGGATGTCAATCGGTACGATTGCCCTCGCGACTCTGGTTATCAATTTACGTCACGCTTTTTACGGTCTTTCCCTGCTGGACCGATTCCCGAGGGCACTGGCAGCCCGCGGGTATCTGATCTTTGGTCTGACCGACGAAACCTACTCCGTCCTCACCGCCAGTCCCGGGGAAATCAGTCACCGTCAGATGTTGCTGGTGACATTGCTTAACCAGTCCTGGTGGGTGCTTGGAACCGCCCTGGGGTCAGTTGCCGGCGCCCGGGCACAAGTGACACTGGCCGGGCTCGATTTTGTGCTTGCCGCCCTGTTCGCCGTGCTGACGGTCGAACAATGGCGCACACGCTTCAGTGCCGCGCCACTGATCGTCGCACTGATCGCCTACCCGTGTGCCTACGCGATCTCGGCGCGCCACGCGTTGCTGATCGCAATCGCGGTCAGTCTGGCCACGGGCGTTATCCTGACCCGAAGGGCATCGCTTGCAGGTAGTGGGCAGCCATGACGGACACGGCCTATGTCATCGGGGCCATCCTGGCGATGGGAATCGTCACATACGCGGTTCGTGCCTTGCCGTTTACCGCCGCGCAATGGTTGCGGAAACACCCTCTGGTGATGCGCTTGGGTCGATTTTCGCCGCTCGCGATCATGACGCTCCTGTTGTTGCATTCGCTTGTGGGCAGCGCGCTTGAGCATGCCGCCGGTCCGTGGCCAGAAGTCATTGCCGTGTGCGTCGTGATGCTTTCGCAGTGGTGGTTGCGCAATCCGTTGCTGAGCATTCTTGCGGGCACCGCGCTCTACGTAGCCATGCGCAATTTCCTTTGATCGCGGGTGTAGGGCACAGCGCCCGACAGCGGCGGAGTAGTCCTGGCGGAATGCCTGGCATTCGTGACTACATCACGCATGGCCCCCGGGCCATGGCGTTGGTTGGTGCTCAAAACAGTTTGGGCGCCTTGCCACCCGACCCATCGAAAAAACGACTGTAGCGGTAGGGGACCGGGTCGACGATCGGCGTATCTCCGGTGACAAGATCGGCCGTCAGGCGTCCGGCTGCCGGGCCGATGCCAAAGCCATGTCCACTGTAGCCTGCCGATACGATTAAGCCTGGCAACTTGTCGATCGGAGAAATCACGGGTATTGCGTCCGGCGTGCTGTCGATTGCGCCTGCCCAGGACTGCGCAACCTGAAGATCGCCAAGCGACGGGTATGCCGCGCGTAAGGCGGCGATGCCTTCGCTGACGATGGCAGGATCCGGCCAGGGATCGAGCACGCGTGTGCGCTCGAAAGGCGACACTGCGTCATCGCGCCAGTCGCCAACGGCATCCGGCCCCTCGAAGAATGAGCGGCCCAGAGCGAAGTTCAGGCCCTTGAATCGCAAACGTAACAGGGGAAGAAAGCGAAGTGTGTATTTGAGCCCCCTGGG
>JADZBO010000164.1 GCA_020851995.1 Burkholderiaceae bacterium
ACATGCTGGCAAAGAGTCTGAGTTTCATGGCTAACGCTGACGCCGCCGGTATCGTGCTTGGCGCCCGTGTGCCGATTATCCTGACCAGCCGTGCTGATTCGGTCATGACGCGTCTGGCCTCCTGTGCTGTCGCCGTGCTGGTTGCTCAGGCCACGCGTGAAGGCGTCAACAAAGCGGTGATGTAATGGGTGACTCCATTCTGGTTATCAACGCGGCGGAGCGTGGCCAGCACGATGGGGTTTACGGCCTGCGATGATTCGTTAGGCCTAGATCGCTGCGCGCTTGCGCGCCGTACGCTTCGCGTGACTCGTCGCTGCACCTTGGGCTTCGACGTATGAATCCAGCAGTCGGCGGATCAGCGAACGCCGCCTGCGCGTCCTGGAACGTCACGTGATGCTTGGCTTGGTTCTGGGCATTGCAGTGTATTTTGTCTGATTACTCACGGATTCAATGCAGCCTGGACAGAGAAATGTCTGAATTTCATGGCTTACTTGAAATTATTGTCCGTTTTTACATTGATTCGCATGAATTCCTGCGCTAACACCAGGTCTACCCACAGCCAGATCCCGAATGACCGCCCTGTATCACCCAGTGATCCACTCCCGGGCTAGAGTCAACTGAGAGTCAGAGTCGGATTCATTTATTGCCACTTATTTATAACAGTTGTAGTGTTACTATAATTGTATGAATACCTCCACCATCCCCGATTCTTTCTCGCTCGACGAGCTTTGCGTCCTCACCGACCTGGCCAAACGAACAGTTCGCTACTACGTCCAGATCGGACTGGTCAGCCGCCCTCATGGCGAAACCCGGGCTGCACGTTACGGCGCAAAGCATCTGGAGCAACTGCTGCTGATCAGGAAGTGGACAGCGGCCGGTGTATCGCTCGAGCGGATCCACGATCTGCTTGAAGGCGAAGCAGCACCCGTACCACCCCGCCCCAGAACACCGGGTGCGATTGAAGTTTGCAGTCATGTGTTGATCGCCAATGGCGTCGAACTCGTCATTGATCCTGCCAGGGCCGGGCTGTCGCCTGAGCAACTGCGCCATTTCGTTAAAGGGATCATGCAGGCCTACGCCGATGCGACCGATACAACCAGCGCGACGAATGCGACCAAGCCACGTCCCCGGCCCAAAAAGGCCCGACGCGGCAAGCTCCAGGCGCAATTGCCCGGATGACGAACCAAAAGACACAGGATATTGAAATGAGAATCCAAAACGAAGCATCCTTGCGCACCAAATCGGGCGACGCCGTCATGCTCAGGGGCATCGCCATTGATGCCGATTGCCGCGGCCTGCTGTTCGAAGCATCCGTTGTGCAGCATTACACCAACCCCACTGCCAATAACCTGGAAGTGATCTACAACTTCCCACTGCCCTATGGTGCGGTGCTGCTCGGCGTGGATGTCGTCCTGGGCGGCAAATCCCTGACAGGGACGGTTGTCGCCAAAAAGGCCGCAGAAGCCAAATACGAAGAAGCGCTCGCCGGGGGCGACGCAGCGATCATGCTTGAAGTCACGCCCGATGGCGGCTACTGCATGAACCTGGGGAATCTCGCCGCGAGAGAAGATTGCGCCATCACGCTGCGCTACGCCCAGACACTGAGCTTTGAGCAAGGCGGCTTGCGGCTGATGATCCCAACCGTCATTGCGCCCCGCTACGGGGATCCCATCAAGGCAGGCCGCTTTGCCGCCCACCAGGTTCCTGAATCAGACCTCACTGCGCAATACCCCTTCGATATCACCTTGCGCCTGCACGGTGATTTGGCAAACACGCGGGTCGCCAGTCCAAGCCATCCCATCAGCGTCGAGAGCAGCAAGGTCGACCGCGAAAGCGTCATGACAATCACGCTGGCACGCAAGGGATCGCTCGACCGCGACTTCATCTTGGTGATCGATCGCCTTGCGCACAGCTCGATCGCCGTGACTTCGCCTGATTATGCGGACAGCCGCCAGTTCGTCACCCTCGCAAGCCTTTGCCCAACGTTTGCGGATACCTCGTCCAAACCGATCGCCATGAAGATCCTCGTGGATTGCTCAGGCTCCATGGCGGGCGACAGTATGCGCGAGGCCATCAAGGCACTGCTGGCGGTCGTGGATCAGCTCGGGGATGACGATCGCTTCTCGCTGTCGCGGTTTGGCAGCGCGGTCGAACACCGCTCACGCACCCTCTGGCCGGTGACGCCCACGATCAAACTTGCAGCCAGAAAGTGGGTCAGCCAGCTCGATGCCAATCTGGGTGGCACCGAAATGGAGGACGCGTTGTCATCCACAATCCAGCTTGGTGATGACACGCCAAGCGATATCCTGCTCGTGACCGACGGAGAGATCCACGGAATCGATGCGGTCATCAAGACAGCCGTGAAGTCCCGCCACCGCGTCTTTGTCGTCGGCATCGGCAGCAGCCCTGCAGAGGCTCACCTGCGGCGCATCGCCGAGGCCACAGGCGGCGGTTGCGATTTCGTGGCAAGCGGCGAGGTGGTGAAACCGGCCATCTTGCGCATGTTCGCGCGCCTGAGGTCCCCGCGCTTCACCGGTCTTCAACTGCGCTGGCCGGAGGGAACTGAAGTCGCCTGGTCTACGCCCTTGGGTAGTGCGGTGTTCACAGGCGATACCCTGAACCTCTTTGCCTGGGTCCGTCAGCCCACGGGCGGTATCGTCAAGCTGATGGGGTGCCCGCAAGGTGCTGGCGAACCCGTCGTCATCGCCTCTGCTGCATTGAGCTCACCTTGCGCCAGCTCCGCCCTGTCGCGCCTGGCGGCCAATTCCAAACTACGCGCCCTGCAGAACGAACAGCATGCAGAGGCCTCAGACGTGGAAACGCTGGCAGAGCTCGCCGTGGCCTATCAGCTCGTGACGCCGTTCAGTAATTTCGTGCTGGTGCACGAGCGCGCAGAGGGTGAGAAGGCGGTCGATATGCCGGAACTGGCCAAAGTGGCCCAGATGGTGCCGGCAGGCTGGGGGGGTGCTGGCACCGTGGTGCGCGATCATATGGCGGATCTTTCGGTGGCCAACTATTCGCCAGGCTACGATCTCAACGTCCCCAGCGTGCTGCGCAACCCCCGCAGCCAGACCTCCGCCCAAATACGCGCGATGGAGAGGGCGGGCATGGAGCACTACGACCTTCCGGCGTTCTTACGCCGGCAGGTCGAGCCCGCTTTCAGCCAGTGCGATGACGTGGATTATCCACGGGAAGTCGACCACAACGAAGCCACGTTCTGGAACGAAGGCCACACCTATGGCGGACTGACGCCGCTGGGAGTAGCTGAGCTCTTTCGGATCAATCCGCCCAAGTTCTGGCCAACCCAATACAGCCACTATGCCAAACTCGGCATGGGACGCTGGGTGCTGGACTGGCTCGAGTTCGCAATCGGCAATGGTGATGGCCAGCCGGTTGACGAAAAGATCGTCGTCATCGCCTTCAACCATGTGATGAGCCGGCCGGAGACCTACCAGTACCTGCGTCAGAAGTTGAGCCAGGCAAAATGGGTTGATGCCGTGAGCGCGAGCCTGACCGACAAGAACCGATCGCGCCATCCGACGATCAACGACGAAGCTTGCAAGGCATGTGTCGCACGGATCGTCAAAAATCTTGCGGACATGCGCCCACAGGAATGGCCTGACCAGGTGACGGATCTCAGTAAGGATGCTTGTTGAGCATATACACCCGGCTGTCAAGGGTCACTGAGGAGGTGCCATGTCCGACCCGACATCCGCTTGGGTCGAATAACCCGTGTTCTGAGGGGCTGAGCGACCCAAGGGATATCTTGATTCGGTTTTCGTTGTGCCAGTTGTTCAACGCCACACTAGCGCGCGGCGACCGTCGCCGCTTGCGCCACACTCTGCTGCGCGGCAGCCGTTGCTGGTGGGTCGGCCACCCAGCCGCCGCCGAGGGCCTTGTAGAGCTGGATCACGCTGAGTGCTTCGTCACGCCTGGCCAGGACCAGCAGATTCTCCGCTTCAAAGTATTGCCGCTCCGTATCCAGCACTTCGAGGTAGCTCGACACCCCGCCCTCGTAGCGCATGTTGGCGACTTGGCTGGCATCGG
>JADZBO010000165.1 GCA_020851995.1 Burkholderiaceae bacterium
CAATCCCTGTTTCTTGTCCGGCTGGCCATGGGCCGCGCCGCCGGATGGGGCGCGCAGGCGCGAGACGACCACACGCTTTCCTGGCGCCAGGCAACCGCTACCTTCTGGCCGCACACTACGTTCGGTGCGCTGTTGCTCGGCGCGCTTCTGTTAGCGGCGCCGGCAGCGCTTCCCTACGCATTTTTCTTCCTGGGCGGGCCCTTGCTGGCGATTCCTCTGGCGGTTGTCACATCCTGGCCGGGAGTGGCGCGCGCGCTGATGCGCGCGCACATCCTGAGCCTGCCGGAAGAACTGGCGCCTCCGCCTGACCTTTGCGCGCTGGGCCTTGCTGCGCTGGCGCCGGCCGGCGAGTCCGGTCAGCGCCGCCGCGCCTGACGCTTCCGACGCGCCTGATCATCATGAGCCTTCTTGCCCTTTATCGCCGCGTACTCGAGTCTCTGGGCAGCGACAAGCGGCTCGCCTGGACGCTGGCGCTGGCCAACGTGGCGCTGGTACTGGCGCAGTTTGCGGAACCGGTGTTGTTCGGGCGAATCATCGATCGCCTGTCAGCCGCCAACGCCTCGCCGGATCGGGCAGGACTGTGGGAATCGACCTGGCCCTATCTGCTCGCCTGGATCGCTTTTGGGCTGTTCACGATCGCCTGCGGTGCGCTGATTGCCTTGCATGCCGATCGCCTGGCGCACCGCCGGCGCCACATCATGTTGCGGCGATACTTTGAGCACGTTCTGCAGCTACCCTTGTCGCACCACGCGCAGGTGCACTCGGGACGGCTGATGAAAATCATGTTGCAGGGCACCGATGCGTTGTGGATGCTCTGGCTCGGTTTTTTCCGGGAGCATCTTGCCGCCTTTGCTGCCCTCGTCGTGCTGATCCCGATCGCTCTGAGCATGAACTGGCGCCTGGCTCTGTTGCTGATCGGGCTGTCGGCGCTGTTTGTCGCGGTAACCCGTTTGGTGCTGCGTAAAACGTCTGTATTGCAGTCGCGGGTGGAGTCGCACCATTCGGATCTGGCCGAGCATGCATCGGATACGCTGGGCAATGTGGCTCTGGTTCAGAGCTTTGCGAGAATCGACGACGAGGTTCGCGCGCTGGGTGGAATCAGTCGCCGGTTGCTGGGTGCTCAGTTTCCGGCGCTGACCTGGTGGGCGGTGCTGACCGTGCTGACGCGCTCGGCGACGACACTGACGGTGCTGTCCATCATGGCCGCCGGTATCTGGCTGTATATCCACGACATGATTTCGGTCGGTGAAATCGTGACCTTCACCGTATTTTCAGGGCTCGTCATCGCCCGACTCGAGCAAGCCGTGAGCTTCACCAGCCGACTATCGCAGGATGCGCCACGGCTGCGCGATTTCTTCAGTGTGCTGGACACGGTGCCGGCAATCCGTGATGGCTCCCACGCAGTCGATCCTGGCCGTTTACGTGGCGAGATTGAATTTCACGATGTATCGTTTTCCTATGATGGACAGCGTGCAGCGGTTGAAGCAATCAATTTTGTCGCACGTCCCGGGGAAATGGTGGCCTTGGTCGGCGCGTCGGGTGCCGGCAAGTCCACTGCGCTGGCGCTGTTGTACCGGGCATTCGATCCGCAAAGCGGGCGCGTGACGATCGACGGCGTCGATGTCCGCGACTTCAGGCTCGATGCCCTGCGCCGTAATATTGGTGTCGTGTTCCAGGAGGCATTGCTGTTTAACCGGTCGATCGCCGACAACCTGCGCGTCGGCGACCCGGATGCCAGTGACGAGGCGCTGCAGGATGCAGCGCGCCGGGCACAGGCACTCGACTTCATCGAACGTGAGCCCGAGGGTTTCGACAGCCGGATCGGCGAGCGCGGTCGTGCACTGTCAGGTGGCGAGCGCCAGCGACTTTCGATCGCCCGTGTCCTGCTCAAGGATCCGCCAATTCTCATTTTGGACGAGGCGACCAGCGCGCTCGATGGAGGCACCGAGACCAGGCTGCTAAGGGCGCTGGACGAGGTCACGCGCAATCGCACCACGCTGGTGATCGCGCACCGTCTGGCGACGATTCGACTCGCCAGTCGCATCCTGGTGTTCGACCAGGGGCGCATCGTCGAAAGCGGCACCTTCGACGAACTCTGCCTGGCGGAGGGGATTTTTGCGCGCCTGGCGCGAGAGCAGTTCATGATGCATGACAACGGGCGCGAGCATGACCGCGCACTATCGGAGGCTTCGGCGTGAGTGGATTTTCAACCGAGTGGCTGGCACTGCGCGAACCGGTCGATCACCGTTCGCGTTCTTTAGCGCTGCAAAGCCGCCTGCTCGATGCGCTGGCGCGTCGCCCGGGCGCTCAGCAGGGCCGAGCATTGCGAGTGCTTGATCTCGGGTGCGGTGCGGGTTCGAACTTGCGCGCTCTTGCACCGGTGCTGACCGGTGAGCAGCACTGGACGCTTGTCGATCACGATCCTGCGCTGTTGCTTGCGGCCCGCGAGACCATGGTCAGGTGGGCGAGCGCGGTCGTGGATGATGGCCAGCCCCTGGTGATCGACAAAGACGGCAGACGGATCGCCATCACGTTCCTGCAATGCGATCTGGCCAGAGAGTTGGATTCCCTGCTGGCGTCGAAACCGGATCTGGTCACTGCGGCAGCATTATTCGATCTGGTGTCGGCCGACTGGATTGGCCGGTTTTGCGAACGGGTGGAATCGATCTTTTACACCGTGCTTACGTACAGTGGTTCAGAGCACTGGAGTCCGGCGCACGCCGCCGATGCCGATGTGCTCCGCGCATTTCACGCGCATCAGCTAACCGACAAGGGCTTTGGGGTGGCAGCCGGTCCTGGCGCGACACAACTCATGCATGACCGCTTTACGGCGCTTGGCTTTGTGGTCGAGCAGGCGCCGAGCCCATGGATTCTGGGTCCGGAGGACAAATCGCTGATGCAGGCGTTGTGCTCCGGGTCTGCGCGTGCTGTGGCGGAAACCGGCATGGTGCCGGAGGCCGAGTTATCCAGCTGGCTTTCGGCGCATCGTCAGGCGTTGCGCTGCGAAATCGGCCACTGGGATCTGCTGGCAGTGCCGCCCGGATTACGTGCGGACTAGAGTTTTGCAGCGATCGCGTCTCGCGTGCCCCCGGCTGTAAGCCTGCGGGCACTGGCCGCTCCCGGGATCGCGATCAGGGGAACCAGCACCAGAATCCAGGCAATACGCGTCTGGTAACGGTAGTGCGGACGAGACAATGCACCCGTAGCAAACGCATTCACTGCGAGACCCAACAGCGCCATGAGGCACAGGGCGGCTATGACCCGGTCGCCAAGCAGCGTCGCACGGGCGAGTAATGCAAGCGTGACGCACAGGCCGGCGATCAAGACGGCGAGCTGGAGCGCATTCAGCCGCGCAGCCGTCGGTTCGAGCGTGTCAGCGGCCTGCAGGGACGCACGATACGCAGCAAGCTCGCGCGGCGGAAAATACGCCGACAGCGTCTTGCCGACCGAGCCCTCAAGCCATTGGGGTCTGAGGGTGTCGCCCAATCCGACGAGCTGCAACTGCCGCCAGGTATTTGTGATGGCAAGTTCAAGAACCCTGATCGGCTCCGACCGGATCGTTTGTCCGATGATTGTCGAGGCCTCACCGGCGAGTCCGATCGGCCCGCCAGGGTGCGACCACACGGGGCCTTTACCGTCCCACAGGAAGTCGTCACTGTCGGCTGGAATCCGGTCAATCCAGGCACACATGTGCCATCCGGCCGACGGGCAGGCACGTTCGATCGTGCGTGCCGCCGGTCCGTCCGAGGCCAGACGAGCCAGCAGAAACACAGATCCGAAAGGCGAAATGGCCACTTTGCCAAAACCGATGATGTTCGTCACCGCGATGACCGCGACCGCGATCGCGAGCGGCATTGACGCGCGCCAGACGGCGGCGCGTCGGAGTGCGACGACCACCATGACGACGGCGGCCGCGATGAGCAAGTGGGTGAGGTGAACTGCAATGCCGAGTGCGGTGACCAGACACACCAGAATGCGGGCTGTTCGCCCGATCCGGTCACCGAACGCCAGAATGAAGATCCCCAGGATGACCATCACGGTGAACGCGTCTGGCATCAGAAAGCTCGCAAACCAGGGCGCGGCGGTGAACGCGGCAAGCGCCGCGCAAACCATGATATGCCGAACCGCGCCAGGCGGTGAAATGACCGCCCGCGCAAGCCAGATCATCGCTGACAGCAACAGCGCTTGCGCGGCGCATGGCAACCACAGGCTCAAACGCCAGTGCATGGCAAGCATCCAGGGACCATAGATGAACGGCTTATCCCAGATCATCAGGCCTTGCACGCCCTGATCAAGGAATGCGTTGGTGTCGCTGTAGAGCAGCGGGTACCCGTTGAAAAACGCGGGCCACATCATCAGCGCGCCGCCGAGGACGATGGCGAGCGCGACAGGTCCGCCTGACGAGGTATTGAGCGAACCCGCCGGGATGGTATTCACTCAGCGCGTCTTTTCGGGGAACGGCAGTGGCTTGCCTTCCGGAATCGGCTCACGTCCGAGGCTGAGCAACATGGCGATCGTGACATAGGTGCCACTCACCGCGATCAGGTCGACAAGTTGCTGCTCGCCGAGTACTTCGCGCGCGCGGGCAAACAGTTCGTCACTGATTTCGTGCTCGCGCGTCATCGTCATGCAGACGTCGTAGGTCACCTCTTCGTCAGGCTGCATATTGCGCGGTCTGATATTGGCCTTCAAATCGTCTGCCACGCTGGCAGGCAATCCTGCGCGCAGCGCGATCGGGTAGTGTGCGTACCACTCAACCTGCGAAGTCCAGATGCGCGCCTGTATCAAAATGGCGAATTCGTTGAGACGCTTGGAAAGCGAAGTGCCGAAGCGCAGATAGTCCAGCAGCAGTTTGATGCGTTCAGCGAACACCGGGCTGCGCAGCATCACGTTATATGGCCCGCCGAGGCCAATGCTGGAAATCTTCAGGATGTCCTCTGCGAGCGCCCGGGATTCCGGCGCAACAGTCTCGAGCGTGAGTTGCGGGAAGCGCTTTTCCGGGTTGGCGGTCGTCATGGGTTTGGTCGCGTGATTGATCGTCATTGTGGACTCTGGTTAAGCTGCCATTATTGGGCGTTTGCAGCCGCAGCGAGGCGTTCCGGCGTGAGCGGCAGGTCCCGCACGCGCATGCCCACGGCATCGGCAAGCGCATTGGCGATTGCGGCTGCCGTCGGGCCCGCGGCGCACTCGCCAGCGCCGAGCGGGGCATCTTCCGGCGCGTGCACGCAGTGTACGGTCAGTGACCGCGGCGTTTCGTCAAAACGCAAGATCGGGTAATCGTCCCAGGTTCGTGCGCCGATACCGTCCTGGCTCCAAGGCAACGATTCTTTGAGGGTCCAGCTCGCCGCCTGCAGAATGCCCCCTTCGATCTGGTTGACCAGACCGTCGGGGTTGAGCACTTCACCGGCATCGACAACCGCCCAGATTTGGTCCAGAGCAATTCGGTCGGTCACTTCGACCTCAATCACGACCGCGCAATAGGCTCCGTTGCCCTTATAGCGCGCAAAACCGATGCCTCTTCCGCGCAGCGCGCCGTCGCGCAACGGCGGCGCCTTTGGGTGAGACCAGCCACTGACGGCGGCCACCTCGCGCAGCACGTGCACTCCGCGCGGATCGTCCAGATGAGCCAGCCGGAACTCCACCGGATCGCGTCCGGCCAGAACGGCAAGTTCGTCCAGACACGATTCGATTGCAAATACGTTGGCAAAGGCTCCGAGCGCGCGCAGTGCCGAGGTGCGCAGCACGGGCTGGCTGACCAGGTGATAGTTGATCTGACTCTGTGGCAATCGATAAATCGGTACCGCGTTCCGGGTGCCACCGCCACCGCGCGCCAGAGGAAAGTCGGAAAGCGGGATTGGCGGCGCGGGCGGATCCCGGTGTGCCCCTGCGAGACTGCAGATCCCTTGTGCCATACCGGGACGCTGCACGTGGGTGTGACTCCAGACGTCCTCATTCCAGCTTGCGATTGCCCCCTGATCATCCAGTTCCGCTGCAATGCGCACCAGCATGGCCGGGCCATGGGGCGACCAGGAAAATTCGTCTTCGCGTGACCACTGCACCCGGACAGGCCGGCCTGCCGCGCGCGCCAGCATGGCGGCGTCCACGCCCGCATCATCGGCACCGTTATGACCGTAACAGCCTGCCCCGTCCGCATGGATCACGGTCACATCATCGATCGGAATGTCGAAAACCAACGAGAGTTCCCGACGCAAGGGAAAACTGCCCTGGCCTTGTGTCCAGACGGTCAGTTGTTGATCGTCCCAACTCGCCAGCGCGCAGGATGGGCCAATCGAGGCGTGGGAAAGATAGGGCCGGGAGTATTGAGCCAGCACGCTGCGTCGGTTTGACGAAATGGACGCAGTCGCAGGTTGTGCAAGATCTCCGTTGCCCGTCTGCGATACCAGGCTCACCTGCGCCGGCAATTTGGTCAACCAGACCTGTGCATCGTCACGAAGATCGGGCAGTGCGCGTGCGCCCGTCCACTGCGTGAGTCGGCGAATCTGCGCGACGGCGGCGATGGCCTGCTCCTCACGCTCGGCACAGACGCCGATGTAGTCGCCGCTGACCAGCAGCGCGCAGACTCCCGGCAGTGCGCGAACAGTCGCACGGGCCGCCTCGTCAAACGATGTGAGTCGTGCGTCGTAGGCGGGCGGGCGCACCACGCGGCCGTGCACCATGCCGGGTAGTGTCAGGTCATGGATGAAGGCGGCATGACCGAATTTCGACTCAAGATCCGGGCGGCGCGCACTAAGGCCCGTGTGGGTGTGTTGTCCTGATCGCTTTGGGGTTGCCTGACCCGTCGCCGGAACACCGAGATCGACCGACTCGCGCAAATCCCGATAAGACACCCGCGCGCCCGACACTGAGCCGGAGTGCGCAAAGATACCTTCGCGCACCACGACCTCCTCAGGGCTTACACCAAGCACCCGTGCAGCCTGCGCAACGAACAGTGCGCGCACCTCTGCACATGCCTGGCGCAGCGCAGCCATGCCGACCTGGGTTGACAGACTGCCCGAGGTGTAGCCCTGGTCTGGGCCGTGCGCGGTATGACCCGCCCGCAGGCGGATGCTGGCAAGCGGGACATCCAGCTCATCGGCGGCCACCTGAAGCTGGACGATTCCGATGCCTTGGCCAAGTTCGACCTTGCCCGCGTTGAGCGTCACGCTGCCATCGGCCTCAAAGGAAATCCAGCGCGCAAGAATGGGATTGGCTGCAAGGTCCGGGTTTAACGCCTTATCCGGGTGCAACGCCTTATCCGAGTGCAACGCCTTGTCCGAGTGCAATGTCTTTGCCGGTTGCGACGCCGAGTTCACGCTGCCACCTGTAGAGCGTTGCAAGCGCGGCGCGCGGCGCGCAGGATCCGCATATGTGCGGCGCACCGGCACAGGTGCCGGTCCAGAACCGCGGTCAGTTCGGGTTCGGTCGGCGCGGAGTTGCGCGACAGCAGGCCTGCGAGCGACATCATGATGCCGTCAGCGCAATAGCCGCACTGCGCTGCTTGCTCTTCGATGAACGCCTGCCGCACGATCGCAAGAATGCGATCCGTTTCCCACGCCTCGACCGTCATGACGTTGCGGCCTTCGACCGCCCAGAGGGGAGTGTCGCAGCTTTGCAGGGCGTTACCGTCAACCAGCACCGTGCACGCACCGCAGGCACCGGTGCCACAGCCGAATCGGGTTCCCGCCAGACCCAGGTCGTTGCGCAGTGCGTATACAAGTGGCGTATCGGGGCTTGCCTGCAATTCGACTGCGCGGCCATTGACCGAAAACTTGACCGGCGGCATGGTCAGCGTTTGGCTCGCCGCTTTGGCAGCCCGAAGAGCCTTGCGGCGTTGCCGCCCAGGATCAGGTCGCGCTGCGCATCGTCGAGCCCCTTGGCCGAGGCAATCGTGCGGATCGGGTTGTCATCCGCCATGTCGTAGGGGTAGTCGCTGCCAAGCATGACCTGCCGGGCACCGTAGAGCGACACCAGTGACTCAAGCATGCCCGGATCGAAGGTGATCGTATCGTAATAAAACTTGCGCAGGTAGGACGACGGCTTTTTCTTGGCGGTCGTGCTCGCATCCGGCCGCGCCTTCCAGCCGTGGTCCATGCGCGCGCGGTAATGCGCAAGGTAGCCACCCCCATGAGCGACGAGAAATTTGAGGCCGGGAAAGCGATCGAGCACGCCGCCGAATATCAGGTGACTGACCGCCAGGGTGGACTCCAGCGGATTGCCGATGATGTTGTTGAAGTAGTAGTCGGTCATGCGATCGGCATGGGTGAAACCCATGGGGTGCATGAAAACGACAACACCGAGTTCCTCTGCCTTGGCAAAAAAACGATCCAGTCCCAGGCGCTTGTCCGCCAGATCCACCCCGTTGACGTTGGTGCAGATCTCGACGCCTCGCATGCCCAACTTGCGCACGCAGCGGTCGAGTTCGCGCGCGGCCATCTTTGGGTCTTGCAGCGGCACTGTGCACATTCCGGCAAACCGGTCAGGATTACCCGCGACGATTTCCGCAATGCGGTCGTTGGTCGCGCGGGATAGCTGCAGTCCAAAATCCGGCTCGGCGTAGTAGTAATACTGGGAGGGCGAGGGCGAGACGACTTGGACGTCGATTCCCATGCGATCCATGTCACGCAGCCGCGTTGCAATGTCGCTGAGTTTGTCGGCGCGATCCCGCATCTGCTTCTGGTTGACTTCGCGCGTCAGCTGATTGGCATAAACGATCGATGGCTCCCGCTCGAACGGTTTGAGCGTTGCGGCCATCGCTGCCACATCATTGTTCTGATAATGGCAGTGGATGTCGATGCGAGCGAGCTGTCCCCGGGGCGAGGCAACGCCGGCTCGGCTGGAGGCTGGTGACGGCTGTGCGGATTCACCGCCGTGACCGCTGCCTGCCGGCGGGAATTCCGCTTCGGTCGGCGCGTAAAGCGTGCCATGGCTGCAGTGTTCGTGGCTTGCGGCGGTGCAGGTGAAGAACATGGGTGTCGATCCAGAAAATGCGGTGGGTCAGTGTATGCCCAGGTAGCGGGCAAGCGTGTCGGGCTCGGCGGTCAGCATCGCCGGCGTGCCCTCCCAGACGACGCGGCCGGTTTCCATGATGTAGACGCGATCGGCCACGGCAAGGGCGCTGTAAAGGTTTTGCTCCACGAGCAGAATGCCCAGACCCTCGGAACGCAGCGTGCCAAGAATGTGTTCAACGTTTTCAACCGCGACGGGCGCCAGGCCTTCAGTGGGTTCGTCCATCAGCAGGATGCGAGGCCCCGTCATCAACGCGCGGCCGATGGCGAGCATCTGACGCTCCCCTCCGGAGAGTTGGCTTCCGCGATGCTGCCTGCGCTCTTCAAGCCGGGGAAAGGCGTCGAATACCTTGCGCACCGTCCAGGCTCCCGGTGCCGAACGCTCGAGCATCTGGAGGTGCTCAAGAACCGTCAGCGATGCAAACAGACGGCGCCCCTGCGGCACATAACCGACTCCGCGGTCAGAGATCTGGTAGGGGCGCAGGCCCACGATCTCCGTGCCGTCAAACCGGATTGATCCAGACGTGACGCGCGGTGTTGCCAGACCCATGACGGAGCGCACTAAGGAGGTTTTCCCCATGCCGTTGCGCCCCAGCAGCGCGACGATTTCGCCTTCGTTCACGCGGAGTGTCGCGCCGTAAAGTACCTGTGCCTGGCCGTAAGCCGAACAGAGGTCGCCGATTTCAAGCATGACGCGGCTTCCCGAGATAGATTTCCTGAACGCGCGGATCGCGCCGAATTTCGTCAGGCTTGCCTTCGACCAGCACCGTGCCCTGGTACATGCAGATTACGCGGTCCACCAGTCCCAGGGCCAGGTCGATATCATGCTCGATCAGCACCAGTGAGAGCTCCCGGGGCAGGCTGCGGATGACGTTGGCCATGACAACCCGCTCGGCGGGCGACAGGCCCGCTGCAGGCTCGTCCAGCAGGAGCAACTTCGGCGAACTGGTCAGAGACATGGCCAGCTCAAGCTGCCGCTGTTCGCCGTAGGAAATTTCCCGCACGAGGACATCGCGCCTGGATTCCAGATGGCATTTAGAGAGCGCAGCATCAACGATGTTGCGTTCATTGCCGGCGGCCCGATCCGTGCGCCAGATGGAAAACTTCGCAGGCGACAGGCCGCGCGTCGCCAGCAGCAGGTTTTCCTCGACCGACAACCCGAAAAACAGGTTCGTGATCTGGAAGGTTCTGGCGATACCGCGGGCAGCCCGGGCTTCGGGTGATGCGCGCGTGATGTCAGCGCCGTCGAAGCGCACGATGCCCCGATTGGCCGGCAACAACCCGGTGATCGCGTTGAAAAGTGTCGTCTTGCCCGCCCCATTGGGGCCCAGGATTGCGACGCGCTCGCCCGACGCGACCGAAAGGGTCGCGTCGTCAACCGCCTTGAGCGCGCCGAAATGGATGCCGACGCCTTCGAGCTGCAACAGTGGTTTCATCAACTAGGATTTCTTGATGCCCTGAAAATTGCGGGAATAGGGCGGCTGTTTCATGTATTGCTCTGGGTCATAAGTCCAGAATTGCGAAACCTGCGGGTATTCGGCGATCGGCACGTTCCAGTATTTTCCGTCCGGGCGTTTGACGACATCGCGGATGAACACGTCGTAGATCGGATTGCCGTATTTGTCCAGACGCACCGGGCGTCCGAGCGGCGAGGTCGTCAGCACGACTTCGCGAACGGCGGCGAGGAACTTGGGACGATCTTCGACGTTGCCGTTGACAGCATTGATCGCCTGCGCCAGCCAGAGTGCAGCGGAATAGTGTGAAAACCCGTAGATGGACGGCAGGTGTTTGTAGGCGGTGTTGTATTCATCGACAAACTTTTTAGTCGCGGGTGAGTCGTTTCCTTCCGCGAAGTGCGCCGACGAGATCATTCCGGCGGCTTCGGCGCCAAGTGTGCGGATCACCGACTGGTCGGTTGCATTTTGTGCACCCAGCAGCGCGATCTTGCCCTTCAGGCCGAAATTGGACCATTGCTGGATAAAGCGCGAGGCGTCTGCTCCGGTTTCCATCGCAAACACCGCGTCCGGCTTGGCGGACTGGATCTGTGCCAGGTAGGGACTGAAATCCTGCGTATTGAGCGGATTCCAGTGTTGCGCGACGATGGTGCCGCCGAGTTCGGTGAACACCTGGCAAAATCCACCGCACTGCTCGTGGCCGAAGGTGTAGTCCTGAGAGATCGTGATGATCTTGCGGAAGCCGAGCTTTTTGTATGCGTAGTCGGCGAGCGGACGTGGCATCTGGCTGGCACTGTATCCGGCGATCCGCAGAACGTTCGGGATGCGCGCGCGCTGGGTCAGATCGTCCGCGGCGATCACGGGAATGAAGTAGGGGATGCCGTTGGTCTTCGCGTACTCTGCCACCGCAAGGCCGGTGTTGGCCAGAAGATCGCCGACGAGGAAGTCGACCTTGGTTTGCTCGGTCAACTTGCGCGCTTTCTGTAGCGCGATGTCGGGGTTTGAGCCGTCATCCTCGACGAAAATCTGGATGTCGCGTCCGCCGGCCTTCTTGCCGACCTGATCCCAATAGAGGTTGAAACCTTCAACGATTTCCTTGCCCCCCGAGGCGACGACCCCGGTCAGCGGAGTGAGCAGACCGATCTTGATCGGACCCGTACCCTGTGCCAGCACCTTCTGGAAAGAGCCGAAAACGGCAAGACCGCCAAGCGCGGTGCCCGAAGCGAGAAAATTACGACGATCCATCATACTCTCCAAAGGTGGGATACAGAGCTTAGAGCCCGGTCAGGGCGGGGAGTTCACTTTCTTGCGCGACGCCTGAGCGACCGCAGTTTGCCGACAATTCCCTCGGGGGCGAAGATCATGGTCAGGACAAACAGCAGTCCCAGCACCATGGACCAACGCTCCGTGTAGGAACTCACGATATTTTCAAGTCCGATGATGACGGCCGCACCGACCACACCACCCAGGAGCGTTCCGACCCCACCGATGATCGCCATCAGCAAGCCCTTGACCGACTGGGCGAGCGCCACCGTGGAGGGGCTGACGAAACTGTTGAACAAAGCATACAGAACTCCGGACACCCCCGCCATCAGGCCGGAAAACATGAACCCGGCGATCAGGTGACGTGTCGTCTGGTAGCCGAGGCTTTTCATGCGGGATTCACTTTCCCGTATGCCGCGCAGCGTGAGCCCAAAGGGTGAGTGCACGAATCGCCACATGATCAGCGTCGCCACGAGCCCGACGGCGAGCACAAAGTAATAAAAGTTCATCGGATCAAGCAGCCAGGCCGGCCGGACGGTGCCGCGCAGGCCGTTCTCGCCTCCGGTGACAGATGTCCAGCGCTGGCAGACTCCCCACACCACCATCCCCAGGGCCAGTGTCAGCAGCAGGAAGTACACGCCTGTCGTGCGAACGGCCAGCGCGGCAAAGACGAGCGACACAGCAACTGCAGCGAGAATGCCGAGCAGCATTCCAATCCAGGGACTGCCACCCAGCGTTGTGACAAAATACATGACCACATAGGTGGCCACGCCAAAAATCGCTCCGTGGCACAGCGGCGTGCGGCCAGCGTAGCCGGCCAGAATGTCGATTGACATGGCCAGCAGTGCATAGATCAGCGTCAGAGTCGCCAGGCTGGTTTGATAGCCCGACAGCATCAGCGGCAAGGCCGCAAGCAGGATGACGATGACGAAGGGCCAGAAGGTGCGTGTCGGCATGGCGGGTCAGTCCTCAGGCAGGGCGGCCAAACAGACCGGTGGGTCTGAACGCCAGCAACAAGGCCATCGGGCCAAAGATGACAAAGTAGGAGAGTTCCGGAAACCAGACCTGGCCGAAGGTCGAGAGCATCGCCACCGCCAGGCTGCCGACCGCCGCGCCTCCCAGACTTCCTCGCCCGCCAATGATGACGACGGCCAGGCTGTAGACCAGGATTTCGGAATCCGCGCTCGGGTAGAGTGACAGAAAGGCGCCGCCCAGTGCGCCGGCCACGCCTGCCAGGGCCATCCCAAGCATGAACGTTGCGACGAACACCTTGCGGATGTTCACACCCATGGCTTCAACCGTCTCGGGGTCGTCAACGCCTGCCCGGATGAGCGCGCCCAGCCGGGTGCGGTTCATCAGCAACCACAGCAGAACCAGAACGAGGATGCCAACTGCCAGCACGAAGAGGCGGTAGCGCGGGTAGGTGATGCCAAGAAATTCCAGAGGACCCTTGAGAATGTCGGGAATCGGCACGGTGAATGTATCGCCGCCGAAGATGACCAGCGCGGCGTCATTGATCATCAGTGCAAGCCCCAGCGTCATCAGCACCTGCCGCAATTCGACTCCCCGCACGAATCTCAGCAGTGACTGCTCGACGAGGCCAAGCAAGGCGATGGCGACCGCGGCAGCCGCCAGTCCGAGCAGGAAGCTGTCCGATGCAATCGCCGCGAAATAGGCGACATAGCCGCCCATGAGATACATCGCGCCGTGCGCGAGATTGACGATGCGCATCAAGCCGAAAATCAGCGTGAAGCCGCTCGCCACCAGGAACAGCAGGGCGGCAAAGGTGAGTCCGTTGAGGATCTGAAAGGTGGTGAAAGACATCAGAGATCCGCTCCGGCGATGCGAAGTTGCTCGGAACGATACCAGTCCAGAATTTGCGATCCGGTCCAGAACACGACGTCTTCCCTCTGTGTGAGATCTTCGATCACCTTGCGAAACCACTTCAGGCGGTGGGGTGCACCCATGATGTAAGGGTGTACCACCAGCGCCATGACGCGTGCCGAGTCGCGGGCGTCATGATGCAATTGCTCGAACTGATCCATGGCGCGGTCATAGTACTCGCGCGCGCTGTGGTGCTGAATCAGCATCATTGCAACGTCATTGCATTCCTGGGTGTAAGGGATGCCAGCGATCGTCTTGCCAGAGCGGGTTGCAAGATCGATCGGCTGGTCATCCAGCACCCAGTCGCAGACGTAGTCGTATCCTGCCTCCTGAAGCAGATCCGGGGTCTGCCAGGTTTCGGTCAGACCAGGTCCCAGCCAGCCGCGCGGGGGCCGTCCGGTCAGAGACTGGATCGCCTCGGTGGTGAGACGGATCGCTTCAGCCTCGTCGTCAACCTTCTGCATGTTCTTCTGGATGAATCCGTGGCCAAGAAACTCCCAGTGCCGCTTAAGCGCGGCCTGCGCAATCTGCGGATAGGTCGCCAGACACGCACCATTGACAGCCAGTACGGCAGGGATCGCGTGTTGGTCAAAAACCTCGAGCATGCGCCAGAAGCCGACGCGGTTGCCATACTCGTGCCACGCCCAGTTCGGGATGTCCGGCGAGGGCGAACCGCCCGCCGGCGGCGTCAGCACGGTGCGCGGCATGGGCTGGTCGATGTCCCACTCTTCGACATTGACGATCACCCAGACGGCGAGCCTTGCCCCACCCGGCAAGCGCAGGGCCGGGCGATCTGTAATGGGCGAGTAGGCAATCCTGTCGTGTGGGCGCATGCGATTGACTCCGGTTCAGGCGCGCGCCTTCTGGTACCAGTCCAGAATCTGCGCGCCGTTCCAGTGCAATACACCACTGTGCTTGTTGATGTGCTCGTACACCTTCTCAAGGTAGCCGATACGGAACGGCTGACCGCTGATGTACGGGTGAATGGCAATCGCCATGATCTTCGGCCGCTCGGCTGATTCCAGGTAGTAGCGATCGAACGTGTCGATGCATTTCTGCGTCCAGTAGGCGGCCTCGTGGTGCTGGACGATCATCATGGGAATATCGTTATTCTCCACGGTATATGGCAGCGTCACCAGCGGACCGTGCGCCGTCTGGATTTCGGTCGGTTCGTCGTCGTACGGAAAGTCGCCGATGTATTTGACGCCCGCGGCGGCCAGCAAGTCGGGGGTTTCGTAGGTCTGCGTCAGTCCCGGGCCTAGCCAGCCGACTGGTCGCTTGCCGGTAAAGCGTTCCAGGGTATCCATCGAGCGCTCGATCATCGCCTTCTGGTCCTCGACCTTGTGAATCGGCATCTGCTCGTAGGCGTGCGCCATGAATTCCCAGTCGGCCTCCAGGCAGGCCTGTGCCACCCGGGGGTAGTCCACGGTGACCCGCGCATTGATCGACAGCGTCGGACGGATTCCGAGCGAGTCATAGAGCTTCTTGAAGCGCCAGAATCCCACCCGCATGCCGTACTCGTGCCATGCCCAGTTTGGCACGTCGGGTTGCAGCGCGACCCCGGTTGGGGCGGGCAGCACCTGGCGCGCCATGGGGCGGCCGATATCCCACACTTCAAGGTTGACGATGGTCCAGACGATCATCTTCGCGTCGCCAGGCAACTTCAGCGCCGGGCGATCGACAATCGCAGAGTAGGTGGCGCGTTGGCCAGGTGTCATGGTCATGTTGGGTTCCTGATGCCTGATTGGTTTAAGCGCCGTTGAAATCGGGCAGGCCCATGATTTCGCGGGAGGTCATGACGAAGCCGAACGCGGTGCGGATGCACAACAATGCGGCGTCGTGCAGTTCCGGCTTATCCATCGTATCGACGCAATCGCTTGCGACGACCACAGCGTAGTCCATTGAGCAGGCCGCCGTCACGGTCGACAGCACGCAACTGTTGGTATTGACGCCGGTGACGATCAGCGTGTTGATGCCGTGCGAACGAAGCAAAAGGTCAAGGTCGGTTGCCACGAAGCAGTTGTAGCGCTTCTTGGTGTTGACGACCCAGTCACGCCCGGGGTCGTGCAGGCCGGGCATGATTTCGCCGCCCGGCATGCCGATAATGTTGTGGCGCAGCACGTTCTTGCGAGGATTGTTCGGGTCTTCCGCCCGGGTGCGCCAGAACGGATTGACGCGGATCTCCTCTGCATCGCGATATTGCGTGACCAGATGCACGACCGGAATTCCGGCCCCGCGTGCCCAGGCCATGAGCTGCCGATTGGTCTCGACCACCCGTGCGGCGACATCCGGCGCAGCAGGCATCGTCGCCACGCTCATGTCGAGGTGACCGCGATGGAGATCGATCGCCACGATCGCGGCTTTTACCTTGTCGACACCGAGATTCATTGTTGTCGCTCCCGTTTCAGATCAGTGGATTGGTCGATCGCGCCAACAACTTGCGCTGGTCGATTCCGAATTGATCGGCAAGCCAGTCGGCAAGGATTTCCTGGCCGATGGTGGGATTATCGTGCTGGCAGTGTTCGGCGCCAGTTTCCTCTGCCTCGAGCAACCGCAACGTGCAGCGAACGCCCTTTGATATTCCGTAGTCGTAGACCTTGCGCGCCTGCGACACGGTCAGCACGTCGTGTCCGCCGTGCATGACCAGATAGGGGCAGCGCATGTTTTCAAGGTGCCCTTCCAGTGTGAACGC